>JBAXLW010000012.1:0-36394 GCA_037134575.1 Verrucomicrobiota bacterium | reverse complement strand
GTTTGTAAGGCGCTTCTTAAAATGATCCCGCCGATTCCTTTGCCTCTGTGTTTATCACAAACCATCATTTTGAAGATGTATAAAACACCTTCAGGGATTTTAAACTTCCATTGTTCATCAATCGCCACGGGTGACGTTTTGGTGAAAAAGCAATAACCAAGCATTTCTTTTTTTGTAAATACACCAAAACCGCGATCACCGCGCTCTTTTGCCAACTCGACAAAATCGAGACTTATATCGTATTCCACGCTACGCGATAATTCACAGAGTTCAGCATAAAATATCTCCCGAAACTCGCAATCCTGTTCCAATTTTGCTGGAACCAATTTTCGATCAGGCAATAATTCAAAACATTGATAATTACTCGTAATAAATAATTTTGAAAATACTTTTTTCTTAAAATATTTGGATGGATTCACGACAATTTCAATTTAGGATCAATGCATTATTCAGTCAAGCACTCGTATTTTAATACAATACATAAAATTGAATAAAGTGTCATCTATAGTTTACAACAATTGTGAACGTGTTATTTACCATACATCTGAATGCGAAAAGATTTATTTTGGGTGAAGGCCAATGGCTGGGCCGGGTAACGGAAAAAATGGTCACTGCGCTGCTGGGTCATTTCGATGCTTTGGTAAGCGCAGGATCGCTACCGAAGATTTCGCTCCATCATCTCAACCGCGAGATAATCATCGAATCGCTTGTTTTGCCGGAGCCCTTCAAGATCGCGCGGTCTGAGCATCGAGGCGCCGTGGCGAAACGTGGCGGCATGGAGTCGTAATCCTTACTTGGCTCCGCAATCGCTTTTCGCCGGACTTTCTCGGGGGCTGAACGACAGCGGGGCGGCGTCGTTGACCGACCGGGTGCCAGAGATAGTTCCAAGATCGCAGTGCACGGAAGGTGGCGGTTTTTTTCCACTGGTGGGCCTGCATGCGCACCAAAATTTCACTGAGAATCGAGACCACCTCAGGGATGAACGGACCCTTGTTGAGCATGACGCATTCAGCCCGTTCAGACATCGCGGCATCGGTGATCTCGGCGCGAGAAGGAAGGCCTTTCTTAGCGAAGGTCTCCAATACTTGAGTGGCCCAGATTACCGGAACATGCGCAGCTTCACAAATCCACAGAATCTCCTCTTGAATCTCGGCAATGCGAAGGTAACCGATCTCCACTGCGAGGTCGCCGCGTGCAATCATGACTCCAAAAGGGGCGCGGCCGGCACCGCGCATGATCAGGCCGGGGAGATTGCGGACTGCGCGCTCGGTCTCGATTTTGGCGACCACTCCCAAGGGTTTCAGTTTTCCCCGCAGTAAACTCCGTAGCTCGATCTCTCTGGCTAGGATATCCATGTCGCTTGGCTCCTCAACGAATGAGTAGCCCACCGTGTCTGCGTGTTTGCAAATGAAATCCAAGTCTGTCAGATCCTTTGGGGTGAGTGGCGGGGCCTGTAGATCTGAATCTGGGAAATTCAGGCCCATGTCCGCATGAAATTTTTCGCCTTTTTCGCGCGCTTGAAATACTTCCAACTCCAAGCCGAGCTCACTTTTGGAAACCACTTTCGTGCCAATACGCCCCTCGTTCATCCACACGGTTGCTCCTGGGCGCAGCTTTTCTAATACTTGCGGCATCGAGCAGATGGCTTGAAGGGGAAGAGCTTGGCTACCGAGATCAAACTTATTGGCAAACCCGATGCGATCGCCCCGACGCACCCGTCGGGCGGGATCAACCATTCGCACCTCGTCCACCCGCGCACGCGGGCCACACAGATCCATAAGAACCGCGCAATGATGACCGGTTTCCCGTTCCGCGCGGCGGACTTTTCGGATCATAGCGAGCCACTCTTTACGCGTATTAAGGGCGCAGTTGATGCGCACGCAGTCAACGCCTCTATTGATGATGTCACGCATCCACCGATAGTCGGTCGCCGATTCGACTGGCAGGGTCACCATAATTCGCACCCGTCGTTGGGTCGCTGGCCTGGGAAGAAGCAGACGAGTGTGCTTTTCGAGAATTTGATTCGCCCGGGTAAAATGCTTGAGGGAAGGTCGTTCCGGCAAGGATCCGGCCGGCGCGTGGCAGATCGCCGCCAGAGCCGTGATCACCGCGTCCAGACTGGCCAAGACGTGGCCTTCGCAGCGGCCTAACGATGAGAGCCCCAAAGGCACGAGGGATTTTTGAAGGGGGCGCAAATCGCGGCGGCGCAAGGCGAGGTAACACGCCGCATTGAAGGCACTATAATGGTAGCTGACTTTGCGGATATGAGGCCGCCAGCCCTCGAGCAGGTCAGTGGCCTCCTTTAGCACCTCGGCACGCAGCGTGACAAGCTGCTCCAAAATGCGCCGCTCGTGAATCCATGGCTGGCTCATAGAGGTGGACTTGGGCTGAGGTGAATGGGGCTGCATGCGGGGGGTATGAAAAAATGACCACCCCTAAAATACTCCAGAGTACCGACAAACCAAAGGTTTTTTAAGCGAATACAGCGAAGCCAATGTCGCAATCTCTGATCGGGAAGCAGGAGGACGATTCGGAGAGCGGGATAAAGGGGGTAGATGTGATCAGATGATCTATTTTATTTTCAGTAGCATCTCCTGATCGGCGATCAATGACATGTCAGCGGCAGCCATTGTCAAAAGACTTCGGAAGTACAGCTCACCCGTGTGCATGCTGCTCGCGCCCCCCCTATCACTGATTTCCAGAGCATGTGTCCAAGACCCGCATGTCCGTTGAAGGGACTGATGGCGATTTTTTTTCATGGCATGCGGGAAACGTTTAGAGTTCGGCATGGGCAACGAACAGATCGTTATCCATCACCGATTCCGCGAGACGCACCAAATTTTTAAACCATTGGCGAAAACTAACAGATTCCTTTCGGAGTTTCTATATTCTGCCAAGAAGTAGTAAGATAATCAGAATCAGCACGACAAATCCCAAAACTCCGCTGGGTGCGTAACCCCAGCTCTTACTGTGTCCCCACGTGGGGAAGACTCCAACAAGTGCGAGGATGAAAATGATGAGGAGAATGGTTCCAATGCTCATATTTTTGTGGGTTTGAAGCTAAAACAGCGATGAAGTTCGCAAGGAAGAATGGACGGCCCGAAGCCGGCTTGGAGGAGTGATTGATTTGACGGTGGGGGGAATATGATACCCTCTTCGCAAGTTCCGCGCCAAGCTGAAACCACCATCTGCTTAAAGCCTCGCCCCAATGCTGGTGCCGAATCTTCCTGCCGATCATCATACTTGCAGGGTGACGGATGGTTGCAAAATTACCGATTCATCGCGCAGATTGCAATCTGCCGACCTTTCGATGGCCACCGTTTCCGCAGGCACCCGCTATATTAAGGCCTCGATGATGCAATGGCAGCGCCTCACCAACGACGACGCCCATCCCCAAATCAGTGCCGCACCGCGCTTCGTGGTGTTCCGCCCGACCCACGGCGCCCCCCAGTCGCTCCCGCAGGGATGGGACTTAGAGATCGCACATCTCAGAGATGAAAACCCGAACCTTTGAGGAAAAAGCCATCAAATCCATATTCGCGATATTCTGGTTAAAAAGGTCATTAAAACCCTCCGGAATTTGCTCGGGATTCCGGTCGAGATCGCGGAACGCCATTGACCAATCCGCAAATTCCCTCGCGGCCATCGGCTCCTCGAAGAGGGTGATGACTACACGGTGGCGCAGGTCCCGACGAATACTCGCATACAAAGCCTTAACCGCGGATTCCTCGCCCTCAATCACTTGGAGAAAGTTACCATTGCGATAGAACAAGATCCCTGTGATGCCGACCTCCAAATTATGCTTCCGCGCCTTCGCGAGAAGATCCTCCAGTTCCAGCTGGCTGAATGGGGTGACTGCATAGCTGATGTAGATGATATGAAACATGGCCGTTTTCTGGATAACGATGAGCACTTCGCCAAAATGAAACGTCCCAACAATAGCCGAATTCTAAGAGACTTTCAACCAAGAATCACCCATCCGCCAGCGCGTCAAAAAACCGCTCTTCGCCATCTTTCCGCCCACGACTCGCTCGTTGTTCCCGTCCCGCGACGGGCAGGGCGCCGTCAATGTTCGGTGTTTGCCGTGCAAAGCGGGCAGGTTTCCACCCAGTGATTGGGTGAGACTTCGGCGAAAATTGGCCGCTCGCGTGGGCCAAGGTTGCTACGGCCCAGACGTTGGCAAAAGCGGCAACCGTGTGAGTAATCCGCTAGGGAGGCGACCATTCCTGGAATGGTGTTGAGGAGGGATTTGGAAGGTGTGCTGAGTGTTGGGATCGAGTGGAGCAATCCCCGGGTATAGGCGTGAAGCGGATTCGCGAAGAGCTCCTTGGCGCTCGCTTGCTCCACGACGCGTCCAGCATACATGACGATGACCTCGTCACAGTTTTCAGCAATCACACCGAGGTCGTGGGTGATGAGGATCGAGGACATGTTCATTTCCGCCTGAAGCCTCGCCATCAGATCCAGAATCTGCGCTTGCACCGTCACGTCGAGTGCGGTCGTCGGTTCGTCGGCGATAATGAGTGATGGGCGGCAGGCGAGGGCCATGGCGATGACGACACGCTGGCGCATGCCACCTGATAGATGGTAAGGGTAGTCCATCATTCGCTTTTCTGGGGCTGGAATGCGGACGTGTGCGAGCATCTCGGTGGCGGCGGCCCAAGCGTCTTTTTTGGAGATGTTTTGGTGGGTGCGAAAAACTTCGGCGACTTGCTGGCCGATCCGTTGCACGGGATTGAGCGCGGCCATCGGTTCTTGGAAGATGACGCCGATCTCGCGGCCGCGGATTTTTTGAATCTCGGCGTCGCTGGCCTGGACTAAGTCTAGCCCCTTGAAGTGAATGTGACCCCCGAGGATCTTCCCCGCAGGCTGCGGGAGCAGGCGGACGATCGACATGGCCGTCACGCTTTTGCCACAGCCCGACTCGCCAACAATGCCAACGGTTTTTCCGGCGGGCACGGTGAATGACACCTGATCGACGGCGCGAAGTAAGCCCCGATCCGTTTCGAAGGACGTGATGAGCTTGTCGACTTTGAGGATAGGTTCCGTTTCGGGAGTCATGGCGGGTCGGCCTCTTTCTGGGTTGGCTGCATCGACTGGGTTTTCTTCGCTCGGTAGTCTTCGATGGTGCGAGTCGACTCAGGAAAGGATTTCCCGAAGCGACGGGCCGCCTGAGTTTCGGCTTTTACTTGGTCGTCGATCCAGAACACGAAAACCTCATGGGGATCAAAGACGATGGGGGGGCTGAAGTGGGTGTTTGCGCAGTTTGGCCACTTCACCCAGCGCCAGGACCCGACACGGATGAAGTCCACCGAATATCCAGGGACAAAAATCGCCTCGTCGTGCATGATCTTTTGAAGCTTCCATGCAGCGTCCTTGAGTTCTTCCGCCGTCCGCGCCGTGCGGACCTTTTCGCTGAGCATGTCGGTATCGGCCCGGTGCCAGGCGAAGGTATTGTTGGTTTGGGGTTTCAGATTGCCATTTTCGTCAATGGCATTTGAGGAGTGCAGAAATTGATGGAAATCGGGAAGAGGCGGGCCAATCAGCCAGCTGCTGAACACCATTTCGTGCTGTTTCTGCATCATTTTTTTGTAGAAGACGGTCGGCTCAAGTCCGTCGAGCCTCAGCTCAAAGCCACAGGCTTTTGCCTCTTCACGCAGAATCGCGAAGATTCGGTCGATCTGTGGCATGGCGGGGTAGGTGGCGGACACCGAAAGTCGGGTCCCATCGGTTTTCGCGAGAATTCCATCGGTTCCTTCTTGGGTGAACCCTGCGTGATTGAAAGCGGCGCGGGCGGCAGGAATGGAAAAGGGCCGTGCGACGATGGATGGATCACTGAACGTGACGTAACCCTCGTTGAAGGAATTGAGTCGCTGGTAATCGCCGCGGAACATGACATCGATGACTTTTTGCCAGTTCATCGCGTGCTGGATGCCGATGCGGACGTTAAGATCATTCAAGGGTGGCTTGCTAACATTCAGATAGAGTCCACGAGGAATTTTGGGGTAGCGGTTGTAGAAAGTGACGCGCTCAATATAACCCTTGTAGACGGGTTCCATCTCGGACTTTTCGTACCATAGCTGCGGCTGGGTAAGAAGGAACGTGTCGAGTTCGCCCGCGCGGAAAAGCTCGAAGGCCTTGGAATCGTCGCGGATAACGGTGTGGACCAACTTGTCTGGGTTGAAACGATAGCGGTAGTATCTCCGATCTTTCGCCCACCAATTTTTGACACGGGTTTGGGTAATGGATACGCCTTTGATGATGTCTTTCGGCAGCACTTCATAAGCGCCAGTCGTGGGAGGGAATCGCCACTGATAGCGCTCGGTATAGTCAGGGCCGTATTCGGAGTAAAAGTGTGGCGGTGCCGGGGTGATGGACCCGGCAACGGCGGGAGCATAGATTTTGGCTTCAGGCAGTGAGACGGAAACGGTGAGGTCATCGTAGATCGCAATCTGGGCGATGTTCTCACGATAGTACTGCTTGGAGTATGGGTTGACGATGTTATCGGAGACGTGGAGATAGACCGAAATCAGGAAGTCCTTGGCCTTGATCTGGACTCCGTCGGAGTAGCGGGCCTCTGGATCGAGCCGGAAATAAATCGTTCGACCATCGGCAGAGGTTGCCCATTCCTTGGCGAGTCCGGGAATCATCTCCATCGTTTCTGGATGGAAGTTGACCATGGGCATTTCGATGGTGTCGTAAAGATCGCCTCGGAACGAATTGTTCGAGTTTTCACCAAAAGGGCGGATCGTCGGCGGGAAGCTCGGGATGGAGCGGCGGAATACCCCGCCTTTTTTGGCGGAGGGATCGCCGATTTCGGGCTGATTCATGCCGTTGCTCCAAACCAAATCCGAAGGGACTTCCGCAGGAGTGCCCATTTTCAGAAAATCTCCGAGCGTGAGGCGGAATCTCCATTTTTCCTGATCCAAGCGGAGAGCCTCACTACGAATGGCGAGGGCGGATTTTGTCTCGCCTTGGGCGGTCGCGAGTTCTGCGGAGACGCGGGCGACTTCCTTCTCGGTGGCGGCTTGTTGATCGAGTAGCCAGTTTTTGATGTGGCGATTGTAAATCGGAACAAAGGCATCGAACTCGAGTTTCCGCGAGGCTTCGCGAGTTTCGTGCCGGCAGCCAGTCGCGAGCAAGGCGCAGGCAGCCAGCGCAAGAGAAGCCCAGATGGTCAGCAGTTGGCGCATCAGCGATAGTAGGTGAATTTTTTCGGATCGAAGGCTTCGCGGACGGCCTCTCCGACAAAGGTGATCAAAATCAGCAGTCCGACGAGCACGACAAAGGTCGAGCTCACGAGCCACGGCGCGGAAAGATTGGAGAGGCCATCATTGAGCAGTCGGCCCCAAGTCGCATATTCCGGAGGAAGCCCGAATCCAAGGTAGTCGAGGGATGTTAGCGAAAATACCAGCCCCGTGACCGTGAAGGGAATAAGGGTGACGATGATGGCCACGGTGTTGGGCAACAGATGGTGGAACAAAATCCGCGGGGTGCCGGCACCGAGAACCTTTGCCGCAGAAATGTAATCGCGCTCTTTATCGCGGTAGGCCGCCGTTCGCATGATGAATGTCATACCCATCCAGCCAAAGGCGACGAGGATGGTCAGAATAACGGGCAAGCCCTTGAATTGATCGGGAACTAGGTTTGAAAAAATGATGACGATGAAGAGAAATGGCATATTCGAAAAAATCTCGATCAGTCGTTGCGTGACCATGTCAAACCAGCCACCAAAATACCCCATCATCATCCCCAAGGTGATGCCAATGAGATAGACGACGGGTAAGTAAATGAGCGCGGCCTTGAAATTGATTTGAAGACCGCCATAGAGATAGGCCAGCACATCATAGCCCTGCGAGGTGGTGCCCAACCAGTTTCCCTCTTCGGGAATGGGTGGCGCGGGATGATATTTGACCGCTCGCAATTCACTGCTGTGCTGGGCTAGGAATGCCTCTTTGCTGCCTTCCCCCATATAGCGATCCGAGACGAGCCGTCCTCCAAGATAGTCTGCGCTATATACTGGCCTGCCTGCGGCGTCCCATCCATCGGCGGGGCCGGAGCGCACACCTTCACGCATGGTGAATCGGAGGTGCATTTTCGACTCTGCCGTTTCAAAGTATTGAGCCGCGAGTCCCGAATAGGGTTTGCTGCTGGTTTCGTAAAATACGCCCTCGCGCTCCCAGAGTTTTCGCGAGCGGGGCGGTAGCGTGTCGCTCGTCGGATCATAAGGGACGAGCGGCATAATCACTCGGTTTTCTTTGGATCCATGCCAGGCGCGTTTCAGTTTGCGATAGTCGGCAGGGGCTTCCGCGGTCGCGCCCCCTACCCCAAAGTCTTTGTTTTTGAGGTCGGTTGGTAAAAAGGCAGGGTAAGTCCATTTCCCATCATAGCGAACAGCGAGCGCGCGCTTGCCGACAACCGCTTGGTCCAGCGCGGCGACACCACCGAGTGCGAGCAGAAAGATGAGCGAATAGTAGCCGCGTTTGATTTCACAAAAACGGCGGATGCGGCGGGTGGTGATGGGGTTGCGAGGTCCTGCGGTGAATGAGATCACGATCATCGTCAGCCCGCCCACTATAGACAGAGCTACGCACAGCCAGCCAAACCAAGGTGTCGCAGGACTCACCTCAAAAAACCATCTCGCCGTAGGAAAGGCGAGGTGCATGCGCTCGCCGATGGCGGCGAGTGCACCCAGCAAGATGCTGATCGTTCCAATAAGTCTCATCATTATTCGAATTTGATGCGTGGATCGACCATGGCCACGATGAGGTCGGAAATCACTTGGCCGATCAACATAAGAAAGGCCGCAATGGTCAGGGTACCCATGATCACGGGCACATCACGGGCGATCACCGCTTGATATTGCAGCAAACCAAAGCCTTGGATGTCAAAAACCGTCTCGACCAACATCGAACCGCTAATAAAAATGGCGACAAGTCCGCCTAGGCTTGTAGCGATCGGGATCATGGAATTGCGAAATGCATGACCAAAGACGGCTCTGGGGAAGCTCACTCCTTTAGCCACGGCGGTTCGCACATAGTCGGCGGCTAGGTTGTCCATCAGGCTATTTTTGGTAAGCATGGTCAGCATTGCGAACTCCCCGATCACATAGCAAATCAGCGGCAGGACGGTGTGATGGGCGATGTCTTTGATCTTCGACCACTGGTCGAGTTGATCAAAGTTGGAACTGGTAAGGCCAAAGAGCGGGAAAAGATTCATCCGTGCACCTAGGTGAACTAAAAGGATCGCCCCGAGCGCGAATCCTGGAATCGAGTAGCCCAAGAAAATCAGCACCGAGCTGGAAGTGTCGATGAAGGTCCGGTGTTTCAGCGCCTTCAAGACTCCCAGCGGCAGACAAACCGCGTAAGTGATGAAGGCCGTGAGCAGCCCGAAGTAGGAGGCGATCGGCATCCGCGCCAAGATCATCTCGTGCACGGGATCGTTGTAAACCGTCGAGCGGCCGAGATTCCCTTGGAGAAGCCCCGAAAAGCGTGTCTGATAGATAACCACCCTCGGCAAATACCTGGGAGGTTTCTCCTTGGCGCTATTTCTACGTTGGTAGCGGGCTTGGCGATCTTTTCCCGTCTCATAGCGGGTTTTCCAGCCTTCGTTCGCAATAGGCTTCCCGGTATCCGCGAAAACGGCAGTAACTACCGCATCGTTTTTCCGTGTCGCCCGCACCGCCCGCCCATCACTGCGCAAGACCACGATCGCGGTGGTAGTCGGGTCAATTTCGCTGCCGATCATTTCATCGCCCCGATCCCCATATTCACCTTTTGAAATTTGCACCTCACGCGCCGCGATGCCCAACCACTGCCCGTAGGCGATGAGAACCGGCTTATCGAGGCCAAACTGTTCTTCGAGTTCCTCCAACTGCTCTTCACTAAGACCGCCTTGCGATTGATTTGAGGCTGAGGGCTTGCCTCCTTGGTCTGCACCGCGCGATGCCTCTTGAAGCATGCGATCGAGAGGCCCGCCAGGCACGAATCGGGTGATCGTGAAGACGAGCAGTGTGATACCGATCAGAGTGGGCGGAATCAGCAGCAAGCGTCTAAGGAAATAGCTTTTCACAAGATTGACACCCGATCTTCTAGCAGACTACTGACAGCATGCAAGCATCAGCATTCCTCGGCCTCCACGTTGGATCGCGCTGAAAATTCGATTTCCTAAGAATTCACCTGCATTTTTGAGCGACGCCGCCATAGTTTGCAACGTGATGCTTCGCTGCTGGTTGATGATTTTCGCACCGTGTTACTTGCTGCTGGGTTCCTGCCAAAGGGAAACCCAAGTGGAGCGGGCCACCCGCGATGGAATCCTGCTGGTAGGAAATTCCAATGAACCAAAGGGGCTCGATCCGCACATCGTCTCAGGCGTGATTGAGGCGAATATTCTGAGGGCCTTGTTCGAGGGGTTGGTCATCAGCGATCCTCAAAGTGATACAGCAGCCCCAGGCGGTGCGGCGCTTGAGGTGACGCCAGATGCAAATGCCACCATCTGGACGGCGAAGTTGAGGCCAGATGGCAAATGGTCCGACGGCGTACCCGTCACCGCGCACGATTTCGCGTTTGCCTATGAGCGACTGCTCACACCGGAACTCGGCGCAAAGTATGCCGAGATGCTCTATTTCCTCAAAGGGGCAGAAAACTTTAACAAAGGAAAGACCCGTGATTTTTCGACGGTTGGAGTTGAGGTTATTGATGAATTTACGCTGCGCCTAACCTTGCGCGGCCCAACCCCTTACTTTCGGGAGATTCTTAAACACTATACTTGGACTGCATTGCCACGGCACGTCGTGCTGAAATATGGAAAAATCGGGCAGCGCGGAAACCTGTGGACTCGCCCGGAAAACATCGTCGGGAATGGGCCTTATCGGCTCAAATCATGGCGGCGCAATGATCACATCGAGGTGGAGCGGAATCCCCATTATTGGAATGCGGCCCATGTCATTCTTAATGGCATTCGGTTTCTACCCATCACTAATTACTACACGGAGGCCCGCATGTTTCGCGATGGTCAGCTCCACCTGACTTATGCGGCCACCCCTGAGGTGGTCGATCTGATGAAAAAGAAGACCCCAGCGGCGCTCCGGCAGGAACCCTACGTCGGCACAATTTTCTACCGATATAACACCACACGCAAACCGCTCGATGACGTGCGAGTGCGTCAGGCACTGAGTTTCGCCATCGATCGCCAAGCGATTTGCGACCACGTCTTTCGCGGCTACAGGCCGGCCTACGCCATGACTCCACCCATGGGGAGCTACGATCCACCCCACCTCGCGGGTTTCGATAAGAGCAAAGCTCAGCGTCTGCTCGCTGAGGCGGGCTATCCTGGAGGGAAAGGATTTCCGCGGCTGAAGGTTCTGATCGCCAGTCGTGAAACCGCAGCCACACTTGCCCAAGCCGTTCAGGCAATGTGGCGCGAAACACTGGGTGTGGAGGTCGAGATTGAGAATAAGGAATGGAACGCCTACCTCGTCGCCACTCAAGAACTCGACTACGATATCGCCGCTGCCGGGTGGATCGGTGACTATCTTGACCCTCTCACGTTTCTAGAAATGTGGACGCCCGGAAATGGAAACAACAACACTGGTTGGGAGAATCCTACGTTCGTCAATCAGCTCCAGCGGTCCTTCCAAGAAACCGATAGCAGTCGCCGCTTTGAGCTTCTCCACCAAGCAGAATCGATTCTTGTGGAGGACGCCCCCGTGTTGCTTGTTGCATGGCAGGCACGCAATTATCTCGTCCATCCATCCGTCGAAGGCTGGAATCCTCTTCTGCTTGCAAACAACCCTTACCAGTTCATTCGCCTCGTTCCAGGGCGCTGATTCCTTGTTATGATTCGTCTCATCATAAGTCGTCTCGGTCAGGGAATTCTGACCTTGTTCGTTCTAGTTACCCTGACGTTTTTTCTCGTCCGCGCTATGCCAGGCAGCCCCTACGTCGAGGAGAAGGCGATCCCAGCGCACGTGCTCAAGCGCATGAAGGAGTACACAGGTCTGGATCAACCACTGCCCGTTCAGTATGTTCGCTACCTCAAGAATCTAGTCATTGATCATGACCTAGGCGATCTGATCAAAAAAGACGGGGTCAAAGTCTCCGAAATCATCGCCGATTCATTTCCCGTCTCATTAGGACTCGGTATTTTATCGATCGGGATTGCTTTGATCATTGGGATTCCTGCCGGCGTTATCGCCGCAGTTCGGCAAAACACCTGTGTGGATTTCGCGTGTTTAGCCGCCGCGATGACCGGCATTTGCCTACCAAGTTTTGTCATCGGGCCGTTGCTGGCGGCGACTGCGGGTTTGGGGTTGAAATCTCTCAACGTCGCAGGTTGGTCGTCGATGAGCGACTGGATCTTGCCCTCGGTGACTCTCGGCCTAGTCAATGCGGCCTATCTCGCGCGCTTAGCCCGCGGCGGGATGTTAGAAGTACTGTCCCAAGACTATATTCGAACGGCCCGCGCCAAGGGAGCGTCGGAGTCGCGGATCGTCATTCGCCATGCTCTGCGGGGCGGGCTAATCCCAGCGGTGGCCTTCATTGGCCCAGCCTTTGCAGGAATGATTTCAGGATCGTTTGTCATTGAGACGATTTTTCAAGTTCCCGGCATGGGCCAACATTTCGTCAACGCTGCCACAGACCGCGAGTTCTTTCTGATTCAAGGACTCGTCCTCTTTTATGGCTTTCTGATCGTTGGTGCCAATCTTCTTGCCGATCTCGCACAAATCGCCCTTAACCCAAGACTGCGCAACGCATGATCCCGACTACAAAAGGTACTTCACTGTGGAAGGACGCCTGGCATCGCCTGTCTCGCAACCGCCCGGCGATCGTGAGCCTTCTGGTTATTGTTGTAATTTTGCTGCTCTGCTTCATCGGTCCCTTGCTGCCGTTTGTGAAAAGCCCGACGGTGATCAATCTCGGGAATGTCGCCGCCGCACCATCGGGTGAACACTGGTTTGGGACCGATTCGTTGGGGCGCGATCTTTTTTCACGGGTGCTTTACGGAGGGCAAGTTTCCTTGCTGGTTGGACTGGTGGCGACCGCCGTGGCCGTCTGTATCGGCGTGGTTTATGGAGCGGTAGCGGGCTATGCAGGCGGCAAAGTCGACGACCTTCTGATGCGTTTCGTGGATATTTTGTTCTCTCTACCCTTTCTGGTGTTGGTGATCCTTTTCGCCTTGGTTATGGATAAGCCGGCTTTCGAATTCACCGAATGGGTCATCCGAGTGACCGGATTTGAGCGGAATCGTGTTGCCCCGATCACCACGCTAATTCCCTTGTTCATAGCGATCGGCGCCATTGGCTGGCTGACGATCGCGCGGATTGTTCGCGCCCAAGTGATGGCGGTGAAAAAGCAGGATTTCGTGGAGGCCGCGGTTTCGCTCGGCTTGGGCCGTTCGCGGATTTTGTTTCGCCATATTCTACCGAACGTTATTGGGCCCATCATTATCTACACCACTCTCGCCGTGCCAGGGATTATGCTGCTAGAAAGCGTCCTGTCTTTTCTTGGTCTGGGGGTGAAACCGCCGAATAGCTCATGGGGAATTTTAATCAAAGAGGGAGCGGATCGCATGGAAACCAGCTGGCTGATGCTGTTTTTCCCGTCCTTTTTTTTCGCCAGCACACTATTTGCCCTCAATTTTTTAGGTGATGGTTTGCGCGATTCGCTGGATCCCAAGTCCGCTAAAAACTAAAAAAGTTCTGTGCTCCTGGTTTTTCGGTGCACATTTTAGGCGCATGATAAAAATGAATTCTTGCAATTTCGATTCAAGCCAGCCTAAAAATCAGTTCGATTGAACGGCAACAAAGCTTGCTCGATCGTTTTTTTGTTAAATCGGTGACGCCTTGATTGCAAAAAATGTGCTAAAACACAATGGCGTCATCAGAATTGAATTATATGGATATCTACGTGGGCAATTTGCCATACACTGCTACAGAAGGAGACGTTACTGGCCTCTTCGCCGCTTTTGGACCCGTCGAACGGGTAAAAATCATCACTGACCGTGAAACCGGACAATCCAAGGGATTTGCTTTCGTCACGCTCGGCGACCAAACTCAGTTGAATGCAGCCATCGAGGCTCTCAATGATCACGACTACAACGGTCGTGCTCTCCGCGTCAACGCATCCGAACCAAAAGAATCCCGTCCAAGTGGCGGTGGCGGTGGCCGTTGGTAATTAGACGATTCCTGTTATACGTTTTAAAAAAAGCGCCCGATTCTCCTTTTAAGGGGAGTCGGGTCTTTTTTTGGGAGGATGAGTTCCGACTTTAGTTGATTTGGTGAAATTGAGGAGACAAGATCGCGCTCGTGAGGCATTTATTTAGCAGTAAGTAGCCGCTCATGACCCAGCTTTTGATCGAACCCGCCCGTCGCATCGGTTGCGAGGACATTCCCGCTCTCACGGAAGTCCTGCGGACTTCTGCCCAACGCCAACGCTCGGCCATCGACGACATATTGGACGCGGATGTCGTCGACGAAGAAAGCTACCTACGCGAACTCGCGCACGATCTCGGCATCGAGTGGCTGGATAGCATCCCGATGGCGGAAGTTCCCCTGCCCTTGCGTGAAGCCTGCGGTCCGCGTCTGGCGCTGCGCCACCGTCTGCTGCCCGTCGCCATCACAGGCGATGGCCACCACAAGCGCTTGAAACTCGTCACTTTCGACCCCTTCAATCTCATCGCCCGCCAAGCCGCGGCCCAGGAACTCGAACTGCCGATCGACTGGTGCATGGCCTCCCGCAAGCGCCTGCACGAAGCGCTGCGCCGCCTCTACGGGGTCGGAGCCGACACGTTCGAGCAAATCCTCGAAGGCCGCGATTTCGATTACGACCACTTGGAACACGGCGAAGACGAAGCCAACGTCATCGACCAAGATGATGATGAAGAGGCCAGCGTCGTCAAATTCGTCAACCAGATCATCCGCGAGGCGCTCGACCAGCGCGCCACCGATATTCACGTCGAGCCTTTGAGCACCAATCTCCGCATTCGCTACCGTATCGACGGTCGCTTGGTCGAGATCGCAGTGCCGGAAAAGATCAAGGCGCTGCAAAGTTCTGTCATCGCTCGTCTCAAAATCATGGCCCGCCTCGACATCGCCGAGCGCCGCGTGCCCCAAGATGGTCGGATCAACCTCCAGTTCGAAGGCGCGACCATCGACGTCCGGGTCGCCACCGTGCCCACGGTCGAGGGCGAAAGTGTTTCACTGCGTCTTCTCAACCAAGAGAAGTTCAACATCGCCAAACTCGGCATGGAGCCGTTCGTTCTCAAGAAGATCGAGTCGCTGCTGCACCTGCCCAACGGCATCATCCTGATCACCGGCCCGACCGGATCGGGCAAATCCACCAGCCTCTATTCCTTCCTCACCGAAGTGAACCACCCCGAGCGGCGCATCGTCACCGTCGAAGACCCCGTGGAAAACAAACTCGTCGGCGTCATGCAGATCGCCGTGAAAAACGAGATCGGCCTGACCTTCGCCACCGCCCTGCGCTCGATCCTCCGCGCCGACCCGAACATCGTCATGATCGGGGAAATCCGCGACCTTGAGACGGCGGAAATCGCCATCCGCGCCTCGCTCACGGGCCACTTGGTCTTCTCCACCCTCCACACCAACGATGCCATGGGCGGCATCAGCCGACTCATCGACATGGGTGTGGAACCCTTCCTCGTTTCCGCCGCCGTCCGTGCGTTCCTCGCCCAACGGCTGGTCCGCCGCCTCTGCCCGCACTGCAAAACTCCGCGCGAAGTCAGCCCCCAAGACCTTCGCAACCTCGGCGTGCCACCCGAGCTCAACGGCCAAGTCTATTCCCCGAAAGGCTGCGACCGCTGCCGTATGACCGGCTTCTCCGGCCGTCTCGCCATCTACGAAATCATCCTGCTCACCCAAGCGATGCAGGAACTCGTCGTCCACCGCGCCCAAGCCGTCGAACTCCGCGCCCAAGCCGTCCGCGACGGCTACGTCCCAATGCGCGAATACGGCTGGCACAAGGTGATGAAAGGCGAAACCACCATCGAAGAAGTCATTTCCGTCACCTCCTCCGACATCGGCGGCGGCGAATGAAGTTGAGATCTCAAATTTGAAATTTCAAATTCACCATGCCTCTCTTCGCCTACAAAGCTCTCGCCGCTAACGGATCCGTCACCACCGGCGAAATCGACGCCGCGGACCGTCCCGAAGCCTTGCGCGTGCTCGACCGCAAAGGTCTCCAGCCCGTCAGTCTCAAGGAAACGGCGGCCGCAGCCTCGGCCAAACAGACCAGCGGCAAAGCCAAGGCGGACGACAAGGCCGAAGCCAAAGAAGCCGCCATCCCCGATGGCCCGATCAAGCTGAAGCGTCAGGAAGTCGTGCTCTTCACCGAAGAACTTTCCGACATGCTCAGCGCTGGCCTCCAGCTGGAGCCCGCCCTCAAGTCGATGGAAAACCGCCAAGAACTCGGCAACCTCAAGGCCGTCTCCTTCAAGATCCGCCAAATCGTCCGAGATGGCGTCAACTTCTCCGTCGCGCTGAAAAAAGTCAGCCCCAGCTTCGGCCCGCTCTATTGCTCGCTTGCCGCCGCTGGCGAGGCATCCGGCGCGCTCGACGACATCCTCAAGCGCCAAGCCCACTACCTCAAAACCCTCGCCGAGCTCCAGGCCCGCCTCATCCTCGCGATGATCTACCCCGCCTTCCTTGTGCTCGCGGGCATCGGCGTTTCTATCGTTTTCATCACCGTCCTCATTCCGCAGCTCACCGCCCTGATCCACAGCAGCGGCGGCAAAATGCCCCTCGGAGCCGCCATCCTCATCGGTGCCTCCGCCTTCATCAGCAAATGGTGGATCGTCATCCTGATCACCCTCATCGCCGCGGGCATCCTCTTCAAAGCTTGGAAGGACAACGACGCCAACAAGCCCGCTTGGGATCGGATGAAACTCAAGCTCCCGCTCGTCGGCCCCGTCATCACCAGCCGGTTCTACGTTCAGTTCCTCGAAACCATGGCCAACCTCGTCGGCAACGGCCTGCCCCTACTTCGCGCCCTCGAACTCTCCCGCGACGCCACCCAAAACCGCGGCCTCCGCGGCGAGCTCGACAAAGTCATCGGCCAAGTTGGCGACGGCCGCTCCTTCTCCAAAGCCCTGATCCGCAACGGCGCCTTCCCGCCCCTGCTCATCGACATGATCTCCGTTGGCGAACAAACCGGCAAAATCGACCAATCCCTGCGCCGCGCCGCCGAGCGCTATGACAAGGAGCTGGATAAGGATTTGCAGAGAATCATGGCACTGATCATGCCCAGCGTTTTGATTGTCATGGCTGGCCTCATTGGCACCATGGCTTATTTGATGATCACGGCCATCTTTCAGACGATCGCTAACCTCAAATAATCTTCCTCATTTAAGATTGGAGCTGCAAGCGAAGCCTGGCGAGCCTCAGCGTTTCTCAATAGCTACGAGTGTGATGTCGTCCATTTGCGGTCCTTGGCCGGTGAATCGTCCAAGTTCGCTTTGCATTTGAGATAGAATGCCCTCCGCGCCGAGGGGCGCAGCTATACGGAAGGTTTCACACATGCGCTCTACCCCGAATTCTTCATCGTGGGCATCAAGGGCTTCTTTAACCCCGTCGGTGTAGAAGAGGACGCAGTCACCGGATTTCAGTTCGATTTCTTGATCACGTGTGACGCGCTCAAAAACCGATCCACTATCAATGCCGAGGGCAAGGCCAGGCGAGCGCAGGAGTTCGACTTTGCCGGTTTCTTTGCGGAAGAGAAGGGCTGGTTCGTGCCCCGCGCGGGCGAGAGTGAGTTTTCCATTTTCGGCATCAAGAATACCGTAAGTCATGCTGATGAACATATCCTCGCGGATATCTGGAAAGACTTGGCGATTTACGGCAGCCATCACCTGAGTGGGAGAGACCATACCAGCGGCGACGGAGCGAAGAGCGCTGCGACACATGGCCATCAGCAAACCGGCGGGAACTCCTTTGCCTGACACATCAGCGATGGCGATGCCAAATTTTTGGTCAGAGAGATCTATGTAGTCGTAGTAGTCACCACTGATAATTCGGGCGGGCAAGTTGGTGCCGCTGATGCGAAAGCCGGCAACGACCGGGTCTTTTTGCGGAAGGAGAATGCGCTGCACTTCACGGGCGTTTTTCAGTTCTAACTCAATGGAGCGCTTTTCATGGGCTTCGCGGTAAATGCGAGCATTGCCGATCGCAAAGGAGGACTGTTCGGCAGCGGAACGAAAGACGGCGAAGTCATTGGCCGTGAAACTGCCTTTTTCGTGGCGGCGGGCTACCACGAGTACGCCGAGGTCTTTTTTCGCGTGTCGCAGTGGAGAGACTAAGACGGAGACGTTGTCCGTATAGCCAATAAAAGCATCACGGAACGAAGGATGGTTTTTCACATCCTTAATGTGGATGGCCTCACCGATGCTCAAGCAATGGCCGAGTATTCCTTCATCCACTGCGATGCGGGAGAGGCGGAGGTGGCTTTCAAGCGCTCTCGGGTCGCGCTCGGCCTTTTTGTGGACTTCCACGGGAATACCGATCAGCGGTGGGCAGGCTTCGGAAATGTATGAGGGATTGAGAAAATGACCATCGGGGCTGATGAAGTAGATGGCACCGCCACAGGCCGCCACGACGTTGTCGATTCCGTCAACAATGATTCGAGAAAGTAACGAAGAAGAAGGCTCGTTCTCGATTGAGAGGCCCAATTCATGAAGGAAGGCAAACATGCGCTGCTCTTCCCCTTCAAGCGTGTCGAAGCGGAACTTGGCACGACGTGCTTTGTGGCGCTGGTTTCTAAGTGCCAGCAAGAGAACGACGATAATAAGAGCCGCGACTGTGGGCGGAATAAAGTCGACAGCGTGCATCTCGGAAAAGTTAATCATTCAGACGCATCGGAGCGGGCTTTAATCCTCTGCGGGTTTCGAGGCCTTGGCTTGTTTTTCGGCGAGCTCCACTTCGAGCAAAGTGACGACCGAGGAAAAAGTGGCCGTGTTTTTTTCGTTGGATGCGGACAGAACTCGGTGGGATTCGAGAACAAGCTGGGTCCGTTCCACGGAGCTTTGCGGCATGATGGGCTGCGGTGGTTTTAAGCCGGCACGTATCGTATCAATGGTAGCCAACCAGACGGCCTGAGCGGGGTCGATTTCCATCAGGAAATGCAGACCTAAATCCTCGAGTGAGCGCCGATTACGCTCATCGGCAGCCGCGATTTGAATGACTCCGCCATCCATGGACGCCAGACGCGCCGCCATTCCAGCTAGGGTCCCCATGAATGTGGAGTCCATACCCGTGCATGCTTCTAAATCGACGACCAAGCAGGATTCTCCGGCATCCATTCGCGAAATGCAGAACTCCTTGACCACAGGGCTATTTAAAAACGAACCCTTTCCTTCACAACGGATCCAAGTGAATCCGTCAAAGGTTCCAACTAAAATGGGGCATTCTTTACTCACAGATAAATAAAGCCTTAATCTTCACTGCTAATGGCTGTGGCAGTCTAAGGGCGGGCGCAGCTTCTGGTCAACCTTCCATCTTGAAATTCGCAAGCTTACTGCCAGAGGTAAGACTGGCGGGTGGCGACAACTCGTTTGCCACGTAGAAGCGTTGCTTTCCAGGCGACTACCTTTCCTCCGCTGAAAAAATCATCACCAGTGACGGCAAATTCAGCTGTCCCCGATGCGCTTGATGCCGCGAACTTTTGGGACTTGCGCTTGACCAAGCTGGCGTAAGCGCCTTGCTGATATTCGAAGACCAACTCGACATCACCTTGATTCACACCCGTTGGATCATTCCATAACAGGTCGAAGTACTGCCCCAAACGGTTGCGTCGTTCTGCCAGGGTAACGGCTCCGTGCAAGCGGCGCTCCTTTTCCATTCGGGTCATCGGCTCGTCGGGGGCCAATGGCACTTGCTCGCGCAGCTGAAATTGCTTGACCACAAGAGCTTCACGAGGACCCGTACAGGCACAGAGCAAAAGTACCACTAGAAGACTATAAGCGTGATTCACGCCGCGGATTTAATCAGCTTGGAGCAGGGATTCAAGGAACAAGAATTCGCACCCGGCTTTTTGCGCATTGCGCCGAATAAACGAAATTGGGGGTCTTCTTCAAATCTCGCAAAGCTCCGCGCTTGCAGTAAGGCGGATCTAACGCGAGACTTGGGCCATGTTCACGCCGAAGTGGAAGAAGGAAGCGCAACAGCTCGTGAAGGGGGCTAGGAAGTTCGTCGATTACAAACGCGACCTACTCAAGCCGGATCGTGTGGCGGAAATTGAGTCGCGACGGCTGGATTTGCTGAATGCGATCCAATCGAAGGATCTGACGAAGGTCAAAGAGGCATCGAAGCAGGTGCGTGCGGTTTGTGAAAATTCCCTTCCCCATGAAAAACCCCTGGGCTGGCTGGAAGAAAATGTGGAGGTGATGTTTGTCGCCATCGTCATTGCGCTGGGACTGCGGGCTTACTATTTGCAACCTTTCCGCATTCCGACTGGCTCGATGCAGCCGACACTGAATGGCATCATCGGCACGGCGCTTGAGCGGGATCAATGGCCGAGTCTGCCCCAGCGATTGATCGAAAAAGTTTTGCGAGGGAGAGATTACATCCATGTGGTGAATGACCGGGACCGCCACATTGCTGTCACACGTCAGGGCAGATTTGATATCGTCGACATTCAGTTCATGCATTTTTTCAGCCGCTCGGAAATTCGCTTTTCGGATTCTGAGTCGCTTCAATTGCCTGCACCTACAGGTCCGTCCTACAAACTGGGTCTCGAAAAAGTAATCGCTTATGCCGCCCACCATGGTGGCTTAATCCCGAAGGGAATGGTTGTTTGCGAAGGCACAATTGATTCGGGAGATCTCGTCCTAGTCGATAAGTTCAGCTATCATTTTCGCAAGCCGAATCGGGGTGAGGTTTTTGTGTTCAATACGATCGATATCGAAGGGATTCAAAAGCGCAGTGGCGAGCAGGGTGCCGGATCCCATTACATCAAGCGCCTGTGCGGCATTCCAGGGGACACGCTTTCCATCCAGTCTCCAAATCTTTTGATCAATGGGGAAATCGCTCAGGAACCCGGCATCCAGAGGGTCATTCGGGGAGAAGGTACTTATAACATCAATCCTAACGGTTACGACCTCGCGGATCCAGCCGAACCCAAGCACAATGAGATAAAACTGCCGCAGTATCTCGCTGGCGAAGGCGCCACACTCTCGCTGGCGGCGGATGGCCGGCCAGGCATGAGGGAGTATGCGGCGCTGGGTGACAATACGGGCAACTCTTTGGATTCGAGGTACTGGGGAACTGTGAAGGAATTCAATTTGGTGGGTCCCGCACTATTTTCGCTCTGGCCAATCACAACCGGTCATTGGGGATTGATTCACTAACCCAGCGCCATGTCGGCCGCTTCGGAAATCACCCGCAGGGCGAAGTCGAATCTGGCTTTCGCCTTTCACATTCTCTCGCCCGATCGACGAGAGGACATGATGGTTTTCTATGCCTTCTGCCGAACCATCGACGATCTGGCAGATGATCCTGAAGTCCCAAGTGAGCAACGCGCGAGATCCTTGGACGACTGGGAAAACGGGATTCTTTACGGATTCGATGCGCCGAATGAGCTCCAACAGGAAGTTCTTTCCCTGCGGGATCGCCAGAACATTCCAAACGACCTGCTCATTGCAATCATCGATGGCTGCCGCATGGACTTGCACCCGCAGCGTTTTGCGACCTGGGAGGATCTATCCGACTATGTCTGGAAAGTCGCCTGCGCCGTGGGATTGGTTTCAATCAGAATTTTCGGCTGTACCGATCCGGGATGCGAACGCTATGCGGTGGCGCTGGGGCGGGCCTTGCAGTTGACGAATATTCTGCGGGACATCGGCGAAGATTTATCCAACGGCGGCAGAATCTATCTGCCGCTGACCGATCTTGCCCGTTTTGATTATAGCGAAACAGATCTCATAGCACAGGTGCATGATGAGCGCTTTATCGCGTTGATGAATTATGAGGCGGCGCGGGCTGAGGCCTTTTTCGCGGAAGCGGCGAATGCGCTTCCGGCAATCGATCGACGAGCGATGCTGCCAGCGCGTATCATGGGGGAGATTTACCGCCTGCTCCTAAATAAAATGCGCGATGATGGTTTTCATCTTTTTGAAAAACGCTATCATATTTCGAAAGCGCGAAAATTGATGATTCTTTTCAAACATCTGATGCTGCGATAAACCAAGCCCGAACCAACCACGACCAACACCATGCGAAAACCTCTCCCCTATATCGCCGCAGCCTGCCTTATCGGATTAACCGCCTGTGGACCAACCGAGCCCCCACCACCGCCGCGCTACTGGCAGGACTCCTCGTTCGATGCCGATTCTGCGGCTCCCATGGTCCAGTCGAGTGATGTTTCATCGCCGACTGATCCGGCAATTTCATCGCCGACGACTGCGCCCTCTGGCTTAGGCAGCTACCCTATCGCCCAACGCACCGCCAATCCCGATCAGGTGATCAGTCCTTATGAACCGTTCAATGTGATCGATGTCTCTGGTTTTGCCTCAGGAAAACTGGCACGCGATCCTTCAAATCAAAAAATCTTTCGTATTCCTTAAACGCCGTTCGCCGCTTCAGCGCTCAAAGAACGTCTGATAGAAAACGTTTGCTGTGACTTGGTTTCCGATTGCCGTGGGGTGGCTGCCATCGGACATGAACAATTCGCTGGCACGACCTGTATGAATCTCGCGCTCCCATGCATCGCCCACGGGAACCACGACTAGTCCGCCTTCATTTCTAGCGGCTACAAGATAACCTGCACGCAAGCGCCGCGTCATTGCTTGGAAACTGTCAAACCAAACGTTCTTGTCGCCATTGCGGCGACCCCAGGTCTGATAGAGCACTGGGATCGCACCGTGTTGGCGGGCCAAGCTGGCTAATACGTGCAGCGGTGGATCCATCATAGCCACTCGCTTTCTCGCGGACATCGAGGGGATATCACTGCGTTCTTGGATGACCACAATATCCCAGTTCCCCTCGCGGATTTTCCGCAAGGTCGCCTCGTTTTCAGCATGAAGGCTGAGCGACCAGCCGCCATAAGTGGCATGACCGACGCGGACGGATTTCCCTTGGTCGTGGGCCACTTTTGAAAACTCCTTCGGCACACCAAAACTGTAGCTATTGCCAATAAAAATAACAGCTAACTGGTGGCTCGCACGGACACGCGCCGAAAGCTCGCGCGCGGCCTTCTCGCCTTCCGATCGATCAGACGGTGTCAATTGCGTCGAACAGGCAGAGAGCCCTAAGGTGCCCAGCAAAAAGGCAAATTCACGAAGGATCGGAGTGATAGATTTCACGCTCGCGGATGGGCGGTGTCGTAGGCTTCTTTCAGGCGCTCTTTCGTCACATGTGTATAAATTTGTGTAGTCGAAAGCGAAGCATGACCCAACAGCGCTTGCACGCTGCGAAGGTCTGCCCCGGCGTCGAGCAAATGCGTGGCGAAACTGTGGCGCAATTTGTGGGGGCTAATGGCAAAAGGAATGCTGCTGTGTTTTAAGTATTTCTTAAGCAATTGATCCACCGCCTGCTGGGTGATCCGCCGAAGTCGGGTGCTTAGAAACAAAGGGCCGGAGGTAACCGCTGCTGCTTGGCGATAGCGTTGTATGGCAGAAATGGCGGGCCCACCAACGGGGATAATTCTCTCCTTCGCTCCCTTGCCAACGACCCGCACGCTCTCGCCGATCAAGTCCAGGTTCTGCACGTCAACGGCCAACAACTCTGAAATCCGCAGACCGCAGGAGTAAAACAACTCAAGGATGGCCACGTCGCGCAAGGGCAGCCATGTGGGCGTATTTTTTGCGACCGGGAGCCGTAACGGTATCTCTAACAACTCGTTGATCTGGTTGATCGTTAGGATCACGGGCAATCCGCGCTCGGGCTTGGGCAGCAGGACTTCCGCGACTGGGCTGCGGCCCAATCCACGACGCAGGACTAGGAATTTATAGAAAGACCGCAGCGCTGCGAATCTCAGGCGGATTGTCGAACGCTTGAAGTCTTGCTTCATTAGCGCAAATAAGTAATCGCGGAAATCATCCGCGACCGCATCGCGCCATCCCGCGAACGCATCGCCCCGCCACAGCTGATAGGCGACAAGTGCATCCCGATAATTCCGCAAGGTCCGGAGAGAAGCGCTTTTCTCCGTGGTTTGGAAATCAAAAAAAGCGATCTCGTCGCGGTCAATCATCGGCCCACATAGTAACTTTGGGAAATTTAAAATCCAAGTGAATTGAAATCCAAGGTCAGGAACTTAGGAATATAGGCGATCAATCGCGAGCTTTGAGGACGCTGACCATATCGAGCTTTCGAATCATTCGGCTCACCAGAGTGAACGACAGAATGGAGGCCGTCAGCACCACCGAAACGGCGATGGAGTAGGTGGAAGAGTTGATCACGATGGGCAAACGCACAGTTTCCGTACTGAAGGAGGCCATGATGAGCAGAGCAAGTCCGCGCCCAAATAACAATCCAAACGGCAGCGCTACCATGACGAGGATCGCAAGTTCGCCAACCAGCACGCGACGGACTTCGGTCAAGCTGAAGCCAACAACCCGCAAGGTCGCCAGCTCACGGCTGCGTTCGGACAGGGCGATGCGGGCACTGTTGTAGACCACCCCAAAAGCCACGATGGTCGCGAGCACAAAGTAGAGGGTGCGGATGATGCCGATGCTCTTACCGGTCGTCTCCCGAAAGGCGGCGAGTTGGTCGCGTTTGATCATCACCACGGCGGCGCGCGGAGTGTCTTTGAGCTCGCGCATGAACTCGTCCCAGCGGCGATGATCCAGCGCGAGGTAAGCCCCATTGACCGTGTCGCCCTCCTTCATCAGACGTCGCAGCGCGGAAATGTCCATGTAGGCGGCGACGCCCGCAAAGTCCGTGACTAGGCCACGAATCGGAATGTTCAGAACGGGGCGGCGGCCTTCCAAGACCTCCACCTGCACTTCGTCGCCGATGTGAGCCCCGATGATTTCCGCGAGTTTGGCCGACATGACCAGCCCCTCTTCAGGCAGGGAGATGGGGCGGCTTTGATCGTCCAGCAGACGGTTGAGATTCGCACCCGGCGCGATGCCGGTGACGGCGAGTTTGCGGTGGCGGTGGCCAAATCTGAGACGGGCCGGCACGCTGCGGATCGGTTCGGCGCGGATCACGCCAGGCAGGTGTTCGAGATCGTGGAAACTGCGGCCCGAACTGGGCTCGGTGAGAAATACCGCGACGTCTTGGCGCTGCTGGCTGTTCCATTGGAAGGTCAGCAGGTAGTCGATACTGTCGCTCATCGCACCGGGCAACACCATTAGCCCCGTGGCAAGCGCCAGCCCCGCCGCGGTGAAAACCGCCTGCCACGGGCGGCGCTCGATGTTGCGCAGCGCCATGCGGAGGGTGGGGCTGAAAAACCGCGTCAGCCCGATGCGCTCAAAGACGGAAGGCCTGAAATCTGCGGGTGGCTCAGGCCGCATCGCCTCGGCAGGTGGCAGCTTCACTGCTTGCCAGACCACAGTCAGCACGCCAAGCACCGAGGCTCCCAGACTAATGACCAACGCGAGGCCGAGGGCGCGGTAGTCCATCTGGAACTCCAGCGAAGGGAAGCGAAAAAACATCGTGTAGAGATTCACCAAGCTCGCGCCCAAGTAACGCCCTGCGATCCCTCCCATCAGCGTGCCAAGCACCCCAATGACCCACACAAATTTCAAATAATGCACGCCGACCTGCCGCGACGAATAGCCGAGCGCCTTCATCTGCGCGATCTGCTCGCGCTGGAGGCGGACGATCCGCGACAGCACCGCATTCACCATGAAGGCGGCGACGCTGAGGAATACCAACGGATAGGCAAACGACAGCGAATGGAGCACCCGAAGCTCGTCATCGAGCCGCTGGGCAGACGCCTGTTCCTTGCGGGTATAGGCACCACCCGCGCCGTAGGGAGTGAGGATGCGGTCCATTTGTTCGATCACCGGCTCGGGCATCGCCCCGGGTGCCAGATCGATGCAGACATCGTTGAAAGCACCATCGAGATTGTAAGCCACGGCCAGAGCGCGATAGTTCATCCAAATGACACTGAAGCGCTTATGGTTGGGAAGCGTTTCGCCCGCCCTTGCCTCAAAGACGAATTCGGGCGACAGGCCGATGCCGCAGATTTTCAAGGTTTCGCGCCGCCCGTTGATCACGGCCACAAGGGAATCGCCCGGTTGCAGGCTGTTTTCATTGGCGAACGCCTCGCCCAAGACCACTTCGCGGCGCTCATCGGGACAGGGGAAACGGCCACTGCGCAGAAACAAACGATTCAATTTTTGCGGGCCGCCGTCGTCTGGCAATGAAATGATGTGGCCCGTTGCAGGCTCGGACTGCTCGGGCAGGTCCAGGATCACATCCACAACGACACGAGGCTCGATCGTGGCGACTCCTGGCAGCATCGCCAGTTCTTCCGCCACGGCTAGAGGGGCCCGCTTCAGCGTGGCAAAGACATCGGCCATCGCGTAACGCTGATAGTAACTGGTACGGGTGCCTTCCAGCGTCAGGATCAAGCTCCGCGTCATGATCATCATCGCCAAACCGCAAGCCATCACGAGGCTCACAGCGACGACTTGGCCCTTCATTTTGCCAAGATCGCGCAGCAATTTCTGATCCAACGGGTCGATCATGATCGGCGTGTCACCATTTCAGATTGGAGGCGGATTGGCGACTGGCATTGCGGGTCGATTTGACAATTTTGCCGTCGGACAGGTGCAGCACGCGGTCCGCCATTTCGGAAATCACCGCGTTGTGAGTAATGATAACGGTGAGGGTGCCGAGTTCGCGGTTGATGCGCTCGACCGCTTCTAACACGACGATCCCCGTCGTCACGTCCAACGCGCCGGTGGGCTCGTCACACAGCAAGACCTCGGGGCGTTTGGCAATGGCACGCGCAATGGCGACCCGCTGTTGCTCGCCACCCGAAAGTTGAGAGGGAAAATGATCCATGCGAGCACTCAGCCCGACCATTTCCAGAGCCTCTTCCGGGGTCATCGGATCGCGGGCGATGGCGGTGATCAGCGCGACGTTTTCGCGG
The DNA here is from genome assembly GCA_037134575.1 of Verrucomicrobiota bacterium. Lineage (GTDB taxonomy): Bacteria > Verrucomicrobiota > Verrucomicrobiia > Verrucomicrobiales > Akkermansiaceae > Luteolibacter. The sequence continues at coordinate 9,341 of JBAXLW010000012.1, read as the reverse complement.
GCCGTCAGGCTGGGAATCAGGTTGTAAAACTGGAACACGAAACCCACGCAATTGCGCCTGAACTGGGTCAGCGTGTTTTCCTCGGCCCCATCGAGCGGCCAGCCTTTGTAGGCCAGATTACCGGAAGTCGGCACGTCGAGTCCACCGAGGATGTTGAGCAGCGTCGATTTTCCGCTGCCAGATGCGCCGAGCAGGCAAACAAGCTCGCCCGCATTCAGCTCCAAGTCCACGCTGTCGAGCGCCACCACGTCGAGCTCGCCCGTGTGGTAAACCTTACGCAAGCCGTGGGCCTCGAAGACAACACCTGTGGACATCGGGGGAACTGTGGGATCGGCAATCATCGGCAGTCACAGGTTAACAGACCCGTGGGCGATCACAATGTTTCCTATCAATCACAGGGCTCCACTTTGCAAAACCTCGGCGAGGGAGGAACAATGATCTTGAACTGTTCAAGAGATCATGCTTTATTGGTTCTCATGAATGTCTCATCCCTATCCAACTGCCTCAAGCAAACGTTCGGTTACGATGAATTCCGGCCTTTGCAGCGGGAGATTATGGAAGCTTCGCTGGATGAGCGCGATGCGGTGGCGATTTTGCCCACGGGTGCCGGAAAAAGCCTCTGTTACCAGCTTCCCGCCTTGGTGCGGGACGGCCTCACCGTGGTCGTCTCTCCACTGATTGCGCTGATGAAAGATCAGGTCGATCAATTGGAAGCCAGTGGGGTGGCCGCGACTTTCATCAACTCGTCGCTGGATGGAAATGAGACGAGACGGCGGCTCGAAGGGCTCGATGCGGGTCTTTATCGATTGCTCTATGTTGCACCCGAGCGGTTGATGCTGCCGGACTTTCTGTCGCGGCTGAAGGCGTGGAAAATCTCTGCTCTGGCCGTGGATGAGGCCCACTGCATCAGCGAGTGGGGCCACGACTTCCGCCCGGAATACCGTAGAATCAAGGAAGTTCGGCAGTCGATCCCGGGCATTCCCATACTCGCTCTGACCGCCACCGCGACGGAGAGAGTCCGCCTAGACATTGTCGCACAACTGAAACTGCGGGATCCCGCGGTGTTTCTCGCGAGTTTCAATCGGCCGAATTTAAAATACCAAGTCGTTGCCAAGTCGGGAGTGGCCGCTCAGGTGTGCAACTTCGCCAATGCCCGCCGCGACGACTCGGGGATCATCTACTGCCAATCCCGCAAAGGCACCGAGGCGCTCGCCGCCATCCTGCGGGCGCAGGGCTTCTCCGCCATCGCCTACCACGCCGGCCTCGATCCTGCGGAGCGCGCGCGCAACCAAGACGCCTTCCTTCGCGATGAGGCGAAGATCGTCTGTGCCACCGTCGCCTTCGGCATGGGCATCAACAAATCCAACGTCCGCTACGTCATTCACGCGGATTTACCGAAAAACATCGAGGGCTACTATCAGGAAACCGGTCGTGCAGGCCGCGATGGTTTGCCCGCCGACTGCCTGCTTCTGTTCTCCGGAGGCGATGTCATGAAACTGATCAAGTTTCTCGACGACATCCCCGAACCGCAGGCCCGCGACGTGGCGCGGCGGCAAATCGACCAAATGACCCATTTTGCCGAGAGCGACGCCTGCCGCCGCATCGGCCTGCTCGGTTATTTTGGAGAAGTCTGGCCCGACGATAACTGCGGCGCCTGCGACCACTGCCTCAGCCCCCGGGAGAAATGGGACGCCACCACCGATGCCCAAAAGCTGCTCAGCTGCATTTTTCGGATTCGCCAAGTGGGGAACTTCAACGTCGGCCTCAACCATGTTTCGGAAGTTTTGACCGGCGGAATGTCCGAAAAGGTCCAACGCTGGAAACACCACACGCTCAGCACCCATGGCATCGGCAAAGATCAACCGCGACCGTATTGGGTCGATCTCGGTAAGCAACTGCTGCGGACCGGCTTGCTGGCCGCCAGCGATGACAATTTTCCCACTGTCTCGGTCAGCCAGAATGGGATGCAAAAACTGAAAAGCCGCGAGACCGTCATGCTCACGCGTTCGCTGAACACCCCGAGGCCCACGGCCACCGCCCGCAGCGGCGATATCCCGTGCGATGCGGGGCTCTTCGAGTCTTTGCGCAAACTGCGCAAGGAACTGGCCGATGCGCGGAACGTGCCGTCCTACGTGGTTTTTTCCGACGTGACGCTGCGCCATCTCAGCCGGGATTATCCACAGAGCGATGCTGCGCTTCTCAATATTCCCGGCTTGGGAGAAAAAAAGCGCGACGATTATGGGCAGGCGTTCCTCGAGGCGATTCGCCTATGGCTGACAGAAAACCCGCAACAGGAGTTTGCTCCTCTCGCGACAGTCGCCATCCCAGCGCCGCTGCTATCGGAGGGGCTCAACGGCACGACTCAGCAAACCCTGGATCTCTGGAAGACGGGGAAATCCATTCGTCAAATCGCCAAGGAGCGCGGGCTTGCGGAATCCACCATCGAGGGCCACATCGCTCATGCCATCGAGAATGGCGAGCCATTCGAACGGTACGCTTTCTACACCGCCGCTGAGGAGTTGCAGATTCAAGCCGCCTTGGAGGGCTACGATGAGGTTTCGCTAAAACCGGTTTTTGAACAACTCGGGGGGAGCATCAGCTACGGGCAGCTTAAAATTTATCGGGCGATGGCGGCGCGGCGGGTTTGAATGGATGGGACTTATGGGAATGATGCGACTTATGGGACTTATGGGACTCCCATCGCTCCTATGAGTCCCATCATTCCCACCACATCAGCCCTTGCACCGGAAAGGACAAACCTTTACTCAAAAAGCTGTGGCCGGTGAATCCCTAAAAACCCAACGAAAACCCTCGTGGCAGCGTACGCTCGTGCGGGCGCTTCTGATCTGCACCGGCACGGTGGCTATTTTGCTGCCCGCTTGGCTGCCCAACCGCCCTGGGGCACCGATCGAACGCGGCACGGTCGAACTGCTGCGCGCTTTTTTGCTGGCGGCCGGCGCGGCGGTGATGTTCGGAGCTTCTTCTCACGCTGGGCCGAACCGGCCGGTCTGCCGCATTCTAGCCATCGGGCTGATCGCCGCTTTTGTGGCTGAAATCGAAGATTTTATATCTAGTATATTGGGCGTCCAAATTCCTGAAGCTTCGATTGTTGCTGCGGTATTGCTCGTGATGGTCATCAACATCATCCGCCATCAACGGGCGATGCTGCATTTCATTTCCACAGTCGGAAATCACGCGGGCTCGGGGCTGATCGCCGCCGCACTTCTGATTATTTACCTGTTCAACCGGGTGATTGGAGGAACCAAGTTTTGGCAAGCCACCCTCGGACCGGCCTTTCATCCTGATATTCCAAGAACCTGCAGAACCTATCTGGGACTGCTCGGCTGTTACCTGATTTTCATTGGGGTGCTCGGCCTCGCCCTCACTTTGGCCCGACGCAAAGAGCCTTCGTAACCGCTAAGCATGTTCAACATCGTTCTCATCGAACCCGAAATCCCGCACAACGCTGGAGCCGCCGGGCGCCTGGCATTAGCCACAGAATCGACCCTTCACCTCGTCGAACCGCTGGGATTTTCACTCGAAGACAAATACGTCCGCCGCACGGGTCTCGACTACTGGCAGGACGTGAAACTGCAGGTGTGGAAATCTTTCGACGAACTGCGCGCCACTGCCGACCCAAATGCTCAATTCTGGTTTCTCAGCACCAAGGCGACGCGTTCGCCGTGGCAGGCAGCATTCCAAGCGGGTGACTACCTCGTCTTCGGTCGGGAAACCCGCGGGCTGCCTGAAAGCCTCATCGCTGAAGCGGGGGAACAAGCGCTGCGAATCCCCATGGCGCCCGGTGGCACCCGCAGCCTCAATCTTTCGACTGCGGTGGCAATCATCCTTTACGAAGCCGCTCGCCAGCAAAATCCGGAGTGGTAACTGTGTGAGATTGAGCTGCAAAAAAGACAAACGGGGCTAAATTCCATGCCGCAGGCTGCTGACATATCATCGTTCCTCGCGGATTCCCGTTGGAAGGGCCGCTTCGACGACGAGATCCTCGCCGCCGCGTATTCGTTGGCAAGCAAGGTCAGGGATCTGCGCATCGAGGAAACGACCGCGGACTCGGTGAGTCTGGTCGGCAGCGTCGCAAAGGATGAAACGGAGGTGAATCTCTGGCATTCCGGACAGACTTGGGACTTTGAATCGTTTTGCTCCTGCGACGTCGGCAGCTTTTGTCATCACGCGGCGGCCATGCTGCTGCGGGCGGCGAAGGAGCGCGATCCGTCGCGTTTGCATGGGCGCGGAATCGCAGGCGCGGTCGCAGCCGCCTTTCCGGACGCGCGCAAATTGATGAAAGATCCGCCGCCCGATTTGCCGCGGCTGCGCCTTGAGCCGCACTTCGAGCTGCGCGTCACCCGCGCACCCTTGGATCGCGCGATGCATCTCTTGCTCAAATCGCTGGGTCAGCCTGAGCTGGATTTCTGGATCTCAGCGGAAGCGACGGTGGTTTATGGCGAGCACCGCAGCTCCCTGCGGGCGAGCGCGCCGGATTGGATCACTTCGATCACCCAACCCGACGGCCAGGCGGCGATCCTCCAACACGACGCTGGGGCTGAAAGCGCCGCCACCCAGCAACTGCGGGACACTGGGCTTTCGTCGCTGCAATCGAACTCGGCCTGGAAGTTCATGCTCAACCTCAAGTCCCGCGACGCGAGCCGCAGCAAGACGCCCGACCGCTGGTTCCCCGATCCCAGCCGCATCGCTACCGATGCGTTTTGGCACCAGTTCCGCGGCGAAATGGTCGCGCGGCTGGAGGGGCTGGGCTGGCTCGTCACCGTCGCGGACAGCGTCGGCCACCGCGTGCACGATGCCGATCCCGTGCTGTGGGACAGCTCGCTGGATCCCGGCGATGGCGGCTGGTTCAGCCTTTCGGTGGGCTTTGACGTGGCAGGTCAGCGCTACGATTTGCTGCCGATCCTCGCGGGTTTGCTGGAGAACGACTTCCTCGAAGAAACGCTCGACCGCCCCGACAACGGCCACATCTATGCGCCGCTGCCCGATGGCGATGCGCTGAAACTGCCGATCGGCCGCGTGCGGAAAATCCTCAACCACCTGTCGGCGCTGATCGACCCGAAATTCCCCGACAAGGTGCGGCTGCACGCGCTCGATGCCGCAGCGCTGGCAAGTTTAGGCGTGCTCGGGATCGACACTCCGCCGCAACTGGCCGAGTTGGCGTCAAAGCTGAACGACTTTTCCGGGATCGATCCGGTGCCGACGGCCAGCGGATTACGGGCGACGCTGCGGGACTACCAGTTGGCGGGATTCCACTGGATGCAGTTCCTCGCCCGCCACGGGCTGCACGGGATTCTGGCCGACGACATGGGCTTGGGCAAAACCCTCCAAACGCTCGCCCACATTCTCACGGAAAAGCAGACCGGCCAATCGCACGGTCTGCCCGTGCTCGTCATCGCCCCCACCTCGGTCGTGCCCAACTGGCGGGCGGAGGCGATGAAGTTCACCCCCGATCTGCGGGTCTTGGTGCTCAATGGTCCCGAGCGGAAAAAGTACTTCCGCTCGATCCCCCACGCCGATGTAGTGCTGACCTCCTTTGCCCTGCTCCAGCGCGACATCGACAAACTGGCGGCCGTGCCATTCCACTTGGTCGTGCTCGACGAGGCGCAGAACATCAAAAACCCGCGCTCGAAAGTCGCGCAGGCCGCCTGCAAAATCGACGCCCGCCACCGCCTTTGTCTGTCAGGCACGCCGATCGAAAACCACCTCGGCGAACTCTGGAGCCTGATGAATTTCCTCGTCCCCGGTTTCCTCGGCACCGAAGACGCCTTCAACCAGCGCTTCCGCACGCCCATCGAAAAAAACGGCGATGAAGAGCGCAACGCTGTCTTAAAACAACGCGTCGCCCCGCTGATCCTGCGCCGCACCAAAGACCAAGTGGCCAAGGAATTGCCGCCCAAAACCGAGCTGGTCCACCTGATCGAGCTCAACACCGGCCAAAAGGACCTCTACGAAACCGTGCGCGCCACCATGGACAAGCGCGTGCGCGAGGCCATCGCCGCCCGCGGCATCCAGCAATCGCAGATCGTCTTCCTCGACGCCCTGCTCAAGCTGCGCCAAATCTGCTGCCACCCGCGCCTGCTACCCGAAGACTACGAGCGCGACGTGCTGGACTCCGCCAAACTCGATTTCCTCACCGAACTGCTCACCCTGCTGATCGAAGAAGGGCGGCGGATCCTTCTGTTTTCGCAATTCACCTCCATGCTCTCGATCATCGAGGCGCACCTCGTGAAAGAGAAAATCCCCTATCTCAAGCTCACCGGCGCGTCCAAGGACCGCGGCAAACTCGTCGATGACTTTCAGAATGGCAAAGCCCCGCTGTTCCTCATTTCGCTGAAAGCGGGCGGCACGGGCCTCAATCTCACCGCCGCCGACACCGTGATCCACTACGACCCGTGGTGGAATCCCGCCGCCGAGGCCCAAGCGACCGACCGCGCCTACCGCATCGGCCAGGACAAACCCGTATTCGTCCACAAACTGCTCTGCCAAGACACCGTCGAAGAGCGCATCCATAAGCTCCAGCAGGAAAAAGGCAAACTCGCTGCCGGCATCCTCGCCGATGCCGACATTTCCAACCGCCTCGACGCCGCGACGGTCCGCGCGTTGCTGGATCCATGACGGGATTCCCGCCACGATGGTGCCTCGCTTCTTGCTTCTTTTGAAGTGCCCCATCACTCTTTGGCCATGTCCGAGCCCGCACTAACTCCCATGATGGCCCAATACCAGGCCATGCGGAAGTCGTTGCCTGCGGACATCATTCTGTTTTATCGGCTTGGGGATTTTTACGAGATGTTCTTCGAGGACGCGAAGACGGCCTCGCCGATCATGAACGTCGCGCTGACCAAGCGCGGCGGCACCCCGATGTGCGGCGTGCCCTTTCACGCGGCGCAGGGCTACATCGCCCGCTTGTTAAAGGCGGGGAAACGTGTCGCCATCGCCGAGCAAACGTCGGAGCCCGTGGCAGGAAAACTCGTCTCGCGCGAAATCGCCCGCATCCTCACACCCGGCTCGATCGACGACATCGCGCTGCTCGACGACCAACGGCCGAACTACCTCGCCGCCGTTTGCCGCCATGGGAAAAACGTCGGCCTCGCCTGTGTCGATCACACGACCGGCTCATTCACCATCGCTGAGTTCGCTGACATCGGGCAGTTGGAGGACGAACTCGCGCGGATCGCTCCATCCGAACTGCTCATCCCTGATCACCAAGCGAGCGAGTTTGGAAAACTGACCAACTGCCTCATCTACGAAGGCTACACCTTCCTCGCGGAGCACGCCAACCAGCTCCTCAAGGATCATTTCAACGTCCACTCGCTCGACGGGTTTGGCTGCGCTACTCTCTATGCAGCCAGCGGGGCAGGCGGCGCGGTGCTCCACTATCTGATCCACCAACTGCGCCGCCCTTGCGAGCATCTCCACCCGCCGCACGTCCGCGAAAGCGCCGACTGCGTGCTGATCGACGCCGCCTCCCAGCGCAACCTCGACCTCGTCGATTCGCGTTCGGGCAAGGCCCACACGCTGCTCGGCGTGCTCGATCGCACCGCCACCCCCATGGGTGCACGCCTGCTCCGCGACTGGATTCTTCACCCGCTGCGCGATCTCGACGCCCTGACGGCGCGGCAGGATCTCATCGCCTCCTTTCTTGCCGAGCCGTTCCTGCTTTCCAAATGCCGCGACGCGCTCAAAGGCATCCGCGACATCGAGCGGACCACCTCACGCTTGTCGCAAGGCTCGGGTAATGCCCGCGATCTCCAGTCGCTCAGTATTTCGCTTTCGCACATCCCCGCGCTGAAAGAAGACCTGTCGTCGCTCCCCAACGCGCCGTCGTTGCAACCGTATCTTTCCGCCCGCCTTCACGAGTTCCACGAACTCACCGACATGCTGTCGCAAGCCCTCACCGACGAGCCACCCGCGCATCTCCGCGACGGCGGTGTCATCCGCGATGGTTGGTCACCTGCCCTCGACGAACTTCGCAATGCCTCGCGCGGCGGCAAGGACTGGATCGCCCGCCTGCAAGAGGATGAGCGCAAGCGCACGGGCATCGACTCGTTGAAAATCAAATTCAACAACGTCTTCGGCTACTTCATCGAAATCACCACCAGCCAGCTAGCCAAAGTCCCCGACGACTATACGCGCAAGCAGACGATGTCGAATGCCGAGCGCTACATCACCCCCGCGCTCAAGGAGATGGAAAACAAAGTGCTCGGTGCCGAAGAGCGCTCAAAGCAGTTGGAAAACGAACTCTTCCTCGAACTTCGCAGCCGGGTGATCACCCACCTGCCCGCGCTTCAAGAAACAGCGGCAGCCGTCGCGGAAGTCGACGTCCTCTGTGCGCTCGCGGAAGTCGCTCAGTATCACCGCCATTGCCGTCCCCTGCTCAATCAGGGCAACGGCTTTTTCGTCAACAATGGTCGCCACCCCGTGCTCGAACAAACGCTGACCGACGTCAAATTTGTCCCCAACGACACCGAGCTCGATCCCGACACCGCTCGCCTGCAGATCCTCACCGGCCCGAACATGGCGGGTAAATCCACTTACATCCGCCAGATCGCCCTCATCTCCGTGATGGCCCAGATCGGCGCGTTTGTCCCCGCCGAGTCGGCGACACTTGGGCTGGTGGATCGCATCTTCTGCCGCGTCGGCGCCTCCGACGATCTTTCACGCGGCCAATCGACGTTCATGGTCGAGATGAGCGAAACCGCGCTCATCCTCAATCACGCCACCGACCGCTCGCTGGTCATCCTCGACGAAATCGGCCGCGGCACCGCCACCTTTGACGGACTTTCCATCGCATGGGCCGTCGCCGAGTATTTGCACGACAGCATCGGCTGCCGCACGCTCTTTGCCACGCACTACCATGAACTAACGGACCTCGCCAATACCAAGAGCGCCGTTGCCAACTACAATGTCGCCGTCCGCGAGTGGAACGACGAGATCATCTTCCTCCATAAAATCCTCCCCGGCGCCGCCGACAAATCCTACGGCATCCAAGTCGCCCGCCTCGCAGGATTGCCCAAGCCCGTCGTCGAGCGCGCAAAGTCGATCCTTTCTCACCTCGAACTCCACTCCGTGAAACCCGAGGCCAAGAGCCAGGGGCCAAGGGCCAAAAATACCGTACAAGATGCCTTGCCGCGTCCTAATGCTCCGCAAATGGATTTATTCGCGGAATTTTAAGTGTCAGTGCCAATCAAGAGCCCCTTGATCGGGCGGGTTCAAGCTGCCAGCCAGAGGCGGCCAAAAAAATCGGCGCTTCAATATCTAACAGCCGGAAGAGACTCTCGAACTCGTTGAAGAGACTCTCGAACTCGTTGAAGAGACTCTCG
>JBAXLW010000011.1:0-37814 GCA_037134575.1 Verrucomicrobiota bacterium | reverse complement strand
TGGGTGATGCCGCTGGCAAAATCAACAAGTCGCTATTGGCGGAGAAGAACCTGGCGCGTTTTGATAACACATTGGCCAACCTCGCCGCCACGACCCAGCAGTGGAAAACCACCAGCGAACAACTCGGGCCCACGCTGGTCGATGCTCGCGATGCCTTTCACGCTATCCAAACTGCCGCCGACGGCGCCCAAAAAACACTGAAATCCGCAGATCAAGCCATCGCTGGCCTACCAAGGGCGCTCGACACTTTCACGGCGACCACCCGCAAAGCGGGTCACGCCCTCGACCGCATGGAGAATGGCGAGGGCCTCCTCGGGGCGCTGGCCTCTGACAACGAAGTCGCGATTGACGCCAAAGCTTTCATGCGGAACCTCCGCCAATACGGAATACTTCTCTACCGCAATCCCAGTACCAAACCTGCGGATAAGAAAGCGCCCAACTTCAGCGGCCCGCACCGCTGAACTCTAACTTTCCTCCAAAGCCAAAGTCGGCGCGATCGACACCGCAGCGGCGATGAACGAAGGGAAATGCGGCTGCCAGCCGCTGTGCTGCAGCTTTTCGTTGGAGACTCGTTTGTGCGTCCAACCCCGCTTGCGGTTGAGATCTCGCGGGCCCGCAGGGGGCATGGGGCGGGAAAAAAGCTCTCCCAGTTTCTCATAACACATGTGCTGGCTGAGGGGAGTGGAATCGCTGAGATTGAAAATTTCCCCGCATGGCACCGGACGCATCGACGCGAGATGGAAAATCGCACGGGCAGCATCATCACGGTGGATTTGGTTGAGGAAGCGTCGCCCGTCTTCCTCGATCACCGCAGTACCACTCAGAAACTTTTTCAGAATCACACTACGTCCGGGACCATAGATGCCCGACAAGCGCGTGACGATGCCGCCTGCATCGAGAGTGACTTGTTCAGCTTCTAACAACAAACTGCCCGTTTCCCGATCCGGAATCGCGGGGCTGTTTTCCGTGACGACGCAGCCATCGATCTGCGCGTAAACCGAGGTGCTGGAGGTGAACAGCAAGGGAATGCCCGCAAAGGTGGCGACCAAGTGCCGACAGCCGTCGACATAAACGCGCTGATAGGCCTCCGCCCCACCGCGCCCGGAAGCCGCGCAATGGACGATGAAATCCGCAGCTGGTAACCTCTCCACCGCCTCCCGATCGCCGACGTCGCAGGCGATCGAGCCATCGCCCCCAGAAAGCGAAACGGGCGTGACATTCCAGCCATGATCGCGAAATTCGCGAGTGATTGCTTGGCCGAGGTAGCCGTGGCCGATAAGGAGCAGATTCATAATGGGATGGCCCTCGTGTGACTAAAAGTCACCATGCGGGGCCCAAAGGATGAAAGGGTAAGGTGGTTTTTTTTGACGTCAAGGTCACTGTCGGCGTGCGCGGGTTAGAACAAGTACCTTGCGGACTCTGCTTAGGTCCTTTACTTTAATTGAGAATGAACCTTGACCCGTACCAGCTTTTGGCGGGGTTGATTTTTGGGCCAATCGGCTGGGGCGCATTTTCCTACGGGCGGAAGTTGGAGCTGTGGAAGCCAAAGGCGATCGGCGTGGCACTGATGGTTTACCCCTATGTTTTGAGCCAAACGTGGCTGGTTTGGGGTTTCGGGGTGGCGTTATTGGTCTTACTATGGTTTCATCACGACGCGTGACGCCATAGGATTTGACTTGGCAGGTGCGCCATTTTTCCCGCTAGTTTCCCCCGCCCATGCCAACCGAAGCGATCCTATCCACCGCCCGCCAGTTTCTCGGTGTGGACCCGACCGTGCCGATCACCCTTGAGCCGATCAAGCGCGGCGCTTCGGGGCGAACCATTGTGCGGGTGAAAACGAAAAACCATGAGCCCTTCATCGGGATTCACTGGAACGAGGACCGCGAGGATAACTCGCAGTTCATTCCCGTCGGCCATTTTTTGAAACAGGCGAAGCTGCGGGTGCCGACGATCATTCATGAGCGTGCGCGTGCGCGGGTAGTGCTGGTCGAGGACTTGGGCGATGTCGATTTGTTGTCGCTGAAGGATCGGCCGTTTGCGGAGCGTTTGCCATATTACCGTTCGGCTTTTGAGCAGGTGGATCGCTTGTTTTATGCGAAGCCGCCGAAGGATTTTCATTTGATGCACCCTTTTGATGCGGGGATGTACCGCTGGGAGCAGGAGTATTTTTTCGAATATCTGGTGGAGGATTTCCTCGGTATGGATGCGGGTGAGCTGAAAAAGAACCAAGCGTTCATCGATCTTTCAGAACGCCTTGGAACGGTGGCACGGCACTTGGTGCATCGGGATTTCCAGTCGCAAAACTTGCTGATCAAGGACGAGAAAGCCTGGCTCATCGACTTTCAGGGCCTGCGCCGCGGCCGTCAGGAGTACGATCTGGCGTCGTTGATTTTCGACCCGTACCTCAACCATTCGGCCGAGGAGCGGGAAGCGTTGTTGGAGCTGTGGGAGGAGATCGCCGACGAGCGTCCGACGGAGACCTTGTTTTACGAATGCGCTGCCCAACGCTTGATGCAGGCACTCGGGGCTTACGGCAACATCGTCAAAAACCGCGGCGATGAATGGTACCGGCCCCACATCGCCACCGCTGCCCGCTTCCTGGGCGAGGTCACGGCTGGCACTCCGCTGGAGGCTCCACTCGCGCCGGTCCTCCAGGCGATCCGCTCATTGAACCTGTGAACGGCTCGTTCCATCGTCGGTTCTGGGTGCTGCTCTTTGCCGCCGCGGCAGGCACGGCAGTCTGGAAATATACGCCAACCACGGATGGCGACCGCATCGCCTTCACCGCAGTGGCGCGCAGCTTCTTCAATCCGCCGCTGGTCATCTCTGGCACAGGAACCCAGGCTTCACCGTGGGCGCTGCGGGCCTTTTCCGCCGATTCCAAGCCCGACCCGGCCCAATCTCCCACCGTCGTCTCGCTGGGAGATGATTCCGAGAGAGTCTTCCAATCTTCGCCCCCTGCACCAATCGACCTTGCGGTGATCCTCAGCAATTTACAGCGGCTCGGCGTGAAAAAAGCAGCCACGGCAGCCGTGCTGGCTTGGGAGACTCCCGATGCCGTCGGCCTCACCGCAGTGGAAAAATCCATGGCTCGCTTTGATTCGTGGGTCGCGGCATCGCCGCTCTCGCGCAGTGCCGCCCCATCGTCGATGCCCCCCAGCTTCCGGCGCGCCTCGATCCCGCTTGCTGAGGTTCACGGGGACAGCTCGGCCTTGCCCGCGGTGAACCACGTTCCCATTCCTGGGGTGATCTTGGGCGGACAATCGGCACTCGCCGGATTTTCCGTTCTGGAATCCGAGTCCGCGAGTCGCTGGTACCCCTTGCTCGCCCGCTGGGAAGACCGAGTGGTCTTTGCCTTTCCGGTGATGGCCGTCCTCGAACAGCTCAACCTGCCCGTCTCGGGCGTCGAAGTGCGGCTGGGCGAATCCCTCAAACTCGGCCCCGATGGACCGATGGTCGCGATCGATGAATTCGGCCGTCTCGCCGTGCCCTTGAAGCCCATCCCCGCACGCCTTGAAATCCCCGCCGCCGAATTGATTGATGCCAAAGGCGACCGCTTCCCAGGCTTACCAACCCGCCCGCTCATCCTGCGCGATGACCAAAGCGCAGCGGATCCGGCCACCCGCAGATTCTCGCAAAATCTCGCAGCCTACATTGCCGCCATCGCTTCGGAATCCGGGCTCACTCCCGCCAGTCCCTACCCGCGGCTACCTCTCGCATGGGAAATTGGCCTCCTCGCCATCGGGGTCGCCCTGCTCACCGCCTTGGCCGGAGCCTCAGATTTCCTGCGCCGTCTCAGCGCTCTGCTCTTGGCGGCGGCTGTTTTCGCCGCACAATGGATTGCCTTCGGCCTGGCATCCCGCTGGTTTCCCGGCCCACCGCTTCTTGCCGCCATCCTCGCCGCGCTTGTCATCGGGGAGCTAATCGGGAAAAAGACACCTCACAACTCCTAACTCCTCATGGACCCTGTCAAAAAAGCCACTTCTCTCATCGAAGCCCTGCCCTACCTGCAAGCCTTCCGCGGCAAGACTTTCCTCATCAAAATGGGCGGGTCGGCCATGGAAGACCCCGAGCTGGTGGCTCAAATGATGCGCGACATCGTTTTTCTCGAAGTCGCAGGCATCAACCCCATCGTCGTTCATGGCGGGGGCAAGGCGATCTCCGCAGCCATGGAGGCAGCCGGCTTGGAGGCAAAATTTGTCGGCGGCTTTCGCGTCACCACGGACGAAGCCATCGACATCGTCGCTCGCGTGTTGTCGGATGAAATCAACCCCGGACTCGTGCGAATGATCCGCGAGTTTGGCGGCAAAGCGGTAGGGATCCCGGGCAACGATGTATTCCTCGGCGAAAAAATCCAAGGCATCGATGCCGATGGCAAACGCGTCGACATCGGCCGGGTGGGGGAAGTCGTCGGCTGCCAATTGGCGAACATGGACGCGGCCCACAAGGCGGGCATCGTGCCTGTCATTTCGCCACTTGCCGCCGAACTTTCAACAGGGCGCCAGCTCAACATCAACGCCGATCTCGCTGCAGCCGCCTTGGCGAAGGAACTCCGCGTCGCAAAGTTGGTCTATCTTTCCGATGTCCCAGGTTTATTGGCCGATCCCAAAGACCCCAGCACCCTGATCCAATCCGTCACCCGCCGCGAGGCGGAAGCCCTGATCGCCGACGGCACCATCTCCGGCGGCATGATCCCCAAAATCCGCAGCGCCGTCGATGCCCTCAACGCGGGTGTCCGTAAAGTCCACTTCGTCGACGGCCGCCTGCCCCACGCCCTGCTCCTTGAAATCTTCACCGATGGCGGCATCGGCACCGAAGTCGTCCGCTAGTGCCGCCAATTCAGCCCCTTACCAAGTCTTCACATCGTCGGCGGCATTTGCGGCGGTGGTGCTGAGTTTATCGGCTCCCTTGGTGAAGGCTGCGGCCCTGCGTCCATTCAGCGTGGGGGCGCCATACACGCCAGTAGGCAACACTTTTTCATCATAATTGCCATCCAGCATGACGAAATACGTGCCACCCCATGGGTCATAAAGGCCGGTCACCGCGGTCCCGGCTGCGTTATAAATCAAACCGTTTTTGTTCGCTTTGCCTTCTTTCACCGAGAGAAACTTAATCGCTCTCGTGTTCAGCGGCGTTGTAATGGTTTCGATACCCAGTAAGGCATTGAGCAGTGCAAGGTCAGCCGTCGTTGCCACTTCCACTTGTGTGTCCGCAGTAAGCGCATCCTTCGGCATGCTCCCATACTCCGTGTAGAAGTTATTCACCGCTGTCTCAAGCGCGACGCAAGTCGCGAGTGCGGTGGTTTTCTTCGCCTTCTGGATCGCTGAGACGCCCGCTGAAAAACCCACCTTCGCCAGCACGGCGATGATGGCGATCACGACCAGAAGTTCAACTAGGGTAAAGCCGTTCTGGCGGCGTGGTGCTGGGGTTATCATGATAGAGTGAGCTGTTCGCAGAGACTCAGCCAATAAGAGTTTCGATCAAATCACAAGCTTCCAATTACTTTCGGAAAGCAGGACAGATTATTCTAACGTGCTTTCCTCTGGGCGCAATCGTTTTTCCCCTGCGTTTGCCGTTGCGGAGACGGGCAGTTAGCGGCAAACTCAAGCCATGCTTGGCAAAAATCTGCGAGATTCCATCCTCGATTCCCTGCGCACCGCCAGCGGCAACCCGCTTTCGAAGTCGCAGCTGGCCCGCAGCCTTAAACTGCCCGGAACCCAGATCACAGAACTGCGCAAAACCCTTGATGCCCTACTCAAGGAAGGCCTGCTGGTCGAGGCGAAGAAATCCACCTACCTCCTTGCCAGTACTCCTCAAAACCAACTTTCCGGCACGCTCAAGTTCCAGCCAAAGGGCCACGCCTTCTTTTTTCCCGACCTCACCGACCCGCAGAATCTCGTCACGGGCTTGGACTTCACCGTCCACTCGCGCATTCTCGTCAACCGCCGCGATGTCGCCACCTCGCTGGATGGCGACCGCGTGAGCATTTCCCTGATCCGTCCAGTAGCGCGGCCATTCCGCACCCGCAGCGAATTCACCCCCGACCCGGGCGATGAAATCCGCGGCAAGGTCGAGAAAGTCCTCGCCCGCCGCTCCGGCCGCCTCGTCGGCATTTTTCGCAAAAAAAACCAACACGGCTGGATCGATTGCGACGACAAGGCGGTTGAAGGCAAAATCGACCTCATCGGCGACACCACCGCCCAGTCGGGCCAACTCGTCGTCGTCGATCTGGAAGACTGGACTGATCGCAACGCCACCCCGCGTGGCCGCGTGATCGAAGTCCTAGGCTGGCCCGGTGATCCCGGCGTCGACATGGTCTCGGTGATTCATCGCTACGGCCTGCGCACCTCCTTCCCCGAGGAAGTGCTGTCCGAAGCCCGCGCCGTCCCCGAAGATCCCGATCCCGAGGAAATCGCCCGCCGCAAGGACTGGCGCGACAAACTCGTCATCACCATCGACCCTGCGGATGCGAAGGATCACGACGACGCCATCTGGCTCAAAAAAACCGACCGCGGCTGGTCACTCGCCGTCCACATTGCCGATGTCTCCCACTACATCAAACCCGGCAGCCCTATGGATCAAGAAGCCATCGAGCGCGGAAACTCGACCTACCTTGTGGATCGCGTTCTGCCGATGCTGCCGACCGAACTGAGCAACGGCATTTGCTCCCTCAAGCCCGACGTTGACCGCCTGACCAAGTGCGCCCTGCTCGACATCTCTCCGACCGGAGAGATTACCCAGGCCAAATTCATCGATGCGGTCATTCACAGCCGCGCCAAGCTCTCCTACGAACAAGCACAAGCCATCCTCGACGGCCAGCCCGCGCCCGACGGCTCCGACCCCACTCTGGCTATCATGGTCCAAGAAGGCTGGAAACTCGCCTCTGCCCTGCGGCAACGCCGCTTTGCCCACGGCGCGCTGGATCTGGAAATGCCCGAAATCAAAATTCGCCTCGACGATCAAGGCCGTGCCGTTGTCGCTGATCCGGTGATCCATACCGCCAGCCACCAACTCGTCGAAGAATGCATGCTCGCCGCCAATGAGGCGGTCGCAAAAATTCTCAAAGATCGAATGAAGCCCGCGATCTATCGCATCCACGAAGATCCCGATCCCTCGCGCCTGCTCGACTACGTCGAGACCGCCAAAGCCCACGGCTACCGCCCCGGCGACCTGACCAACCGCGCCCACATCCAGAAGCTGCTCGACGCCTCCAAAGGCAGCCCCGAAGAACACGTCATCAAGCTCGGCCTGCTTAAAAGCCTCAAACGTGCGGCCTACTCGGCCGAGCCGATCGGCCACTACGGCTTGGCCAAAGGCGACTATTGCCACTTCACCAGCCCGATCCGCCGCTATGCTGATCTGATCGTCCACCGCGCCCTGCAGCCGCTCTTGCAAAATCCCCCAAAGCGCCACGATGTCACGCCGTCGCAGGCTGAATTGCGAGAGATTTCCCGCCACATCTCCGACACCGAACGCACCTCCGCCGATGCCGAAAGTGAGACCAAGCAAATCAAGCTGCTCGAATACCTTGACCGCGTCGCCAGCTCCGAAAAACCACCCCTTTTCGACGGCCTCATCACCGACGTCCGCCCTATGGGCCTGATGGTCGAAATCCCCGACATGGGGGTCCGCGGTGTCGTCAAGCGCGAAGATCTCCCCGAAGGCCGCTGGCGATTCGAAGCCCACCGCATGGCGTGGACGTCCATGGACGGCAAAGTCATCCAGCTCGGCATGCGCATCCCCCTACGCGTTACCCGCATTGACTTTGACAAACGCTTTGTGGACTTCGCCGTTGCGGGGAAGCCCACCAGCGCGGGCACCCATTACGGCACGCCGGCGCGCCCCGTTGCCGCCAAAAAGCCCGGCAAGTCCCGCACCCAGCCCGCCGCCAAAGTCGGGCCTTCCTCGCGCAGTCGCTACCACGAAAGCAACCTCAAAAAATCTAAACCCCGCAAACGCAAGTAAATCGGTAATTCCGCCAAAACCCCTGAAGCTTTTTTCCAAATACTGGGAAAAGGAGAACGGATTTGGAAAAGCCAACAAACGAAAACGGGAGCTGGTGATTCTCTCCCGATTTGAGAGCGCAATCACTCCAGCAAAACTGACGCAGAGCCAGAAAAAATCCGAGCGGGAGCTCGGCTAGGCGAGCTAGCCTGGGCGGCGACCGCAGAAGCAGGCTGCGCGCCATCAGGCCCGCTTATTTCAGGGCGAGCAGGGCGAATTCCTTGTGGTGGACGCTGAGTTGCTGGAGGCGCTGGGTTTTGAATCCGAGGGCAGCGAGTGAGGCTAACCATTGCGCTTTTTCGGCAACTTGCGAGAGCTCCGTGAGCTTGAGAGTGATTAAGACACCGCGGATGCTGGGAGCCATTTTGCAAAAGCGGGCACACTCCTTGAGGACCACTTCGGGCGATTGATTCATGTCCGACATGAACCAAGTCACGTCTTGGCCGAGATCGCGCTTGCTGGTCAGCGCGGCGGGCTTGCGGCAGTGGAAAAACCACGCCTGACTGCGGGGAGCGGCTTCGCGGAGGGGAATGGCAGAGGCCAGCACGACATCGGCCATCTTCGCGGGGTCCACGCCGATGACCGAAGCCCCGCGATTTAACAGTGCCAAGACCACGCCGCCTGGTGCACAGCCTAGCTCCACCACGATGTCATTCGCGGTGAACTCTAGATCAAAAAAGCGTGCCGCCTCTTCGAGCTTCAGCCAAGCCCGCGAAGGGGACTCTGCCGGCATGGCGATGCCCGCATCACCCGCAGGATCGGGGCTGAGGAAAGGCGCGTGGCGGTGGATTCCCGCCCAGAATTCGGTAGGGCCCAGTTCAACGACGGTGCCAATGAGTTGGCCGATCGTGGGGCGTTGGGCGGGTGTGTCCGGGTGGATGCTTTGCATCTTCCGGTCATGGAAGCGGGCGTGGTGGATCTGGGACGCGGCTTGGGTGGCGTCGATTCGTTCGATCGCGGCCTCGCGAGTGGTCGATTTTCCTAGCGAAAGACAGAGTCGCCGCGCGGTGCCGAGAGCGACATTGAGTGAATCGATCGAGAATGGTGCATCGGCTTTGAAGGTCACGAAGCCACGGCGTTGGTAGCTTTGGCGCCAGCCCAGAGTCTGGCTTTCGGCTTCCAGCTTGAGCGCTTTTTCAGAGCCCGGATTGCAAAGGGCGAAGAGGTACTCCGTCTCGATCGATGGTTGTGAGATCATTTCCAGTCCACGGCGACTTCGGCCACGCGCCCGCTTTTATCGTCGTATTTGAGCAAGCTGTGTTCGATGGCGTATTCGTGGACGCACTTGGTGACTTTGACGTCGTAGGCACAGTATTCGGCGATCTTGCGGAGTGGAGCGAAGTCGCCGGATTTTTTGTGCTCCTGCCACCAGCGCAGGGCGTCGAGTCCATCGGCCGTTTTGCCCGTGCCGAGCGAGGCTGAGGCGACGGAATCGAGCTTGAGGCGGAAACCGATGATATGTTCCAGCTCGACCATCATGTCGAGGTTGAGCGTTTGCTCGGCGAGGGTGTGGAAAACGTAGGGCTGCAGGACGGGATAGTCGAACTGCAGGTGGTTCCAGCCAACGACGAGGTCGGCACGCACCAGTTCTTCGCCGAGCTTTTCCATCTCGTGCTCATGATAAATCTCGTAAGTCCCACGGGTGGTGCTGTAGGTCACGCCGACTGAGACGCCCATCTTGGACTTGTTGGCAAAACCACCGACATCGCCGAAGCTGCGCTGGGTCTCCAAGTCGAAATAGACGATGTTTTTTGCGGCCACGCCCATTGGTAGCGGAGGATGAGGGTGCACGGCAAGTGCGATGGCGCGCTTTGCCCGTTCAGTTTGGTTTGCTCTCCGTGCCGTTGGGCGGCAGAGGCATGGAGCCGGACACGTTGCCCCCGCCGGCGCCCTCGGGAGTCGCCGTGGTGGGCACTGCATTGGCGGGTGGCTGGCCCGCGGGATCTATGACGGGCAGCGGCTCGCCGACGCCAGTCGCCGGGCTGGGCAGAGGAGGATAGACTTGGTATTCGTTGGGAGAAGCAGGGTATGGCTGAATGACGGCTTTCGGATCTTCCAGCATCACTGCTGGGACATAGCCGATCTCGCCGCTGTCCAGCTCGACCTTGACGTAGCTGCCGCTGATGGAAATCACCTTCATCGACGTCGCCCGTCCTAGGATCTTGTCCGCATCGGCATCCCCGCCGGGAGCTTTTTTAAAAAAAGCGGTGTTGTCGATTGCGGCTTGGACGAACTGGCCGGGAGTGAATCCAGGGGCCACTTCAGTCTTTGCCAGTTGGCCGCTGCCAGGTTGGCGAAGCGGATCAAAGCTGCTGCTGGAGATGGGGTTCATCGTCGTCTCACAAGAGACAAGGCTGCAGAAGGCCACAACGGCAGAGAGGACCGATAAGCATTTCATAGAATATCGACAACATGCCGCATCTGGGTCATTTGGTCAATGTCATTTCCGCAGCACCCGCAAGTTTACTGGCTCTGGCGGATGATCTGGTTGTTTTCGTCGAGCAACAGGTTTTTGGAGGCCACCGGCGTCTCGGAAAGGGCGAAGGCCATGATCGCGACGCGCTCGCCCGCCTTGATCAGGTGGGCAGCGCCGCCGTTGATCAGGATGTGCCCCGTGCCGGGTTTACCTGCGAGGACATAAGTTTCCAGCCGAGCTCCGGTCGTGATCGACGCGACGAGGACTTTTTCCCCCGCCCAAAGGTCAGCCGCCGCCATCAGATCGGTCGGAATTTCGATGCTACCTTCGTAATCGACATCCGAGCCAGTGATCATGGCGCGGTGCAATTTGGATTTCAGGACCTCGCGGAACATGGCGGAAGGAAAGGTCCAGTCGCCCCGCCGTCAAGCGCCAAGAAACGCGGAGGGAAAAATCGATGCCGCATCATTGAGCTTGCAACTGCTGTGCCTGCCCCCTACCAAGCCCCAGTCGGCGCAAGGCCGGCACTCTTTGGGAGGCCCTTCGCTGGGGCAAGAAATTGATGGGGAAGCCGGTGTGATTCCGGCGCGGTATCGCCACTGTGATGTCGTTTTTGCGCAAGCAAGACGGCCAGCCAGATTGCCAGCCTAGAGGGATTTTCGAACGTCTGCGACTAACAGACCTTGAAAGACAACCAATGCTACAATCACCAACGCCTCTCAGAGGCTCATGTCGGAGTGCGCTCGCACTGCTCGCCCTATTTGCTCCATTTTCCGCTCATGCAGAGGAAACGTCGGCGCTCGAACCACTGATCGTCTCTGCGCTGCGGATTCCGCAGGCAGCCTCCACCGTTACCTCAGCGGTGACTGTTTTGGATCCCAAGGAACTTGAATCGCAAGGCATCCTCCAGCTCCGCGACGCGCTTAACGCCTCACCCGGCGTCATCTCCACCTCCACCAGCGGCCAAACGGGTGCCATTGGCGCACTTTTCATCCGCGGGGCCAGAACAGCGGAGTCTCTTGTAGTGATCGATGGCGTACGCATGAACGGTTCAGGAAACCAACTCGGCAACCTTTTTGCAGCAAGTCGAACCTATGACGTAGGGACCATCGAAGTTCTTCGTGGCCCACAGGGTGCCATCTATGGCGGCGAATCCATCGGCGGCGTGCTGTGGATGGAAACTCCGCGTGGCTCCGGCAGCCCGCACGGTTCGACCAGCGTCGAGGCGGGTTCCTTTGCTTCGCTCGCCACGCACTCGATGTTTCAAGGCGAGACGGCAAATCTATCCTACTACCTCTCCGGTGGCTATGAAGAAACCGACAACGATGGGCCCAACCAGCATTTCCACCAAGGCAACACCGCACTTCGCGTGGAAGGCAAACTCGACTCCATCTGGACCGTCGGCACTACCTTCCGAGCTGCTGATTCCTACTACGAAAACAGCGGCTCCTCGGATGACCGTTTCGATACGGCGCTCAGCACCATCTACGCGGTCGGTCGCATATCGGACCGCTGGACCGCTCGCTTCAATGCCGCTTATCATCAGGAGTTTTACGACAACGATTCGTCCACGGGTTCATACAGCAGTGACCTTCGCGCGGGAAGTTTTTCCACAGACCACGAGATCACTCTCTCGGAAAACCTCCGACTACTCACCGGTGCATTCTTTCATGATGATTCCTATGAAAGTGAGGCCAATTATCCCGACCCGCTCTATCCCTATTATTCCCTTACCGACAAAGGCGGCAGTCGTTTCGGAGCGCACTCCGTGCTTGCGTGGGACGCCTTCGAAGACTTTACGACTACTGCAGCCTTGCGTTGGGAGGACTATGACAGTTTCGGCGACGAACTCACTTGGCGCGTTGGCTCGATTTATCACATCGACCGGACAGCAACTTCTATACGCGGTGGCATCGGCACCGCATTCAGAGCTCCGACTTACCTCGACCTTTACTATTACAGTGAAAGTGGGAAAACGGTTACCCGGGGGAATCCAGATTTAAATTCACAATCTTCGCTTGGCTGGGAAATCGGAATTGATCAAAAAATCGGCGATCATCACTCCATTGAATTCACTTGGTTTAGAAACCTGATTGATGAAGCTATCGATTCCTACGCCTTCCCGATGCCAGTCAACCTCCCAGGCAAATCCACCACCGACGGTCTCGAGCTAGGCATCCGTGGCAACTGGCTGGATAGCGCCCTCAACTACCGTCTCGCCTGGACTTATCTTCATGAGAGCCTCAGCGACCAGCCGCGCAACGCCGCCACCACCTCGATCGATTGGAAGCCCACTACCAAGTCACTGGTTGGTATCGGTGCTACTCAACTTTCCGACCACTCCTGGGGCGGCGATCCCATCGCCGCCTACACCGTGGCGCGCCTCTACGGCTCCTATCAATTGAGCGAAAAAGTGAAACTCCACGCACGCGTAGAGAACGCATTTGATGCCGATTACCACCTCTCCAGCTTCTACGGCACTCCTATCAAAGCTGCCGGCACGGGCTTCTACGCGGGGATCACCGTCGATTGGTAGTCGAGCCATAGCTTGGCGACCCAGTGCCCAAGGAAATCTGTCTCGTCAAACTTTGCTTGGGTGATTCTAAGCGGAGTTTGATACAGACATTATTCCGCTTTGATATTTCTCAACAGATTCTACGGCAGATCTTAAAGCGCAACAACTCGATCAGGAGGTTAATTCGCCACAATCTGAGCTTCGTGACCCAGCGCGCGAAGGAGCTCCACTGAAGCAAATCATCGCGGAACTGTGCCGTTCACCCAATCTTCTCGGCCAAGAAGCGGAGTAGCAGCGGCATCGCCACTCGCGCCAAGGCGGGATTGTAGCGCGTGCCCTCGTCGCGGAGGAATGCATGGGCCGCATTGAACTCGTGCCACTCGAAGTCCAGCTCCGCATCGTCCAAGACGCGGAGCACCTGCCGCCGACCTTCCAGCGGGATGTGCGGATCTTGTCGGCCGAACACAAACAACAGCGCCGCTTCGATCGACGGCAATCGCTCCAGCGTGTCGTCGCATTTCCCGAGCCCCAGATTTCCCGTATGCAGGTCGGTCGGGTAAAACGCTGCGACGGCCTCCACCTGCGGGTGAAGTCCCGCCCGCACCGCCAGATGCCCGCCCAGACAAACGCCGAAACTGGCGATCCGCCCCGTGCACGACTCGTGGCCCTGCAAAAACTTCACCACCGCATCCGTATCCTCGTCGTACGACGCGATTTCCTTCTCCGTCTTCAGGCTGTTGCCCCGCGCCGAGCCCACGGCATCGTAAGCCAGCACCGTCCCCAGCGGCTCGAATTCGTGATAAACCTCGGGCACCGCCACCAGATACCCCTCGCCCGCCAAAGCCGCCGCCATCCGCCGGATCGGCCCCGTCGCTTGGAAAATCTCCGAGTAAAAGACAACGCCCGGATAACGTCCCCCGCCATCGGGAATGAAAAGATGCACCCGCATCGCGCCGCGGGACGTTTCGAGATCGACAAAAGATTCAGCAAGCGTGGCCATGGCCAGAGTCTCCTCATTTTAGATCTCACCAATCCAGCAAAACTGGTGGCGATCTTAACGGAACTTCACGCCAAGGTTTTGGACGAGCACTTCGAGGACTTTCTGGTGGGCAGCGTCGATCTCCTCGGTTTTGAGGGTACGGGTCGCATCCCGATAGAGGAATCGGTAGGCGACGGACTTGCTCGCAGCGTCGATCTTGGTGCCGGTCGGGTCGGTGAAGACGTCGAAGCATTCAGCGGAAACGAGCAGCGGCTCGGCGATCTTGGCGATGACGGCTTCGATCTGCGCGTTGGCGGTGGTTAGCGGGAGTTCCATCGCGGCGTCGCGGGAGGAGCCGGGGAACTGCGGCAAGTCTTCGACGTGGCTGGCGCTGTTGTGGAGTTTGCGGAGTTTTCCGAGGTCTAACTCAGCGACATAAACGGGCGTGGTGAAGTCGAGTTCGCGCTCGCGAGCAGGTGTGAGGCGGGCGAAGACGCCTAGCGTTTGATCGTCCACTTTGATGTCGCAGCCGAGAACAAAGCCGTCGCGCTCTTTCGGCGCAAAGCGAACTTCGCGGCCGCCGAGCAGGGCGGAGATGAGGCCCTTGAGATCGTAGAGATCGGCGCTGCGGTCGGCTTGCGACCAGCCTGAGGGCAGGGCCGAGCCGGAGAGCAGGATGGCGAGCGTTTCGCTTTCCTGGTCCTTGGCTTTGCCGCCGCCCGCATTGCGGAAGACGCGGCCCATTTCGAAAAAGCGCAGCGACTTCGCCTGTTGGCGGACGTTTCTAACGGCAGATGCGACCAGACCGGGAACGATACTGGGGCGCATGACGGCGTGGTCCTCGCTGAGCGGGAGTTTCACGCGGATGATGTCGCCGTCTTGCAGCGGGCGCTGTGGCAGGGCATCGGCTACTTGTGCATCGGCGATGAGTTTGATCGTCTGGCATTCGTGCAAACCGAGCGCGGCGAGGCGACGGCGCAGGACCATGTCGGCATCGTAAGCGGCATCGACTGGACTGGCGGGAACGAAGGTGCCGCGGAAGCGCGATGGCACGTTGGCGAGGCCGTGGACGCGGGCGATTTCTTCGACCAAATCGATGTGGCGTTGGAGATCGGCGCGGAACGAGGGAACGTTCCATGTCCCATCGGCCAGTTTCGTGAGACCGAGGCGGGTGAGAATTTCTTCGGCGTTGGCGAGGGCGATCGAGCTGCCCATCAGTTGGTCGAGCTTCTTCGCGTCGAGTGCGACGGGCTGGGTGAGCACGGGTGCTTCACCGGCGACGAGTGTAGTGACCTCAGCCGTGCCGCCTGCGGTTTCGAGGATCAATTTCACCGCGAAGGCAGAGGCGGTTAGAATGCCTGCTGGATCGACGCCGCGCTCGAAGCGGTAGGAGGAGTCGGACGAAAGCGCGGTACGGCGCGAGGTGCGGCGGATGCCTTGCGGGGAGAAATAGGCGGATTCTAGCAGAATGTCGGTGGTTGTTTCCGTCACGCCGCTGGCGGCTCCACCCATCACACCGGCGAGGGCGAGCGCGCTGCCTGAGGCATCTGAAATGACGAGGTCGTCGGTGGTGAGCACGTGCTGGGAGTCGTCGAGCGCGAGAAAGTTTTCGCCCTCGCTGGCAGCGCGGACGACGATGCCACCGCTGAGTTTCGCCGCATCGAAGGCGTGCAACGGTTGGCCGAGCTCATGGAGCACGTAGTTGGTGACATCGACGATGTTATTGACCGGGCGCAGGCCGATCGATTCGAGACGCTGCTTCAGCCAAGCCGGGCTTTCTTTGACCGTGACGCCTGAAATGCGGACAGCGGTGTAGAGCGGGCAGGCGGCGGGGGCATCGATGCGGATTTCGGAAGTCGCAGCCGCAGTTTTTGCGGCGGGGATTTCCAGCGGCAGCAGCGGGGTTTTGAGAAGAGTCGCGAGCTCGCGTGCCATGCCGCGGTGGCTGAGGAGGTCGGGGCGGTTCGGCGTGACTTCGAGTTCTAGCAGAACATCGGAGTCGAACAGCGCCTTCACCGGCGTGCCGATTTCGGCATCGGCGGGCAGGATCAGCAAGCCGTCCACTCCCGCAGGCAGGCCGATCTCGGAGGCGCCACAAAGCATGCCTTTCGATTCGACCTTGCGCATGATCGTCTCGCCGATGGTGAAGCCGCCGGGCAGCTCAGCGCCGGGGAGGGCACAGGGCACCTTGTCGCCGACCTTGTAATTCTGTGCGCCGCAAACGATCTGCCGCAGCGTGCCTTCGCCCGCGTCGACCTGCGTGACTTTCAAGCGGTCCGCGTTCGGGTGCTGGACGGCTTCCATGACTTGGGCAACGATGATTTTTTCCGAGGTGATGCCCTTGGAAACAATGCCCTCGACTTCGACACCGGAGAAAGTGAAGAGGTCGTCGATTTCCTTGATCGATTTACCGGAAAGGTCGAGGTGGGTGGCGAGCCAGTTGAGAGAGACGTTCATGTGAGAAGAGATGAATAAAGCGAAACGCGGAGACGCGGAGGTCGCAAAGATTAGCGCGGAGACTTAGGCGAACTGCCTGAGAAAGCGGGCGTCGTTTTCGATGAGGAGGCGGATGTCTTTGATGCCCCAGCGGATCATGGCGAGGCGGTCGAGACCCATGCCGAAGGCGAAACCGGTGACTTTTTCGGGGTCGAAGGTATTGTCTTTGCGCGACTTGTTGATGGCTTCGAAGACGGCGGGATCGACCATGCCGCAGCCTGCGACTTCGATCCAGCGGGGGGCTTGGCCCTTGATTTGGAGTTTCACGTCGATCTCGAAACTCGGCTCAGTGAACGGGAAGAAGTGCGGGCGGAAGCGGACTTCGGTGCTGGTACCGAAAAGTTCGCGAAGGAAATATTCGAGTGTGCCTTTGAGGTCAGGCAGCGAAACGTCGTCGCCGACGAAGAGGCCTTCGAGCTGGTTGAAAACGGATAGATGGGTCGCGTCGATTTCGTCGCGGCGATAGGCGGAGCCGGGCGCGATGATGCGGATCGGCGGCGTCTGGGTTTCCATGGTGCGGACCTGCACGCTGGAAGTGTGGGTGCGCAGGAGTTTGCCCGAGTCGAAATAGAACGTGTCCTTTTCGTTGCGAGCCGGGTGGTCGGCGGGCGTGTTGAGCGCGTCGAAACAATGGAACTCGTCCTCGATTTCCGGTCCATCGGCCAGCGCAAAGCCCATGCGGCGCAGGATGCCGATCGCCTGATCACGGATCAACGTCAGCGGATGCAGCGAGCCGACGGGCACTTGGCGGGCGGGCAGCGTGACGTCGATGCCGACCAGCGCGGCACGGTCGGCGATTTCGCGGAGCGCGAATTGTTTTTCCTCTAATGCGGCAGTGATGGCGCTGCGGGCAGCATTCAGAAGCTGGCCGACGGCGGCCTTGTCCTCTTTGGGCACGTCCTTGATACCGGCGGAAACTAGCGTCAGGGTGCCTTTTTTGCCA
Organism: Verrucomicrobiota bacterium; assembly: GCA_037134575.1. GTDB lineage: Bacteria > Verrucomicrobiota > Verrucomicrobiia > Verrucomicrobiales > Akkermansiaceae > Luteolibacter. The sequence goes on along the minus strand of JBAXLW010000011.1, from coordinate 20,461 downwards.
AGCACGGCCACGCGTGCGTCTTCGAGCGCGCGCTCGTCGCCAGCAGTGGCGATTTGCGCGAGCGCTGCAGTTTGGATGGCTTCGATTTGCTCCTTCATGTGAAAAGTTAGGAAATAGACCGAAACCCGCCATCGGTCAAAGCCAAGCTGCGAGAAGTCGGTCAGCGGCACTTCGCGAGGCGGCATGCTGTGGCGTTCTTAACTGCGCTTGAGAGCTGGCATATTAGCACTATAGAGAGGGGCTTTATTTCTCGTTGCCTGAGCGATTACTTAGAGTGGTGGCAGTTTGGCCGTCGTTTTCAGCTCCCTGACTGTCGCCCAAGGCCGCCCGTGGGCAAATCGCCCCAGGTCACGCAACGAAAAAGTTTTTAGTGCAGTGCACGCGGGGTCCAGTGCAATGCACGCGGGGGTCCGTGCAGTGCACGCGGGGGTCCGTGCAGTGCACGCGAGGTCCAGTGCAGTGCACGCGGGGGTCCGTGCGGTGCACGCGGGGGTCCGTGCAGTGCACGCGAGGTCCAGTGCAGTGCACGCGGGGTCCTGTGCAGTGCACGCGAGGTCCAGTGCAGTGCACGCAGGGTCCTGTGCAGTGCATCTTCTCGTCCGAAGTGCTGGAAACTACTGCAACTGCAGGGGAAAATCACACGGCAGGACCAAAACATTATCAATTGACCCAAGATGGTAATTAAATCTTGACCTCGACTTCCGTTACCACTAATTCAACTGCCTGCCGCTTTCTAGCCACTTTCATTTCCATGCCCAACTACCAACTCAGCCATCTGGACCAACTCGAAGCCGAAGCGATTTTCATTCTTCGCGAAACGGCGGCGCAGTTTGAAAACCCCGCGCTGCTCTTTTCGGGCGGCAAGGACTCGATCGTCATGGCGTGGCTTGCCCGCAAGGCGTTCTGGCCCGCGAAGATGCCTTTCCCGCTGGTCCACATCGACACGGGCCACAACTTTGAAGAAACGATGACCTACCGCGACGAGTTCGTGGATCTGATCCGCGCCACGCTGGTCGTTGGCTCGGTTCAGGAGTCCATCGACGCCGGCCGCGTCGTCGAAGAAAAGGGCCCTAACGCCTCGCGCAACAAACTTCAGACCGTCACCTTGCTCGACACCATCGAGAAGGGCCAATACGACGCCTGCCTCGGCGGTGGCCGCCGCGATGAAGAAAAGGCCCGCGCCAAGGAGCGCTTCTTCTCCCACCGCGACGACTTCGGCCAGTGGGACCCGAAAAACCAGCGCCCCGAGCTGTGGAACCTCTTCAACGGCCGCAAAAATCCCGGCGAACACTTCCGCGTGTTTCCGCTTTCTAACTTCACCGAAATGGACATCTGGATGTACATCCAGCGCGAAAACATCCCCTTGCCTTCGATTTACTTCAGCCACGAGCGCGACGTGTTCGAGCGCAACGGCTCGCTTCTCGCCGTCACCGAGTTCCTCAAGGCGCAGGACCACGAGCCGGTCATTCGCCAGATCGTCCGCTTCCGCACCATCGGCGATGCGACCTGCACTGGCGCGGTCGAATCCACCGCCTCCAACCTCGACGAAGTGATCGCCGAAGTGGCCGCTGCCCGCCAAACCGAGCGCGGCACCCGCTCCGACGACAAACGCTCCGAAACCGCCATGGAAGACCGCAAGAAGGAAGGGTACTTTTAAAGAAAAGCTGAAATCGGGAAAGCAGAAAGCTGAAATCATCCTCAGCGCTTCGCCACCCGTTTCCGCCACATCTTCCTCTTCATTTCAACTTTCCAAATTTCAACTTTCAGCTTTACCCAAAAAATGGACCTCCTTCGCTTTACCACTGCTGGCTCCGTCGATGACGGCAAATCCACTCTCATCGGCCGCTTGCTTTATGATTCCAAATCCATCTTCGAGGACCAACTCGAGGCCATGGAAGAATCGTCGCGCCGCCGCGGCGACGAAAACGTCAACCTCGCGCTGCTGACGGACGGTCTCAAGGCCGAGCGCGAACAAGGCATCACCATCGACGTCGCCTACCGCTACTTCGCGACGCCGAAGCGAAAGTTCATCATCGCCGACACGCCCGGCCACACCCAGTACACCCGCAACATGGTGACGGGCGCTTCCACCGCAAACCTCGCCATCATCCTGATCGATGCGCGCAAAGGCGTGATCGAACAAACCAAGCGCCACAGTTTCATCGCCAACCTGCTGCGCATCCAGCACCTCGTCGTGGCCGTCAACAAGATGGATCTCGTCGATTACTCCGAGGAAGTTTACAACAAAATCGTCAAGGATTTCCGCGACTTCGCCTCGCGCCTCGACAGCATTGTCGAGATCACCGACATCCCGATTTCCGCGCTCAACGGCGACAACGTCGTCGATAAGTCCGAGCACATGCCTTGGTACCAAGGCCCGACTTTCCTCTATCACCTCGAACACGTTTACGTCGGCGGCGAAGAAAATCACGTCGATGCCCGCTTCCCCGTGCAGTGGGTCATCCGCCCAATGAGCGACGAGTGGCACGACTTTCGCGGTTACGCCGGTCGCGTCGCGGGCGGTGTTTTCAAACCTGGCGACGAAGTGACCGTGCTGCCGTCCGGCTTCACCACTCGCGTCAAAGCGATCCACAGCCCCGAAGGCGAGCTCGCAGAAGCCTTCGCGCCGCAGTCCGTCTGCATCACGCTGGAAGAGGAGATCGACATCTCGCGCGGCGACACCTTAGTCAAAACCAACAACCCGCCGATCGTCTCCCAAGACATCGAAGCGATGATCTGCTGGTTCTCTGCCAAGCCGATGCCGCCGAAGGCGAAGCTGGTCATCCGCCACACCACGCAGGAGACCAAAGCGATCATCCAAGAAGTCAAATACCACGTCGACATCAACACCCTTCACAAGGTCGAAAGTGTGGATGGTTTCTCAATGAACGACATCGGCCGCATCACCCTGCGCACCGCGGTGCCGCTAATCCACGACTCCTATCGCCGCAATCGCACCACGGGTTCCTTCATCCTCATCGATCCCGGCACCAACGAAACCGTCGCCGCGGGGATGATCATCTAACGATCAGATAGAGCTTAGACCGCGCTCGTAGCCGTCCGCCGCTTCGCCAGCCAGCTGCGAACTGACTGAGTGACGACTGCCCCAAGGGCGATCAGGGCCGCTCCGCTGATGGCGGGCATCAGCTTGCCATCGGCCAGCCCCACCCCGCTCAGCACCACGCCGGTACCGATGATTCCGCTGCACAGCATGGAAACCGAGAGGTAGAGGAAAAAAGGCGCCCGCAGGAATCCCAAGAGGTAGTTTTGAAAGAAGAACGGGAAGCCTGGGGTCAGTCGCATGACGAGGATCAATTTCAAATGATCCCCGCGCGGCAGATCGGGAATTTGAATCGCTGCGGAGGCTAACAATTTCTCGACCAAACCACGCGCTGGCTTGGCGGCCAGCCAATACGTCCACGTGAGATTGAGAAGCATCGCTAACAGGCACAGCAAACACGCCATCACTGGCTGCTGGCGCCAGACCACGCCTGCGGTGAAGAGCAGCGCGCTGGTCGGGATCGGGAGACCTGGCAGGAAAACTAGGGCCCAGAACAATGACGACGGGTGCTTCACCAAGTAGTCGTTCAGCACCTGCCACACGCCCTTCAGGACGGCGAGGTTCACGCCCATCTTCCACGCCAGCATGGCCGCGGCGACCAGCAGCGCAGAAACAACGGCCAAGGCGAGCCTCACCCGCCGGTCCATCAAGAGCTTTCGAAGTAGATCCATCCGGCATCGAGGCTCCACCTTCCGCCCCGACTTGGCAAGACTATGTGAGGCGTCCACTCGCCCCTTGCCAAACTTCGGCCCGATCACCAACCTCGCCGCTCACTCTCATGCAAATCCGACTCATCGTCGCGGGAAAACCTGCACTCGCCTACGCCAAGGCGGGCGTTGAAGAGTACCTGAAGCGCTTGTCCCGCACCGGCGGACACGAGCTAGTTGTAATCAAAGCTGGCAACCGCGACGAAGTGTCGGCCCGTTTGCTGGAGCGCTCCGAGGGCTGCTTCCGCGTGGCTCTGGACGAGCGCGGCGAGTGCCTGACGACGCGCAAATTCGCCGATAAACTCGACTCGTTAGAAATGCGTGGCGATATCAAGACCGTCTCATTCCTGATCGGCGCGGCAGATGGACACAACGAATTGTTGCGGGAAAAGTGCGATCTCATCCTCACGCTCTCCCCATTCACGTTGCAACACGAACTGGCCTTGCTCGTCTTACTGGAGCAGCTTTATCGCGTCGCCTCGCTGAAAAGCGGGTCGCCCTATCACCGCGACTGAGCGGTCTCAGGGTTATCAGCGGCGGTACTGATTCTGCGGCATCATGCCGAACTGTCCTTGGCCTTGACCGGCGACAGGGCTGTTCCACGGAATCATGCTCGTGTCCGAGACGGGGCCAACTGGCTTCTTCTCCGATTCAATCCCGCAAGACGAGATGAAAAACCCGAGGGGCAGGGTGAGCAGTAAACGGCAAATGGAGCGCTTCATCCCTGAACGGTAAATAAAGCACCACCGCTTGCAAGTCTGCAAAGTGACTGGCACGAATCAGTTCGCCTCCGGCTTGGCGAGAATGACGTGGTCGCCCGGCAGGAGACGCACGCCTGCTGCCATGGCTTTGCGGTCAATCTCAGCCACCGTCTGGGCGGGCTCGATCGCGGATGGGCGGACCCGTCCGATCATGCGACCGTCGCGCTGGACCAGCAGGCTGGTCTGCGTGGTGAAACCCGAATTTGATCCCGCGCCGATCAGTAAAAATCCCCAATCCTGATCCACGGCGGTAACCACGGCCTCGACCGAGTTGTGCTTGATCCGATTGTTGCGATCCGTTACCCGCTTGGTCAGACGGTCCATTTCCACTTGATTGGTCGCAAGTCTCTTGTCGGCACCTCCGATGAGGACTTCAAGCTCCTCGAACTTGGCTTGTTTCGTCTTTTTATCCTCCTGAAGCTGTTGGGCTTTCTGGGGCAGAGTGTCTAAACTCACATCTTCAACCAAACCTGCTAGGATCGAATTCATCTCTGCAATGGATTTTTCGTGCTGACCGAACTCTTCATTTTGCGCTTCCTCCTCGGTTTTGAGTTTGTCCAAATCGGTAGCCAGCGATTTGCCTGAGGATTTGACCGCGTCCACACTCTGAGTCAGCAGTTCCCGCTTTTCCCCGAGGGCAATGAGTTTTGGCTTCTCTTCCTTCATTTTCTTGTCCGCGGCTGCAGCCTCCTCGGTCACCTTTTTGTTGGTGGCAACCAACTCAAGACGACTCTCAGTGGCGGCGTCGAATTTTTTGGAGGACATGACCGAGAACACAGCTGCGCCGCCTGAGACGACAATTAGAACGATATAAAGAACGGCTTTCATGGAGTATTCTTATGAAAATTTGAACAACGAATCGAGGGCTCAGTTGGCAGCGGACTTGTCTACCTTGACTGCGGCAACCACCTGATCCCCGATCGCGAGCATATCACCTGCAGCCAGTGAGTCTGGCACAATAGTGGCGGAGGCGATTTTTGATTCGACCGCCGTGACGAGAAGCTTGGCGACGACCTTGTCGTTACGGACCACGTTGAGAGTTGAATTCGTCATCACACCAGCATTGTTGCCCGAGGCCAAGGTGACAAATCCCCAGTCTGAATAAATGGAACGGATGCTCGTCTTCAACGAGGCAAGCGACTGGCCTGTGGCGTATCTTTCCAAATTGGTCTTCACATTGCCGATCTGCGTTTCCGCGGCTGTATTCTGAGCAGCGAGATTGGCAAGCTTGGCTTCGACTTCCGGGATGGATTGATCGAGCTCTTCAATTTCCGCACAGGTGACGCGTATTCTGGATGCCAATGCTTTCAAATCGCCAGTTTTGGAAACCTTTTCATGGATCTCTTCAAGCTTCGTTTTGTTAGCTACGATTTTAGCAGTCATCTCCTCCGCTTGGGACTTGAGGTCGTCGTTGGCTTTTTGGGCAGCGGTTTCTTCGGACTGGAGCTGCTCGATCTCCGATTGGTAGAGCGTCGATTGGTCGAGCATCGACGCAAGGACCGCCAGCTTCGACTTCAGCTTTTTCTGATTCTCCGTGAGCGCGGTTTTTTGACTTTCGGTATCAGCGAGGGTGTTCTCATGAGCCTCTTGATTTTTGAAAGCGATCCACCCCGAAAGGGCAAGGATGATTGCAGTGATGATTCCGAAAACGTTCGCCATGGGATTTTGAATGAAGCGTTAGCTTGTGGGAGCCAATAATAGCGAGTCCTGGCCAGCCAACGCAATCCCAAATTTTAAAGACTTACGCTCTCCGCAATGCCTTGGCTTTACAAAGCCACGGGCGGAGGTCATCGCTTACTTTCTCTCATGAAGTCCATTCTACGCGTCCTCTCCTACCTGCGCCACTACCCCGGGCTTGCCGCGGCCCAACTTGTTTGCGCCATCGGCATGACGGTGGCGGTGTTCGTGTTCCCGAATGCGACGGGCTACGTGATCGACAAAATCATCCCGAATCCCGCGCGCCACCATGAGTTCACCTATTGGATCATCATCGCCCTACTCGGCTTTTTGACCAAGGATGGCCTCAATTCGATCCGGATTTTCATCAATAATACCTTCGAGCAGAAGGTCATCTTCGACATTCGCTCCGATCTTTATCAAAAAATCCAGCGTCTGCCGCTCCAATGGTTCGATACGCGGCGCACTGGCGACATCATGACGCGGGTGGTCGAGGACGTGACCAACATGGAGCGCGTGCTGATCGACGGCGTCGAACAGGGCCTGATCGCCGCGCTGCAAGTCATTGGCATCGGCATCTTCCTGTTTTTCCTCAATCCGACCGTGGCCGCTTGGGCGACTCTACCCGTTCCGTTGCTCGCCGTCGGCGCATGGATTTATTCGACCAAAGGCCGTGACCGCTACCGCAACCAGCGCGATGCCGCGTCGGATTTGAACGCGTTGCTGCACGACAACATCTCCGGTGTCCGCCAAATCAAGGCCTACGCCGCTGAAGCGGTGGAACACCGCCGCTTCAACGATTTTTCCAACGCGCTACAGGCCTCGACGCTGCGGATGATGCGTTGGTGGGCGATTTATTCGCCGAGCATGTCGTTTTTGCGAATGATCGGCTACGTGCTGGTGCTCGGTTTCGGCGGCAGCGCGGTGATGCGTGGGGAAATGACCATCGGCGACTTCGCCAAGTTCTTACTCTTCCTCTCGCTATTCTACGAACCCATCGACCGCCTCAACTCGCTCAATCAAATGCTGCTCTCCGGCCGCGCCGCCGCCGACCGCGTGTTTGAAATCCTCGACTCCGAGGACGAGCCGAATTCCACGGCAGGCGAAGAACTCCCCGCCGAAATCGCCGGCTATGTGCGCTTCGACAACGTCACCTTCGCCTACCAAGACCAACCCACCCTCAACGGCATCACCCTCGACGCCCAGCCCGGCCAAACCATCGCCCTCGTCGGCTCCACGGGCGCTGGCAAAACCACTGTGCTTTCCCTGCTGGCGCGATTTTATGAAGCGACCTCTGGCGAAATCACCATCGACGGCATCGACGTCGGCACCCTCGCCAAGTCCTCGCTGCGCGACCGCCTCGCCTACGTGACCCAAGAGCCATTCCTGTTCAACGGCACCGTCCGCGAAAACCTCCTGCTCGCCAAACGCCACGCCACCGACGCCGACCTGTGGAGCGCCCTCGAAGCCGCCCACGCCAGCCACTTCGTCAAGGAACTCCCCAAGCAGCTGGACACCAACGTCGGCGAGCGCGGCGTCAAACTCTCTGGCGGCGAAAAGCAACGGCTCTCGATCGCCCGCGCCCTCCTCAAAAACGCGCCCATCCTCCTGCTCGACGAAGCCACTGCCTCCGTCGACTCCGAAACCGAGCGCCAAATCCAAGACGCGCTCGACCGCTTGATGGCCAATCGGACTGCGTTTGTCATCGCCCACCGCCTTTCCACGATCCAAAACGCCGATCGCATCTACGTCCTCGAAAAGGGCGAAGTCATCGAACAAGGCACCCACGCTACCCTGCTCGCCCAAGGCGGCAAATACGCCGAACTCTGCCAAAAATCCTTCCTCGCGACGGATCATGCGTGACCCCGAGCGAGTCGAAGGCACCAGAATGCGTAAAAAGGCTTCCTCCGACGGACGGTTCAGCTCCCTAGCTCCCTGCGCTGCAGGGCCAATCGACTTACAAAGGGAGGCAAACCAATTTGAAAAGGGGTAAATCCGATTTGAAAGAGGGGCAAACCGATTTGAAAGAGGAGTAAATCGATTTGAAAAGGGGAAATCCGATTTGAAAGAGGGGTAAACCGATTTGATAAGGGGAAGTCTGATTTGAAAGAGGGGCAAACCGATTTGAAAAGGAGGTAAACGACTTGGAGAAGGGGTTTATTGACTTTGCCCCGTCGCGGTGGTCGTTGAAGAAGATCGTGCGGCCTTAGGACGGCTGATTGACACGCCCGCTGGAAATTATTGGCGATGACCTGCGGGATAAGACCTGATCGCCCGTCAGCCGTAATAAAAAGCGAGAAAGGGTACGATCCCCACCGGCCTTCTCGATCCAATCTTCATTTTTACAATCTTCTTGCGCCTCATTGCGGCCAAAAAATCTTCACCCATCTTCGCTTGCCGCCATTTCCGCCTTGTCGCGGGCGCTGGCCGTGGTTTGTTTGACCTATTCCCATGGCAGCTCCTCAAAACACCATCGCACTGGTTTACGATTACGACCAGACGCTCAGTCCCCGCTACATGCAGGACGATGTGGTGTTCCCCGAGTTCGGCATCGACCCCGCGCAGTTCTGGAAAAAGTGCAACTCCCTAGTCACTGACCAGAAGTGGGACGGCGAGCTCGCCTACATGAAGTGCCTGCTCGACTACCTCGGCATGGACAATGTGACCAATGCCCGCCTATCTCAGCTCGGCACCGGCCTTCAGTTCTTCCCCGGTCTGCCGGATCTTTTTGAGGAATTGCCCAAAGCCTCTCTCACCGCCGAACACGCCGCCGCCGGCATCAAGGTCGAGCACTACATCATCTCCTCCGGCCTCAAAGCCCTGCTCGACGGCTCGCGCCTCCAGCCTTACGTCAAAGCCATGTTCGGCTGTGAATTCGGCGAAGACGCCGAGGGCCGCATCAGTTTCCCCAAGCGCGTCATCTCCCACACCACCAAGACGCAGTTCCTCTTCCGCATCAACAAGGGCATGCTCGGCTACGACCAAGACGTCAACGACCACATGCCCGCCGACCAACGGCCCATCCCCTTTGAAAACATGGTCTACGTCGGCGACGGCCCTACCGACGTCCCTTGCTTCACCGTCATGAGTCGCAACGGCGGCCAAGCCATCGCCGTTTACAACCCGGAAGATCAAAGTGGCCGCTCCTTCCGCAAGTGTTTCCAGCTTTCCACCCACGCCGGCCGCGTCAAACACATCGCCCCCGCCGACTACCGCGAAGGCTCCCACCTCTGGCTGCTCCTCGCCGAAATGGTCACCGAAACCGCCGACCGTATCCTCCGCCGCCGCAGCGAAGAGCGCGACAATGCAACTGTCGCCGCGCCGACTTTCTAAAATCAAGACGACTCTGTACCTGAAAAGGATTGGATTCGTTGTCGGATAGAGCCTATGGGAATTGAGAATGCATGGACGCGCGGTCAGCGCTGGGTGAGCGATGGTGAGCCCGAGCTGGGCTTGGGGATCATCCGCAACAGCGGCGATGGGAGGGTGGAGATCGCCTTTCCGGCAGCGGGCGAGACGCGCTGTTATGCGGTGGATACCGCGCCGCTGCGGCGGGTGAAGTTCCTGCCGGGCGATCACATCAAAGTTCACTCGGGCGCGGAAATGACGGTGACGCAGGTGTCCGAAAGTCGGGGTCTGTGGATCTATCAAACGGACGGCGGGGAGGTTTTGGAGGCGGACTTGTCGGACTCGATCAGTTTCAGCAAGCCTGAGGAGCGCTTGTTCGGTGGCAAACTCGACGAGCCGGCGGATTTCGATTTGCGTGGCGAAGCGTTGCGGCGGCGCGCGGAGATGCGGCGCTCTCCCGTCCGCGGTCTGGCGGGAGCGCGGATGGATTTGATCCCGCATCAGCTTTTCATCGCCGACGAAGTGGCAAACCGTCTGCAACCGCGCGTGCTGTTAGCAGATCAGGTGGGATTGGGCAAAACGATCGAAGCGTGTTTGATTTTACACCGGCTCATTCTAACGGGCAGGGCCGAGCGGGTGCTAATCTTGGTTCCCGAGCCGCTGGTGCACCAGTGGTTCGTCGAGCTGCTGCGGCGTTTCCAGCTTTCCTTCAGCCTGTACGATGAAGAGCGCTGCGAGGCGATCGAGTACGGCGATCCCGAGTGCAATCCCTTTCTCGACAGCCAGTGGGTACTGGCGGCCGTCGATTTTCTAGCAGGAAACGAACACCGTGCGGCACAGGCGCGCGAGGCGGGCTGGGATGTGCTGGTCGTCGATGAGGCGCATCATTTGGAATGGTCGCCCGAAGGCGCGGGGCCGGCGTACGAGATGGTGCGCGCTCTCGCGCAAACCACCGAGAGCCTGCTACTGCTAACCGCCACGCCGCAACAGCTCGGACCCGAAGGCCACTTTGCGCGGCTACAATTGTTAGACCCGAGTCGCTACCGAGATCTCCAACAGTACCGCGAGGAAACGCTGCACTACGAAGCGGTGGCGGACGTGGTGGAATCGTTGGCAGCGGGCGCTGATGTCGATGAAGGGTTGAAACATTTGGTGAGTGGTCGCCCGCGGCTGGAGCAGCGCGTGGCGGATTTGATCGCTGGGGTACCCGAAGCCCGCGAGCGATTGGTCGCGGATCTGCTCGATGGTTTCGGGGTGGGGCGCGTGATGTTCCGCAACACGCGGGCGCGGCTGGGCGGTTTCCCGCAGCGCGAACCGCGGATCGTCGCGGTAACGGATAAGCTGAAGTGGCTGGCGGAATTGCTGGAAAAGCTGGACGGCGAAAAAGTTCTCGTCATCACCAAGACCCGTGAGCTAGCAGAGGAAGTGTTAGAAGAACTGCGTTCGGCGACGGGCATGGTGGGGGCCTTGTTTCACGAGGATCTGACACTGCTGCAGCGGGATCGCAACGCGGCTTTTTTTGCGGAGACGGATGGCGCGCGAGTGCTGGTCTGTTCGGAGATCGGTAGCGAAGGGCGGAACTTTCAATTCGCCCGGCATCTGGTTTTGTACGACCTGCCCGAGGATGTGGATTTGTTAGAGCAGCGGATCGGTCGGCTCGACCGCATCGGCCAGAAAGGCACGATCCAAGTACATGTGCCGTACTTGCCGGGCGGCGAGGAGGAGGTGCGGATGCGCTGGTTGGAAGAGGGCATGGATGCTTTCCGCGCGAGCCCGCCGGGTGCCGCAGAAATTCAGCGCGAACTCACTTGGGATCTGGACGAGGCGATCGACGAGCCCGAACTGTTGGCGGGGTTGATCGAGAAAACGCTCGCTTGCCGCAGGCGGATTTCTGAGCGGCTGGCGCGAGGCCAGGACCGATTGTTAGAGCGTAGTTCGCATCGGCCCGAACGGTCGACATGGCTGGTGGCGAAGATCGGCGAGTGGGATGAAGACCCCGGCTTTGAGGACTTTCTGATGCGCCTGTTTGAGTTTTCGGGGCTAACTATCGAGGAGCTAGGCAAACGCCGCTACTTCCTGCTGCCGGGAAACTTAAAATCCGATGCGTTTCCCGCCCTGCCGCAGGACGGGATGACGGTGACGCTCGATCGCCAGCGTGCGCTGGAGCGGGAACAGGAGGCGTTTCTGACGTGGGATCACCCGATGGTGCGGGGTGCCTTGGACCTTATGTTAGGCTCGGAAGCGGGTAACGCGACCTTTGGCGTCTGGGACTCCGCAGGAGAGAAAACGATCCTGCTGGAATCATGGATCGTCGTCGAATGCGTGGCTCCGGCTCGGCTGCACGTCGAACGCTTTCTGCCCCAAACCCCGCTGCGGATCTTAGTCGATCACAAGGGCGGCGACCACACCGAGAATGCGGCCTTTGCCAAGCCACCGCTGCGTCGCGGCGACCCCGCAAGTCTGCTGAAAAACGAAGCGGTGAAGCGCAAGATGCTACCTGCAATGTTAGAAAAGACCCGCGATCTCGGGGGAGTCAAAAGCCAAGCCGTGATCGAGGATGCACTGGCACGGATGCACCGCGAGATGGCTAGCGAAATCGCCAGACTGCGCGATCTCGCGGAAATCAACGATCACATCAAACCCGAGGAAATCGCCGCGCTGGAGGAGCGTGAGGCGGCTCTCGCGGATGCTATTGGCAATGCCCGCGTGAGACTGGATGCAGTGCGGTTGATCTGGAAGGCACCGGTGGCCTGACGTTGCCGGTTCCTTCGATCAAAGCGCGGCAAGGACGCGCTTCACGGCACCGGGGTCGGACGCTGCGATGCGCAACAGCGTGTTGGCCGCGCCGCTGGGCCGCGAGCTCCCTTGTTCCCATTTGTGAAGTGTCTTGGGGCTGATTCCGAGGGCGCGGGCGAACCCGACCTGGGTGAGGCCGAGGGCGAGCCGAATGCTTTTCGGATCGGGATTTTGGGCGATGGCGTTGGAAGGTTCTGGCAGATCGGAGCCCTTAGATTGCAAATAATCCACAAGATCCTCGGCGATTTCCTTGAGTTGGGACAGGACGCCCTCGGGAGTGTCGGCGTGGCAGCATTCACCGACGAGACCGGGAATCGATCCAAGATAAGCGTGATCTTCATCACTCCACCGGACCTGAAGGGGGTACCTAGAGGCCGCAAGGGCAGCATTTGGACTGGTCATTTTCATGGCTTTGATTCGTTGATTTTTCCCGCAACATGCTTCTCAAGATAGGGCTTGGCGTCGTCCCCATCGTGACCGGGGATGATGGCCGGGATCACGACTCTTGGGTGGGTGAACTTGCGGTGGCTGCCTTTGCCTCCCGCAACGCGGCTGAACCCGGCCTCTCGCAAGTCTTGGACGAGTTGTCGAATTTTCCGTGGCACATGTTCCAATATGACCAATGAGAGATGTTATGCAATAAGAAGCTGCCCAAAAGGAGATTTTGTGAGCAAATCCAAGCGGCAAGAGTGGCTTCAGTAAAAGCTCTTCAAGCGAAAATCGCCTTCACCTCGTCGGCCTCTAACTCCCGCCATTCGCCATCTTCCAGATCGTCGGGCAGGGTGAGGCCGCCGATGGAAATCCGCTTCAGGCCGAGCACGTGATTGCCCGCAGCGGCGAACATCCGGCGGACTTGGTGGTAGCGGCCTTCGTGCAAGGTGACGAGGGCTTCTTTTTCGCCTAACACTTCCAGCTTTGCGGGCAGCAAGGGGCGGGTTTCGCTGTTTAATACCAGCGTGCCCGACGCGAAAAGCTCGCCTTCATGGCCTTCCAAAGGGCGGTCTAGCTGGACTTGATAAACTTTCAAACAGCCCGACTTAGGATGGATGATTTTGTGCAGCAGTTTGCCGTCGTCGGTGAGCAGGAGGAATCCCGTGGTGTCCTTGTCGAGTCGGCCGATGGGGTTGAGGCCGGGGTTGCGCAGGGCAAAGCGCGGTGGCAGTAGATCGTAAACCGTGTCGCCGGGATCTTCGCTGCTGCAAGTGTAGCCATCGGGCTTGTTGAGCATGATGACCAGCGGGGCAGGGGGATCGAGCTCTTCACCGCGGACGCGGATCTGGTGGTGGGGCGGCACCTCGTTTTCGCCGAGCACGCGGCCCGTGTCATCGGTGACAGCGCCCGAACGGATCAGGCGCTGGACTTCTTTACGGGAGCCATAGCCAAGATTGGCGAGAAGTTTGACGAGTTTCATGAGAGTGGTTAGCGGCGTTCGGCGAAGAGCAGTTTATAGATTTTGTTCTCGGCGATTTTTCGCCAAGCGAGGCCGCTGGTTTCGAGTGCCGCTTCGTAGGGCAGTTGGCGGTTCGCGACTAGCAGCAATTTGCCGCCGCGATTGAGCGAGGCGGCTGCCACTTTGAGAAAGGCCCGCCCGAGATCGACATCGGTGGCCTGGCCCGTGTGAAACGGTGGGTTCATCACGATGGCGTCATAAGTGCGCGGCAGGCCCGTGGTGACGTCGTGCCAATGGTAGGCGATTTCGCGTGGGTGGTGGGCGAGGTTTTTGCGGGCGCAGTCGAGAGCGCGCGCGTCGGCCTCAAACAAATCTAACTGAGTAATTCCCGGGCAGCGGCGAAGGACGGCGTCTGATAGAAAACCCCAGCCCGCCCCGAGATCCGCGACGGTTCCGCGCAAGTGCGCTGGCAAATGATCGACGAGCAGTTGCGAGCCTGGGTCGATATGGTCGCTGCTGAAAATCCCGGCTTCTACGGTGAAGTCGGTGTCGGGAATTTGGCGGGGTTCGCCCAGCGCCCGCCATTCGTCGAATAAAGCCTCGCTCCAGCTGCCATCTTCGGTCGCGTGAAAGGCACGGCATTTGTGCTTTTGCAGCGAGGTGATGTTGCCCGTCGCCTTGGCGAGTTCCTTTTCAAATCGGCCAGCACCCGCGGTGTTCGGCATGGCGACCACCAGTTTCCCGCCGGGCTCCAGTCGGTCACGAGCCAGTGCAAACCAGAACAAGGCCTCGTCCCGTGATTTTCCGGGTAGTACTAACACCAGCGGCCATTTGCCAGCGGGCAAATCCTCGCTGCGCAGAAATCCCACGCGCTCCCACGCCGCTGCCCGCGGCTTCAGCGGTTGCCAGCCTGTTAGCTCTGACCACTCCTTGAGCTCAGCATGCGGTTCCGCCCCGATGAACAAGGCGCGCGGCGGCACAGCCAGCCCATCCTCCGCCGTAAAGGCGAGCATCAGCGTTTCGAGAGCTGCGTTCATGCCGCTCTTCTAAAGGACGCACCCGAGTTCGGCGATTGCCATTTTTTGTTGGGATTGGGTTAGGCCTCGATCCCGAGTTTCACCTTCACTTTTTCAATCTCGTCGGACAGCTGGCCCCAGCGGTAGTAGCTGGTTTCGAGCGATTTTGCGAGTTTATCGACGGCGTTGGTCACCTCGCGAAGCTTGCCGGGGTTTTCGAGAACCGCCTCGCTGGAAAGCTGTTGGGTGAGCGTGGCTTGGGCCGCTTCCAATTCCGCGATCTTCGCTTCAAGCACGGTGAACTCGGCTTCGAGCGGCTTGAGAACCTTCGATTTGAGTTCGCGGGCCTCAGCTTCGATGCGGCGCTGCTCCTTGCGGTTGACGCCGGGAATGGAAGGGCGCGACGAGCCGCCGCCGTTGGAGCTGGCTGCTGCAGTCGACGCCAAGCGCGGTGCAACACCCTTTTTGGCAGCTTCGTCCTCGGCGGATTTCTCCAAGTAGTAGGTGATGTTGCCCGCGTAGAGCACGGGTTGTTCGCCGGGACGGAATTCCAAGGTCTTGCTGACCAGGTTATCGAGGAAGGTACGGTTGTGAGAAACGATCATCACGCTGCCGGGGTAATCGATGAGCGCGCGCTGGAGCACATCCTGCGACTGCATGTCGAGGTGGTTCGTCGGTTCGTCGAGGATCAGGAAATTCGCAGGACGCAACAACATGCAGACGAGCGCGACGCGCGAGCGCTCACCACCCGATAGAACGCCGATTTTCTTGAAAACGTCGTCGCCGCGGAACAGGAAACAGCCCAGCAGGTTCCGAGCGTGCGGCATGCTTTCGCGGGAAGCGGACGCTTCGACGGTTTCGAGCACCGAGAGATTCGGGTCGAGTTCGTCGGCATGGTTTTGGGAGAAGAAGGAGGTGGCGACCTTATGACCAAAGGTGTGGGCGCCGTTGTCGGGCTCTTCTTGGCCCGTGATCAGTCGGCAGAAGGTCGACTTGCCTGCGCCGTTCGGGCCGACGATGGCGAACTTTTCGCCCTTGTTGATCTCGAAGTCGAAACCGCTGAAGATGTTGAGCGGGCCGTAGGATTTGTGGACCCCTTCGAGCTTGGCCACGGTGTGACCCGAGTTTGGCGGCGGCGGAAACTTGAAGTTCATCACCGCATCATCCTGTTCAGGCGCGGGGATGCGTTCGACTTTGGCCAGCAGTTTGATGCGCGACTGGACCAGCGTCGCCTTGTTAGCCGACGCGCGGAAGCGGTCGATGAAGCGTTGGGTTTCGGCGATTTCGCGCTGCTGGGCGGTGTATTGCTTCAGGCGGATTTCCTTGCGCAGCACCGACTCGCGTTCGAAGTAGGAGAAATTCCCCGCGTACTCCTCGGCGCGACCGTGGGAGAAAGCGATCGTCCGGGTGCACAGCGTATCGAGCAGCGCCCGGTCATGGGAAATCAACAGAATCGCGCCGGGATAGTTGACCAGATATTGCTCGACCCAGATCTGGGTGCCGATGTCCAAGTGGTTTGTCGGCTCGTCGAGCAGTAGCACTTCCGGCTCTTGCAGGAAGAGTTTGGCCATCGCGATCCGCATCTGCCAGCCGCCCGAAAACTCCGAGCAGTCGCGGACAAAATCCTTTTGTTGGAAACCGAGCCCTTTCAGCACCGACTCGATCCGCGGCTTCATCCGCGCGGGATCGGTGGCGTCGAGCAACAACTCCAACTCGCCGATCTCCTCCAGTAAATCGCCGTAAGGCGACGAACGGGGGTCGAGTTTGACCAGTTCGTTGGAAAGGCGGTCGATTTTCTCACTCAGCGCCATCGTTTCGCCGAAGGCCGATTCTGTCTCCTGCCACAGCGTGCGGCCGCGGACGTGGATCCCTTCCTGCGGCAGATAACCGATGCGCGTGCCCTTGGGCGCGTGGATCATTCCCGAGGTTGCGGGGATAATTCCCGCCACGCACTTCATCAGCGTGGACTTTCCCGCGCCATTGTGACCGGCGAAGGCGATGCGCTCGCGCGGCTGGACGGAAAACGAAAGATCGTTGAATAGCACACGAGGGCCATACTCAACGCGAAGGGACTGAACAGAAATCATCTGGCGCGGACATCGCACGTGATGACCGCTGGGTCAAGCCGAGTCAGAAGCGTTGCGCCTCAAGTCTCAGTTTTCCACGTGCAGCCGCAGTTGGCGGGCGGTCTTCGGTTGATCGCGATCCCAAGCGCCTAGGAACGCTTGGATTTCAGCAAGCAGCGCTTCGCAGTCCTTATTCCAGCTCGCGGAACCGCGCAGGATCAACGAACTTTCGCGCAGGCCGACAAAGCGGATTTCCTCCGCCCCGACGGCACGCAAGTCGCTCAGCTCGCTGCGAAGCGTATTGAAAAAGGCCAACTCGAACCCATTGCCCGCTTCCAGCGCGGCACGGACCAGGGAGACAGTCACGGGTGGCGCGAGCAGTTCCAGCTTCGCCGCGATCGATTCGCAGCCGATTTTCACCAGCATCTTGCGCACCCGTTCAAAAAGGTCTTCCAGTTGCAGCAACTTCAGCGGGCACTTATTTTCCAAGTACTGCACGATACCGCTGCGGATGTCCGCGACAAACGGGAAATCCTCGCGTTCGGCGGCCAGTGCCGCACGGCGGATGGCATCGTCCAGCCACGCCGTATCGTAATCGATTACTTGGTAGCGTCCGATTTGAAGAGCAGGTCGATTGGCGATAAAAGCGATCACAAATGTTGATTTGGGTAAGGGGAGATAGAATCGAGTTTAGTCCTTGAACAACCTCCGCTGGAAAGGATCGCGAGCGGCACGGTGGGAAAGCGCTTGAATTTCTTGGATGAACTCATTGACGTTCTCAAATTGGCGGTAAACCGAAACGTACCGGACGTAGGCGACTGGATCGATGTGGTGAAGCTTGTCCATCACCTTGCCCCCGATGGTAGCGGACGGAACCTCGATGAGATGATCCTTGTGAAGCTCCGTGAGGATTTCCTCTACCGCGCGGTCAAGCCGATCCATCGAGACGGGTCGCTTTTCACAAGCTTTTACCAAGCCGCCCATCAGCTTTTCGCGGTTTAGCGCTTCGCGGGCTCCATTCCGCTTCACGACCCGCAGGTCAGTGCGCTCGATTTGCTCATAAGTCGTGTAGCGGTAAGCGCATTTCAAGCACTCGCGGCGGCGACGAATCGCCGCCCCATCCTTCGACGAACGGGAATCGAGAACCTTATCTTTCTGGGAACCGCACTGAACGCAACGCATGATGGTGTCTGATGGACTACGATTGAGAACCTATCACTAGATGTGGTATCGTCAACTGAAAAAATATGACATATTTAGTGCATTAAGCCGAATTATCGGCAAAAGTTTAGGGCATTTTTTAAACTTTAAGCACTGGATGCTCTTTTCCGACTCCATCCAATTTTATCTGTCGGGGCCGGCTCTCGGCCATTTCACGCTGAAATCTGTCTAGTTTTGCACCAGTACCGACAGTCTCGCATTGCAGGCTTGCCCACCACCCCGATCCCGCTAGGATTCCTCCGCGAGCCGGGATGGCGGAATTGGTAGACGCGCCAGATTTAGGTTCTGGTATCGAAAGGTGTGCAGGTTCGAGTCCTGTTCCCGGCACTTTTTAAATGGATCCTTAGCGGAGGGGATCCCAGCACCCATCGGTGCAAAAATCCCCCCGCGCCAACGGCGCTTTGCTTACTCTTCATCTCTCCCCATCTGCGTGAATCTTGTTCATCTGTGGTTCAATTTCCAAAAACGCCACTCAATCTGCGCATGGGATCGCCCCCACCTAAAACGGCACTTCCCCCGTCAGTTCCTCCACCTCTTTCGCCCGCCACAGTCAAAAGTACCCGACTTGACTGCATGCGCTTTCCCAGCCAAAGTGCATGCATGGATCAAGTGACGATTCGTCGGGTGGGATGACTTCTTAGAAAAAGACCTCAAACTCGCGGACTCCGAACTCTGGAGTTGATTCTAGTACGGGTCGCCAACGCCTCCCACGACAGCCATTTCCGTGTTCTGCCTCAGATCGACCTCGCTGCCGAACCGGGTCAAAGGCAGCCGTAAAGCCGCCCCAAATGGCAAAGCGGAGTGAAGAATTTCAAACCCGCGAATCGAACGAATCGGAAAATAGACTCGTCTAATGCCAAGGGACACACAGCGCACAAAGCACCAAGCTTTCCTCTTGCCTGGATGCCCATGTGATCTTTGTGGTGAAAACCTCTTCCTCTGCGCATCGAGGGCTTTTCATGGCCAACGGCTTTCGAGACGCCGCAGCCATGGCGACAGTCCCCCACTTCGAATGCCTGGATAGCGATCGAAGGTCGCTGCCAGTTGTTGCAACTCGGGCGAAATCCACCAAATCACTTCCAAGATCGCCTGCTGCCTCGCATCGAGGTCATTCCAATGCAAAATCCGCTCGTGGTGGAAAACACGATTTCTAAGCACACGAATCTCCTTCCAGCGGAGATCCAGCTTGGCCAGATCGCGCTCGTGTTTCGGCGCATGAACAAACACAGTTTTGGCCAGAAAATGGCCGATCCCGTTGCGGGCGTGCAACTTATTGAAAAATCCCGTCCAAAACCCGAAGTTCAACTCCGCCACCATCTGGCCCGGCGTGATCGGCTTGCCGTTTTTCACCAAACGCGACTTGGCCTCCCCGATCCGTTCCATCTGCCAAGCTGGCAGACCCGTGATCGCGTCGTACCAAGCAACTGTGCAATGACGGCGGGCAAGCGCCGCATGGATGCCATTCCTCAAGGCGATCTCGGCATACTGGAGCGTGGGATAAAGCGCCTCGCTCAGCGCCATATTCAGTGAATAACGGGCCAGCGTGACCCCAGCGTCAGCCCCATCCCGACGGTAAGCATCGAGACGCTCCGTGTGGAGGGCGCCCTCGATATTCTCAAAAAATTCCACATTCATGCGTCTCTGCGTCTGGGTGGGGGTTGGGGAAATCGATTTGACTTAACGACTCAGAGAGGCCAGATTGCTGACGTTGACCCTGGGAACCCTTCCTCGGCCGCTAGCGGCAGACAGGCCCCGGGGTTTCTTTTTTTCGCGCGTGTCGCAGGGAGCGATGGATCGCATTCGAGGGCTGGCTTCGGATTCTTCGGGCATTAAAAAATCAGCCTCCCATTTCAACACATCCGCCTCGCCCCATCAAGAACCATCCTCCTCTCTTCCTTGGCGGTGACAGCGCAAGATTAGCAAAACAAACGAAATTGGGGACAATTCTATTTTTGCGACCTTATTTCGCCTTCTTGCGGCCGGATTCCCCTTCATCTCTCCCCATCTGCGTGAATCCTGTCCATCTGCGGTTCAAAAATCCAAAAACTCCACTCAGCCTGTGCATGGGATCGCCCCCACCTAAAACGGTACTTTCCCCGCCAGTTCCTCCACCTCTTTCGTCCGCCGCTCGGCTTCGGCGTCGATCCACGACAAAAGATCATTGATCGGTTGGGAAAGATCACCGATCGGTTGGAAAAGATCACTGATCCATTGGAAAAGATCACTGATCCGTTGGAAAAGACCACTGATCCGTTGGGAAGGATCATTGATCCACTGGGAAAGATCACTGATCCTCTGGAAAAGATCACCGATCCACTGGAAAAGATCACTGATCCACTGGAAAAGATCACTGATCCACTGGAAAAGATCACTGATCCACTGGGAAAGATCACTGATCCACTGGGAAAGATCACTGAT
>JBAXLW010000010.1:0-37908 GCA_037134575.1 Verrucomicrobiota bacterium | reverse complement strand
GTCATCATCGTGTTTGATGATTTCATCGAGCGCAGCGCGAAGTTTTTCAAAACGCAGTTCATCGAGCGGACATTCGAAGACCGAATACTGCAGACGTTGGCCAAACGACTCACAGGTCTTTGCGACCTGCCGTAGTCGTTTCGGGCTGCAAATATCATAACAAACCAGATAACGCGTGCGGGCCATGATCAGCGGGTGGTGAATGGATGATATTCCATCGCTTCGCCTCGGCAGAAGCGCCATAATTGGCGCGCTTGCACATCCAACATCCGACGATAGCTCATCTTGTAGCCAAACTGTGGATGAGAAACTTCCGTATCCATCCGACGGAACCATGCCCTCCAGTATTGTTTTCGCGCCTCATCCCCCATGAAGGTCCCACGCGTGGTTTGGGTGAAATCACCCACGTCGAGCTCCTGGCGATTTAATAAAGAAATTGCAACAGAGTCCGCCAGAAGTGGGCGAAATTCTTCCATTAGATCCAACGCGAGTGCCGGGCGGCCGTAGCGTGGCTGGTGGAAAAATCCAAGGAATGGATCAAGGCCAATAGCATGGCACATGCCCGTGATTTCCTTGGCAAGGATTGAGTAGCCTTGGGAGAGCAAGGCATTGACAGGGTCCTTGGGTGGGCGGCGGTTGCGGCCATGAAAATCAAAGTTTTCAAAGGCTGATCCTTTAAGCATCGACCCAAAGTTTTCAAAGTAAAGTGCCGCAGCGCTGCCCTCGATACCCAGCAAGCTGTCGAGTGAATGATCTCCACTGGCCGCCTGATCCCGGAGAGACGCCAATCGCTCCAGAACGATTTTTGGAGCGTTGCCGTTGCGCATCAAAATGACGCGCTGGTTGTGAATTTTTGCAGAGATGATACTCGCCGCAAGTTTTTTACGGATATCTGGTTCTCTGAAAAGTCGATACTGTCCTTGCCGCGCGTCCGTCCCCGAGGACGGCAAACCGCTGGTCATCCCGAGAAAACGACCTGCCGGAGAAAAATAGGCAATAGGAATGGACCGCTCCAAACACCCTTGCACCGCTTGGGTAGAGATCTGTACAGCACCAAAAATATAAACTGACTGGAGTTGCTCGAGTGGATGTTTGGTCGGCACGCCACCTTCTACCGAGACGGTAAGTTCTCCGCCACGGCGTCCGACATAAGCTTTGTGGTCTTGAACGACGATGATTTCGCCATCATCGCCCGGCGGTCGCGGGGCCTCCTTATCTTTTGGTACATCCGGCATTAGTCCTGCCCAGTGCAACGATTCATTGGGCAGACAAACGGGGTAGGCAGAACATTGAAGGCAGCGAGGATCGTTCCGCAATGGTGGTGGGCAAAGACCCGAGACAGCAACCTGCCGCGCCTCGTTGAGAGTTTGCAGGGTTTTTTCAAAAAGCGCTTCGGTTAGCGGTACAGCTACACGCTTTTTGACTGCCGCGTAGTAGACGAAAGCTTGAGAAATTTCGATTCCTTCCTCGCGGAGAAGAAGTGCATAGGATGCCAGTTGGGCGGCATCGTTTTCCCTGGCGGTATCGCTTCCATTTTCATCGCGGTGAGGCGAACCGCGTTTGTAATCCAGTAACAGTCTACCGTTTCCGGTGTCCTCAATCAAATCCACCACGCCCGTTAATCCAAGAGACTCGGAATGCACGGCCACCGAGCGCAACGCCGCGCGCTCGGTGAAATCCAAATCTTGTTCCCGCAGGTGTGAAGGGTCTTCGACACGCTTGTGTACGGCGCTGCCGGAGGCCGTATCAGCATTATCAACGAAAATATTCTCCACCCACTGGAGATAAAACAACCGTGGGCAGTAGAGGTAGTTGTGGAGGCGCCGGACGGGCATGGGGGGGAGGTCCATCGTTATAAGGGGAGGTTTAAATTAGGATGTCGTCTTCGAGGTTCCAGTGCTTAAGGCGCTGGCGATTGAGTTCCGCACAGCGGATGAAAATCGCGTTATTGACCGTGGACCAGAGCGCAACGCCTGAAACCAGCGGATGGGCCTTGAGTGTCGCCCGATCAAAGAGCGGTTCACCATCGGCTTGCAGGAGAGCATCGGGCTCGTGGAAAAAATTGGGCGACGAACTGGCTCCGAATTTTTTCGAGAGTGTGCCACCAAGCTGGATAGAATCATCCTTTGCAAAGGCCGCTTTTTCTCGAGCGTTGCCCAGCTTGGGACGATAGCCGTCTTTTTCCTTCTCTGCCCGCACCCGTCGATGCACGTCCATGCATTCTGGGGCGGCAATCGTGCGGAGACCGAGATTGGCCGCAGCGTTTAAATCAGCCTGCACAGGATTACCGTCTCGTGCCGCGAGGAACAGGGGGCCACCCGCTTTCGGGAAATACAGCGTCAGAGGAACCTTGCCGCCGATTTGGCGTTCCTCATTGGCTTTAGCGAGCAACTGGAACTGCTCGATAAGCGCTTCAGCAGCTATCGCCCGGTGGCGCTCTGCGGCTTCGGTTTTTCCAGCAGTCTTCACGAGCGCCTGAAGTTGGAATGATTCAAGTTCATGAAGTTCGTGCAGGCGCGAACCAGGTTGCCCGTTGACAGCATGGAATCGTGAAGAATAGGCAGGCACCGTCTCGACCACTGGAATACCAAAAGGTTCCTCTGCCAGCATCTTGAGTTTGTCCCGCACCGCCCGATGCGCCCATTTCATGAGACGGGAATTCTCTGCTGGTGCACGGCCTTGGCTGGAAAGGTAGCGCGAAAGATCCTCGATCACGATGAAATCCACGGGCGCACGGCCCGGAATTTTTTCGTATTCGCCGTGCATGTCGCTCTCGCGCCGTTCCACATCGGAAATCTGATGGGGACAAAGCCTGACGCCAAGAGCTTGGGCGAGGATCAGGTGGGCGGTCTGATTCACCCGCTGCTCCTTCATTCGATCAATCTTGTCCAATAGAGATTGGCAGGGCTCCCCCGAAGTTCGGCCTTCGTCTTCGCGTCCAAACTTGGCGGGAATGCCCGGCTCGCGATCCAGCGAACGATTGTAGCGCAGGAACAGGCGGCGAAGCCCGTCGAGTTGTTCAAGGCGCTGCATCGAAAGCCCTCTTTGTCCGCGAATCTTCGGATTGGAGTCCTCAAAATCGACCCTCAGAAGATCGCCATACACACTGCCGTCCTGTCGTTGCTGCCAAGTCCAAAGCTGCTGCCGCAGCGGCGTGGTAAGATTGGCGAGATTGACGAGATGGGTTTCCAAAACCTCGCGGAGATCGATAAAAGCGGCACCCGTCCGATTACGGAAACCAGCGACGTCGCCAACCTTCAATAACCCGCTCCACTCGCAGACCGCCGCGTCCTGATAGGCTTCAAGTTCAACGATTTGCGCATCGATGACTTTCGCCTGGCGCGCGAGATCAGTGGTTTTTTCGGGAGAGAAGCAGCTCCAACGGTGATAAGTACCAAGACGCGTCAGGCGGCGGTTGGCGATCTTCGCCAGCTGGTCGTTCAATTCCGAGTGGCTCCGTTCGCCGAATAGGCCCAGCCAATTTTCAACGGACTCGCAACCGAGGTTTTTAGCGAGGCTGCAGGCGGCATCATACTCCCCCTGCTCGGCCATTCGCCCGGCTTTGCCGGATTTCTCAACGGTCCACGTCCCGTTGTTTTGCACCTTCTGATCTTCACCTGGCAGTCGGTGCATGCCGCTTTTCAAAATCTCGGAAAACCACTCACGCGTGCCGTCGTGGCCGATGGATCTCACAGGCCGTTTGGTTTCCGGCTTCCAACAAGTAACTTTTAACAAGGACCATGCCCCAGCACTGCGCTGGCCGAGATCGTTGGAGAGAACCGTGAAACCGTTTTTGATAACCGCCGGGTTTTCCCACCATGGGTTTCTCTTCGTCGCCTCCTTTGCGGTGCCAGGCCAGTGTAGGTGAAGGTTCTTGTCCTTGATCCCGTTGAACTGACCTTTCCAAATCGCCGCTTTTCCCAGCGCCCCCTGAATCCATGTGGAATCCAAACTCACAGGGAAATTCAAAAGATGGCGGACGCTGCCACTGTCGAGTTTGTCAGGCATGAGTGACACAGCACTATCAAACTTTCCGTCCGCCTTTGGCGGTGTAAGTCCAAGCGCCGCCGTCATTGGCTGCAGCCAGCGTGACTCGACACCGCCAAGCAACTCGTCGCGACTCAGTCGAGGCGCGGTGAAAATCATCCGGACGCGAGTTTCCCGCAGGCTACTGCCGTCTTTCAGGGCAATAGCGGCCTCCACAAAATGGGTCTTTTTGGCAGGCTCTCCGCCGTCAACTTCGCCAAACTTCACTTTAGCCAGTTTGTCAGTCAAATCGGAAAACATGAACAGCCGCCGTGAAAGCGCAGGCTCGGCTGGGGTGAGGCGGATTGGCTCGCGAAAGCGTAGGACTTCTTGCTCCAATTGGTGCACTTGAATGGCTGCAGAAAGAATACCCACTGCATCCTCGGTCTCTTCGTCGCCGTCGTGGACCAAATCAAACCGCCACAGGTCGCGATAGCGCTCCTCGCACAACAGCAAAAAGAGCTGAACGGAACCGATCTCGCGCTTATTCTTGTCGTCTGCCTGATAGACCTTGACCACCTTTTGCAGTTCCTCAGTCGAGGCCTTCGGTTTTTTGTTCCAAATCTCGATGATATCGCGCAGTCCGCGCAATGCACTTCGGCTGAGCTGCCAGTCGCCCTCGCTCAGGTTCTCGCCAAGCTCCTTTTCCAATTCCGCCACTTTGGGCCAGCGTGCATCCTTACCGGGCCGGGGAAGAGCGCTCGATTCACCCTCTCCGTCAGCAGATTTTGGCAAGGTGTCGCTTATGCCAAGCATGTAGTCGCGTGCCTGCTTGGCGGCATGAAGTTTGTCATCCCGCTCGATGGTCTTCTGATTGAACTGGTTCAAGGATTTAAGGGCTTCCTTGAAGGCCGCGATATCAAACTCTTTCCAAACCGGTTCTCCCGGCGAAGGAGGAGCCCATTGGGGCAACGCGCTGAAGGCAGGAAACACATAGCCCCTCGAACCCCTAGCCAACTTGATTGGGTCATCTCCGAGTGAAGAAAAAAGTTCATCGCCAGATTTCGCCCCCGAGACCTTGGGGGTAGATTTCGGAGCTTTGACTCCAAGTTTCAGAAAACACTGGGTCACCGGGCTAGGGAAATGTTTGAAAGCGATGGCCGAAAATGTCAGATCCAGAGCGGCCTTGCGGTTTCGCGGAATGCTGATGTCGTCAGGCAACATGGCGATAGCTTCGAGATTCGCCCGCAAGGTACTCTCCGCATCATCGGCTAGGGACAAAAGCGCCTCGGCAAGACGTGGCGAGGGAGCATCGAGAAGTTTGATCAAATGAATGTGCGCTTCTCTAAGACGCACTCTGGCTTCATCCCCTTCAAAGGTTTTTCCGGGTTGGACTTTGACCGCCCAAGATAGATCCATGTCGCAGGCAATCGCTTCGAGTTCGTCCTGAGTGCTCTCAGAATGGAGCACAGGGGCCAGACGCGCTGCTCCAACCCCCGATTCAAGCGCGACGGCACTGTAGTCCCAAGTCGGGTTACATTTCGCGTCGCAGAGACGGGGAAGGTAAGCACGACCATTTTGCTGAATGCCGGCATCGCCACCACATTTTGCAAGCAGCAGTGAAAGGGAGAGTGTCTTCACAAGAGGTGGTGCCGAGTTTCCAGCAAGGATCAAATTGTAGGCATCACGCAATGTCGAATCAGCCTTCAACTCGGGGAAGGTGCGGCGCAGAGAGTCGCGTAAACTGGATGCCCCCTGGCTGTTACGAGGGAATTTATCCCAGGAATCCGCAAGGCGGGCATGCAAATCGCGGATAACCCGATTCTCTGAATCAGTGTCTGCCAGCGACCCAAGCGCAACGAGATAGTAATTCACTGCGTCCTGAAAAGTACGATGATGCTGCCAGAGCACGCAAGTATCTGGATATCCTAGCGCGGCACTACGGAATATCCCCTCGGGATCGGCGATTTGGACATCTGAAACTCGGCCTTGATAAATGCGGTTCATACGATTCTACGGTTAGATTGGGTGATTGTGACGGGAAGAAGCTGTAAGCTGACTTTTTTTACCATCCGGGGTGGGTCAAACGCGGGGGCAGGGTCGATAAAACTGAAAATAATTTTGCAAATCCGGTTAATCAGCAACTGTGTGCCCTACACAATCAATTTCTAACTGCCGTCTCAAGGGGAATCGGGAAAAACGCGGATCGGCGCTTGGCGACGATGAAGACGGGGATGTTAGCCGCAAGGAGGCGCGGGAAGACGGAGTTTCGGAAGACGGAGTTTCGGAGGGCGGAGTTTCGGAGGGCGGAGTTTCGGAGGGCGGAGTTTCGGAGGGCGGACGGGATTTAGCCGTAAGGAGGCACAGGAGTACGCAAAAAAAGGAAGATGGATTGGGATTCTCCTTTTTCGCCTGTTTTTCGCCTTTTTGCGGCTGAAAATCGAGGAACCACGAAACTCACGAAACCGCAAGAAATCAAAGAAGCCGACTGAAGATCGGCGCTCCTTAGTTTCTAAACCGCCCTCAGCGTCTTCCTCTGCGCCCCCCCCCGCGCTCCGCGTTTCGCTTCAACCCAAAAAAGTTCCCCCTCTACTTTGCGTTCCTTCGCGACCTTTGCTGCTTCTTGCGGCTACTATCCTCTTCGATCCAACCGCCCCCCACCAGTCATCCGCGCAACGTCGAGCAGATCCGACAATTCCTTTGCGCTGAGTCCGAGTTCACCGAGACGCCCCTCGCAGATCTCCCGTATCGTTTGACCACTGACGACTGATTCCTTCGCGATCGCGGCGGCGCGGTCGTAGCCGATGAGCGGGGCCAAGGCCGTGACCATTGAGAGCGAAAACTCGATTAGCTCGTTGCAGTGTTTCACCTCCGCTTTCATGCCACCTACGCAGCGCTCGCTGAAAGCCGTCGCCACATTGCCCAGCAGGCGGATCGATTCGAGCAAGCACGCCGCCAATAAGGGCATCGAGACATTGAGTTCCAGAAAGCCACCGACGCCGCACCACGCAACCGTCGTCTGATTACCCGCAACCCGTGCAGCGACCATCGTCACAGCCTCCGACATCACGGGATTAACCTTTCCGGGCATGATCGACGACCCAGGCTGCGTGGCGGGCAGATGGATTTCCCCCAATCCGCAGCGCGGCCCCGAGGCCAACAGACGAACATCGCAGGCGATCTTATGCAGCGAAACGGCGATCGTCGCCAGTTGACCGTGCGCCTCAACACAGCCGTCCTTGGCCGACTGCGCTTCAAAATGGTTCTCCGCCTCGCGAAAGGAAATCCCCGTCATCTCTGCCAATCGAGCAATCGTCTTCCATGCGAAATCGGGGTGTGCATTGAGCCCGGTACCGACCGCAGTGCCACCCAGCGGCAACTCAATCAGAGCATCGATCGCCTTCCATGCGCGAGCGACGGCAAGGCGGATCTGCCGCGCCCACCCCCCGACTTCCTGCCCCAGTCGGACTGGCGTGGCATCCATCAGATGCGTCCGGCCGACTTTGAATACCCCATGGAACTCGCGTGCTTTCTTCTCCAGCGCGGCCGCTAGGAGTTCCAGGGACGGAATCAGATGATTGCGCATCTCCCGCGCCGCCGCCAGATGGATCGCCGTCGGAAAAGTGTCGTTCGACGATTGCCC
Source organism: Verrucomicrobiota bacterium (assembly GCA_037134575.1). GTDB lineage: Bacteria > Verrucomicrobiota > Verrucomicrobiia > Verrucomicrobiales > Akkermansiaceae > Luteolibacter. Next base: position 30,299 of record JBAXLW010000010.1, on the reverse strand, counting down.
CATGTTGACGTGGTCATTCGGGTGGATGAAAACCGCGCCCGCCCACTGGCTGCAGCGGTTTGCGATCACCTCGTTGACGTTCGTATTCGTCGAAGTCCCCGATCCCGTCTGGTAAATATCCACGGGAAACTGCCCGTCGTGGATCCCCATTGCGACTTCATCAGCCGCCTCCACAATAAGTTTAGTCGCTGCGAGGTCTAACAGTCCCAGCTCGGCATTAGTCTGCGCTGCCGACTTCTTGATCAAGCCATAGGCGTGGATAAGAGACGGCGGTATGCCCATGCCCGATATCGGAAAGTTCAGCACCGCCCGTTCGGTCGAGGCCCCATAGAGCGCATCCATCGGAATCTCCATTTCGCCCATCGAGTCGCGCTCGATGCGTGAATATTTCGGGGAAGCGGTCATGGGGGGAAGTGGGGGATAATACTTCGAAAACGCCCACATAACATCGCCCCATTTCACCAAACCGCAAGTCATCGACGAGATGACGCAGATCCAGTCACAAAGGCACGCGCCAGTATTTCCCCTTCCCTCGGGACGGGGATTTGCCTAAACCTCGCGCCGACATGAGCCAAATCGTTCTCTTATTCTCCGGACAAGGTGCCCAAAAAACGGGCATGGGTAAAGACTGGGTGGAATCCTCCGCCACCGCCCGCAGTCTAGCTGCGCTGGCCGACCAAACCCTCGGCTTCGCCCTCTCGGACGTGATGTTTGAGGGCCCCGATGAGGAGTTGACGCGCACTTCGCGCTGCCAGCCCGCACTTTATCTACACGGCCTGATGGGGTTAGCCATGATCCGCGAGCGTTTGCCGAACCTCGTGCCTGTCGCCGCTGCTGGACTTTCGCTCGGCGAATTCACGGCCCACGCCGCCGCAGGCAGCTTTTCCTTTGAGGACGGGCTGCGGCTCGTCGCCCGCCGTGGTGAATTCATGGAAGCCGCTTGTTTGGCGACCGAAGGCGCGATGGCAGCCCTAATCGGCGGCGAGGAATCGCAGGTCCGCGCACTGGCGGCCGCGGCCGATGTGGATGTCGCCAATCTCAACGCCCCTGGCCAGATCGTGCTTTCAGGCAGCGTCGCGGGGATCGAGAGCGCCATCGCCCAAGCCAAGGACTTTGGCATCCGCCGCGCGATCAAACTGAACGTCGCCGGTGCCTATCACTCGCGCCTGATGCAGAGCGCCCAAGACCAACTCGCCGCTGAACTGGCCGGCGTGAACATTCAAAACCCTGCCCTGCCCGTAGTTTGCAATTACGGTGCCTCGTTTGTTTCTGACCCCGCCGAAATCCGCAGCATGTTGGAAAAACAGGTCACAGGCTCCGTGCGTTGGACGGAATCGATCCAAGCTCTGATCGCCCAAGGCCACCGCAACTTTCTCGAACTCGGTCCCGGCAAGGTCATCGCGGGTCTCGTCGGTAAGATCGACAAGGATGTCACCGTCCATTCCGTGGAAGATCTACCTTCGCTGGAAGCTGCGGTTCAAGCACTTGCCTAATCGTTAGAAGCCGCGTCATAAAAAAAATCAAAAACGGTAAAAAAGAGATTGCGCAATCTGAGGTCGCCCAATAGCTTCCGCGCACCCGATCGGGACATGGAGCGGTAGCTCAGTTGGTTAGAGCGCCAGCCTGTCACGTTGGAGGTCGCGGGTTCGAGTCCCGTCCGCTCCGCCATTCCCGAATCGGTAACAAGCCCCGCCTGCAAAGGCGGGGCTTTTTGTTGCACCGACGCAGGCGTAAACAAGGAGCTGCGACCTTATTGTCGTATCTTCCCGCGGATGAAGAAGGGACAATAAGGTCCCTACTCCTCACTGGCATTGAGGCCCGGCATCGTCCGGACTGGAAGCTATTTCGCAAAATAAACCTCCGACCTTGCTATTCGCTCGCTTCTGCCTTTCTATCCCGCCTCATGTCTACTGTTGCCATCGTCGGACGCCCAAATGTAGGGAAATCCGCCCTCTTTAACCGCCTTGCTGGGCGGAAGATCGCTATTGTCCACGATCAGCCGGGCGTCACTCGCGATCGCATCTCGGCGCCTTCCAAGGCGACGCAGGTTGCCTGCACCCTGATCGACACGGGCGGAATCGGCGGTAACATCGACGACGGGTTCGATGAACAAGTCACCATCGAGGCGGACATCGCCATGCAAACGGCGGATTTAATTCTGTTTGTGGTCGATGCCCACACCGGCCTGACCGCAGTGGACCAAGCGCTGGCGCAAAAACTGCGCAAGGCGAAGCCTCCTGTCCTGCTAGTCATCAACAAGGTGGACGACGACAAACACGAAAACTCTCACTCTGACTTCACCCGCTTGGGTCTCGGCAACAGCGTGTTCGTTTCCGCCGAGCACGGCCGCAACTTCGGCGTGCTTTGCGACGAAATCGACGCGGTGATCGCCCCGCTCGTTTCCGAAACAGAGGCCGAGGCCGAGGTCGCCGAAGCGATTGGCATCAAGCTGGCAATCGTCGGCAAGCCGAATGCGGGCAAGTCCTCGCTGGTCAACGCGATCCTCAAGGACGAGCGTACGATCGTATCCGACATCGCCGGCACTACCCGCGATGCGGTCGATCTGCCCTACACATTCGAAGGTGAAAACTTCACCCTCATCGACACTGCCGGTCTCCGCCCGCGGGCCAAGCGCGATAACTCGGTGGAGGTTTTCTCCGCCATGCGGACGGAAAAAGCCGTGCGCCGCGCCGACCTCTGCGTGTTGGTGATCGACCTGGCTGCGGGTGTCAGCGCGATGGATCGCAAGATCGCCCAGCTGATCATGGAGGAGAAAAAGCCCTGCCTCGTCGTGCTGAACAAATTCGACCTCTTCCACCCGGGTGCCAACCGCACGGCGCGTCTGGAAGAAGCGACCGAACACGTCCGCAAGGAGCTGTTTTTCCTCCACTACGCACCCTTCGTCGCCTGCTCGGCCAAGACCGGCGGCTCGGTGGAGCACGTGCTGAAGGAAGCCCTAAAAATCCGCAAGGGCGCGCAAAACATCCCCACCACTGGCCAACTCAACCGCATTCTGCAAGGCGCCTTCGAGGCGACCCCGCCGCCGATCGACAACAAACTGCGCAAGCGCCTCAAGCTCTACTACGCCACCGCCGCGGTGGAGGAGAAGTACAGCGTCATCCCCGTGCCGACCATCGTGCTCTTCGTCAACGATAAGCGCCTGATGGCCGCCAGTTACGAATCCTACATCATCAACCGCTACCGCGCCGCGCACCCCGCGCCGGGCATTCCGGTGGTGCTTTCCGTGCGTTCACGCTCGCGCAAGGAGTGGGAGCCGAAGAACCGTAGGCCACAAGGACATTGATTTAACTAGCAAAAATGATGCGGTTACAATACGGTCCTTCAGACTTTTTACATCATCATTAATACGCTTCCATGATTCGCCCCCTCGTAGCCCTCCTCGTCGCAGTATCTGCGATGCCACTGTCCGCTGAAACCCGCACTTGGAAAAGTGCGGATGGTAAATTCACCCGTGTCGCAGAATTCGTCAGCCGCGATGCCGGCCATGTCACGATCCGCGACGCCAATGGCAAGCAAACCAGCGTCGAGATTTCCAAGCTCAACCCGAACGACCAGAAATGGCTGGATGAATACCATTCGTTAAGTGCTCCAAGTCCACAGTCCGAGCCCGATCCACGGGCGCTATTTGACACACTAAAATTCAATGACAGCCGCGAAACGGTGCTCGCCAAACTCAAGGCAAGCAAGTTCGCCGAGATGACGGTGGACGAGACCTTCATCGGTCGTTCGGGCCTCAACGGAGTTTTCCGCACTCGCCAAAAGATCGGCGATCTCAATGCCTCGCTCTACTTCGACTGGACGGAAGGGGGCAAGTTGCGAGAGATCAACCTGCAAACCGATGCGCTGCCAGCCGAGAACTACCAGACCGCCATTGCGCGGAGTTGGAAAAAATCCATCGAGCTACTCAGCGACCTATACGGCAAGCCCATACAAAAAGGGCCGCTGCCTGCGTCAAACAGCCTCAATAGTGGATCATTCAACCCATCCCACCTCTGGAATTTGAATGGCGGCTCGGTCCTACTCGGAACCGCACGCGAAGGCCCGCGCTACCTACTCGTCGTGCGCTTCACCCAGAAAAAGATCCAGCCGATCGCCCTGCCATAGGCGTTTTTCTATCTGACTCCGCGCTTGAAAGATCGATCTCAAGCCTGAGAATACGTCCATGGACGAGCTTGATCTTTTTTCAACTGCCGCACCCAGCCCGCAGGATCGGATCCGCGAGCTGCGCACGCTGCTCGACCGCCATAACCGGCTCTATTACACTCAGGCCGAACCGGAAATTTCCGACGCCGAGTACGACCGACTGTTCCGCGAACTGGAAGCGCTGGAAGCGAAGCACCCCGAGTTTTACGACGCGAACTCCCCCACCCTCCGCGTCGGCGGCGCGCCCATTGAAGGATTCCAGCAGATCCGCCACGCCGTGCCGATGCTCAGCATCGACGACGTGTTCGAGCTGAGCGCCGAAGCGGTCGAGAAATCCGGCGCGAACTGCGCCGAACAAGAACTCATCGAGTTCTATCAGCGGCTCCAGAAAAACCTCAAACGCGACGAGATCGCCGTCACGGTGGAACCCAAGATCGATGGTGTCGCGGTTTCCCTACTCTATCGGGACGGCAAACTCGCCTATGCCGCCACCCGCGGTGACGGACAAACAGGCGACGATGTCACCCACAACGTCCGCACGATTCGCAGCATCCCCTTGGATCTGCCGATCGTGCGGCAGGCGACTGCCGAAGTTCGTCCGACAGTTGACTTGGACAGCATTCTACCTTATTTAGAAACCCATGGACGGTATTCAAAAAGCTCAACTCTTGGCAGAACGGCTCCGCAAGGCCAGGGACAAAGCTTGGCGCGCAAGCTTCTCGATGACCTCCGAGGAAGCGATGGAACAGATGTTTCGCAACGGATCCGACAGGAAGCCCAATCCGTGGTATCATGGGCCAGAGAGTCAAACCGACTCCTCGACCCCCAAAGATTCGGCCGACTCGCAGCTCGTTACCCTCAGTTAGGCGGTCAATCCGAGCATACGGTTTTCCACGTACAAAGTCGGCATCGGGTGATTAAATTCACCCTGCCTCCGGACTTTGGTGCTCAAGGTCAGGCTGCCGCCTACTTAAAAAATCTGGATGCCGCTAACGCAATCTTCGGCGACAACATCCTCCTCCACGGAGTTTTAGAAACAAAGCGCGGGCCAGCACTCGTCATTTCGCAGCCCTTTGTGCTCGGTGATGTGCCGACTCTAAAGGAAGTCGCCGCGTGGTTCGAAGCAAACGGCTACCATTCCATGGGGCACAACCGCTGGAAAAATGATGAAACTGGTGTCGAAATCGCCGACGCCCACGTCGGCAATCTCATCAAGACCGCGGACGGCGAACTTGTCCCGATCGACCTTCAGGTTCTATCCAAAGGTAAATTCGTACCTTCTCCCGCGACCCTCAACCCTTCTTCCAGTATTCCCAGCCTACTCGAAGTCCGCGGCGAAATCTTCATGCCCAACGAAGCCTTCGCCGCACTCAATGCCGAGCGCGACGAGGCCGGGCTGCCCACCTTTGCCAATCCGCGCAATGCCGCGGCGGGCACGCTGAAACAGCTCGACCCGCGCATCGTTGCCAAGCGCCCGCTCGCGTTTCTCGCTCACGGTCTCGGCGCTTACGAGGGACCGCCGCTGGAGACCGAACACGAATTCCACGCACTGCTCGAGTCGCTCAGCATCCCGCAAAACCAGCCGATCCTCAATGCCGGCAATCTCGATGAATTGTTAGAAGCCGTGGCAACGATCAACCGCGAGCGGCACTCGCTCGGCTTCGGCACTGATGGTGCGGTCGTCAAAGTGCTCGAACGCAGCGAGCGCGATAAACTCGGCTTCACCTCGCGCGCACCGCGCTGGGCCGCTGCATACAAGTTCCTGCCCGAACAGAAGGAAACGACGCTCAACAGCATTAACATCCAAGTCGGTCGCACCGGCGTTCTCACTCCCGTGGCGGAGCTCACGCCCGTGCTCATTTCCGGCTCCACCGTCTCCCGAGCCACGCTGCACAACCAGGACGAGATTGCCAAAAAGGACATCCGTCTCGGCGCGACGGTGCTGGTTGAAAAGGCAGGCGAAATCATCCCCGCCATCGTCAAAGTCATCCGCCACGCGCCGGGTGCCAAACCGTTTTCGCTCTACGACAGCGTCGGCGGCAAGTGCCCGTCCTGCGACGGCCCGATCGAGCAGGAGGAAGGATTTGTCGCGTGGCGCTGCGTCAATTTCCAGTGCCCCGCGCAAGCGGTCACCCGCATCAAGCACTTCGCTGGGCGCAAGGCGCTCGACCTCGAAGGCCTCGGCGAAATCGTCGCCGAAGCACTGGTCCGCCATGGCCACTGCCACACGCCGTTAGACCTTTTCCGGCTTACCGAAGAGACCCTCGCCAACCTCAATCTCGGCACAGAAGAGGCACCGCGCCGCTTCGGTGAAAAGAACGCGGCCAAGCTCTTAGCCGCGCTCGCAGCCGCCAAATCGAAGCCGCTCCACCGCTGGCTCTTCGCGATGGGCATCCGCCAGCTCGGCGAATCTGCCGCCAAGGAACTCTCGCGCCTACACCTTACACTCGCCGAAATCCCCGATTCCCCCATCCTCGCCGAACTCCTCCGCGACACCCGCGTCGACGCCAAAAAGAAAAACGAGCTACTCGCCCAATACTCGATCACCGGCGATGTCGGCCCCGCCGTGGCGGAAACGATCATCACCTTTTTCAAATCCGCCGCAGGCCGACACGCACTCGACCGTTTTGAAGAACTTGGCATCAACCCGGTTTCAGACAACTACCTGCCCATCGCCGCGGAGGCGGATCTATCAGGACTTCCACTGGCCGGAAAAACCTTCGTCATCACCGGCACCCTCAGCATCGATCGCGACGCGATGAAGGAGCTCATCGAAGCCAATGGTGGCAAAGTGAGCGGCTCAGTTTCCGCCAAAACAGGCTACGTCGTGGCGGGCGAAGGCGGTGGCTCAAAGCGCGACAAAGCCGAAAAACTCGGAGTCCCGATCCTCGATGAGGACAAACTCCGCCGCATGATCGCGTAGTCGGAATTCTCTAACGATTCAATCGGCCGGGCCAGCGTTCGATTCGCGCGACATCAGACCGCGCCAGTGGTCGAGACGTTCTTTGATGCGCTTTTCCATGCCTTGGTCGCCGGGATGATAGTAGCAGCGTCCTTCGGGCAGATACGCCTGGGGAATGTAGGCACCCTCGAAGTCGTGAGCGTAGAGATACTCCATCGCCGACTCCGACTCGCCGGAAGCCGCAGCGATTTTTTTGCGGGTGTTCGTCCGCAAATGCACCGGCACCGCCAGCGTTCTGCCACTTTCGACGTCTGCCATCGCCTGGCCCAGTGCGGCGTAGGCGGTGTTCGACTTGGGCGCCGTCGCCAGATAGACGGTGGCATGTGCTAGCGGTATCCGGCCTTCGGGCATGCCGATGAATTCAAATGCCGCGTGGGCATCCATGGCGACCCGCAATGCGTTAGAATCTGCCAGACCGATATCCTCGGAGGCGGAGATGACCAGCCGCCGCGAAATAAAACGCGGATCTTCTCCGGCGTGAAGCATTTTGGCCAGCCAGTAGAGCGCCGCATCGGGATCGGAGCCGCGGATGGATTTGATGAAGGCCGAAATCGTGTCGTGGTGGGCGTCGCCATGCGCGTCATAAACGACGGCTTTGCGCTGGATGGATTCTTCCGCCACGGCCAATGTCAGAAACCTCGTGTCCCCATCGCCCGCAGGCGTGGTTAGGGCCGCGAGTTCCAGCGCACTGAGGGCTTTTCTAACATCGCCATCCGATTTCTCGGCCAGATGCCGCAGCGCCTCGGGCGCAGCGTGAATGTGATAGCCCGCCAGCCCACGCTCCTCGTCGGCGAGGGCACGCTCTAACACCATGATGACATCATCCACCGGCACCGGCTCGAGCTGGAAAATCTGTGACCGCGAAACGAGTGGCGAGTTGACGTGGAAATACGGATTGTGCGTCGTCGCGCCGATGAAGCGCACGACGCCGCGCTCGATGTGTGGCAGCAAGACGTCCTGCTGTGCCTTGTTGAAGCGGTGGATTTCGTCGATGAACAGGATCGTCGTCTCGCCGCGCAAATCGCGCCAAGTTCGGGCCTGGTCGATCTTGGCGCGGATCTCCGCCACGTTCGACTCCACCCCATTGATGGATTCAAAGCGCGAGCCAGTCGTTCGTACGATCACGTTGGCGAGGGTGGTTTTGCCCGTGCCCGGTGGCCCGTAAAAAATCAACGAAGTAAAGCGATCCGACTCGATCGCACGCCGCAGCAATTTCCCCGGTGCCAGGATGTGCTGTTGGCCCGCCAACTCGTCTAGCGATCGCGGGCGCATCCGCGCCGCCAGCGGTTCGGCAGGATTGGGCTTGCCGGAAATAGCCGCAGGAGTGGTGAAAAGATCGGACACGGTGGAGGCCACAGTCTCATGGCTCCCAGCCCAGCCTTCCAGCTCATATTTCGCCCCTCAAATGCAATGAGACCTTTTGCGGCTGGCGAAAGGCTTTTGACACGCTCCGGGAGGTCCTCCCGACGTTCCGGGAGGTCTTACCGACGCTCCGGGAGGTCTTACTGACAGGCCGGGAGGTCCTACTGACGCTCCGGGAGGTCTTACCGAGAAGCCGGGAGGTCTTACCGACGGGCCGGGAGGTCTTCCCGAGAGGCCGGGAGGTCCTCCCGACGGGCTGGGAAAGACCCCATTGAGTCCATTCATGCTTGCGCCAGTTCTGGCGTCCTTAAGAATTCACCGCGGCTCCGGCAGCTGAAAGTCCGACAATAGCCCCTGGAGTCCGCTCTTTTTCGTATGGAGCCAAATTATTGAATAATCGTGTTGCACCACTGAAAGATGACACCGGAGGGGGGTAAAGTCGTTGATCCAGGATTTATGACACCCGGACTTGGTTGATTCCCTCACGTTCCGGAGTGGATTTGACAAGGATTTCCGCAGCCTGCTCCTGCGGTCGCGCCGGAGAATTCTCCGCTCACGACACACGGCTCCGGAGTTGACCTTGCGGCTTCGCCGGGTGTTGATTCGCGCCTGCAATGTCCCCTGCCCGTACTGAAGCCAAAAAACTCTTGATGACGCCGCATGAGGCGTTGAAACGGTATTTTGGCTTTTCGGGTTTCTTGGAAGGCCAGGAGGAAGTCATCACCGACATCGTCTCGGGCCGTGACGGGCTGGTGGTGATGCCGACGGGCGGCGGCAAGTCGCTCTGTTTCCAGATCCCGGCACTGTGTTTCGGCGGGGTGACGCTGGTGATTTCGCCATTGATCGCGCTGATGAAGGACCAAGTCGACGCGCTGGTTGCCCGCGGCATCGCGGCGACGGTGATCAATTCCACCCTCAGCTGGCCCGAGCAAAAGGAGCGACTCGACGGCATGCGCGCTGGCTTATGGAAGCTGGTCTACGTCGCTCCCGAGCGGTTCCGTGCGGAAAGCTTCCTCAATGCGCTGCAAGGAATTGAGATTTCGCTCTTCGCCGTGGATGAGGCGCACTGCTTGAGCCAGTGGGGCCACGATTTCCGGCCCGACTATCTGCGGCTCGGGCGTTCGTTAGAAAAAATCGGGCGGCCGCAGTGTGTCGCCCTCACCGCGACGGCGACGCCGATTGTTCGGGATGACATCTCCAAGGTGTTAGACCTCCGCGAGCCCTTCGAGCGCGTCAGTGGATTCTCCCGGCCCAATCTCTCGCTGAACATCTCCGCCATGGAAAAGGCGGCGCAAAAGGACGAGCGGATGCGCGCCGTCATCGCCGCGCACAAGACTGGCATCATCTACTGCGCCACCCGTAAGAAGGTCGATTCCGTGTCCGAAACTCTGGCCAGCTGGGGCCTCAAATGTGTCGCCTATCACGGTGGCATGAGCGACCAAGAGCGCGAGCGGGCGCAGGAAATCTTCATCCAGCGCAAGGCCGACGTCGCGGTGGCGACCAACGCGTTTGGCATGGGCATCGACCGCTCCGACGTGCGCTTTGTCATCCACTACGAGATCCCCGGCAGCGTCGAGGCCTACTATCAGGAAGCGGGCCGCGCCGGGCGCGATGGCGAAAACGCAGTCTGCGAGCTACTCTTCAACTACGCCGACACCCGCACGCAGGAGTTTTTCATCGACGGTGCCAACCCCACCGCCGCCAACGTCCGCGCGATCTATCAGTACCTGCTCAACGAGGCCGATCGCGACTACGAGGTTCACCGGACTTTGGAGGAGATCGCCGAGGGCGCGGATATCAAAAACTCGATGTCCATCGGCAGCGCGATGACGATCCTGATGCGCGGCGGCTACGTCGAGCGCTTCGACATCCCCAAAAAACGGATGAAGGGCACCCGCCTGCTCAAGCCGGAAGTACTGACCCGCGCGCTCCAGTTAGACGAACTCGCGATCGAAGAAAAAGACCGCCACGACCGCGAAAAGCTCAAGGCGATGGTCGAGATGTGCTATGCCCGCACCTGCCGCCAGCAATGGATTCTCAACTACTTCGGCGAGGAGGAAGCCGGTGTCTGTGGGACCTGTGATGTTTGTCGCGACGCAGGGGCAGAAGACGCGCGACCACCCACTGGCGAAGAAGCCATTGTCGTCCGCAAGGCGCTAAGCGGCGTCGCCCGCATGTCGCGCCGCACTGCGGCAGGCTGGGAAGCGCGCTTCGGCCGCGGGCGGATCGTGCAGATGTTAGCCGGCAGCCGCTCGCAGGAAATTCTCAGCGCCGCCCTCGACCAACTCACCACCTACGGCATCCTCAAGGACAAGGGCCCGGGCTACCTCAACAGCCTGATGCGCTCACTGGCCGATGCAGGACTGGTCATAACCGTCACCGGCGATTACCCGCTGCTGACTCTCACCCCCTTCGGCGACAAGGTGATGCGCGGCGAGGCGAATTTTCAACTCGTCTGGCCCGACTCTGAAACCGGCCGCAAAGAAGTGGCGCTGAAAGACCACGGCTTCGACGGCCAACTCTACTCGATGCTGCGCGACATCCGCGAGAAAATCGCCAAACGCGACGATGTGCCGTCCTACGTCATTTTCGGCAACAAAACGCTTGAGGCCTTGGCGCGCTACCAACCGATCAGCACCGAGGAAGCACTCCATATCCCCGGCATCGGCGCGGCCAAGGTCCAGCGCTACTGCAAACCGTTTCTCGAGGCGATCCGCGTTTGGAGAAAGTCCAATCCCGTCTGATGCGGGACAAAACGTAGCGCCATTCACATGGGTTAGGGCGAATACGGTCACTCTTGCGGTTTACCCGTAAGCGGACTAATAGGCCCGCGACATGGAACCGATTCGCTATTTCAACCGCCACACGGGCACTCTCGAAACTGAACAAGTTTACGGCGAGGGATTCCTGCGTTGGTCGTATGGCAATCCGCTGGGCGCGATCTCGCTGAATGCTTTTGTGAAACGGCCATTTTTTTCGAAATGGTATGGCTGCAGGATGGATGAACCGAAGTCGGCCTCCCGCGTCGCACCATTCATCGCACAATACGGACTGGATCCTGCAGATTTTGCGGATGCACCGTCGTCTTACCGGAGTTTTAACGAGTTTTTCTACCGGAAACTCAAGCCCGAGGCGCGGCCAATCGATGCGGATGCGTCGAGTGTGGTGTTTCCGGCCGATGGACGACATCTCGGATTCGAGTGCGCGTCAGCGATCGAAGGGGTTTTTGTGAAGGGCCAAAAATTCGACCTCGCGGCCCTGCTTGGGGACCGTGAACTGGCCGCCCGCTACGCAGATGGAGCACTGGTCCTCTCGCGACTGTGTCCAGTGGATTACCACCGATTCCATTTCCCAGCGGCGGGGATTCCGAGCAAAACGCGAGTCATTGATGGCCCGCTGTTCTCCGTGAACCCCATCGCCCTGCGCCAGCGCCTCGCCTACCTTTGGACCAATAAACGCACCATCACTGAGCTGAAAACCGAGCGCTTCGGCACCGTGCTCTGTCTGGAGATCGGCGCGACCTGCGTGGGCACCATCCGCCAAACCTTCACGCCCGGTGAACCCGTCGCCAAGGGTGATGAGAAAGGCTATTTCGCCTTCGGCGGCTCTTCCACCCTCACGTTGTTTGAACCTGGAACCGTCCGACTCGCCGCGGATTTGCTGGAAAACTCACGCCGCCATGTCGAACTCTACGCGAGGATCGGCAGCCAAATGGGCCAGTCCGCTTGACCTCCGCATAAATCGAAGCACTTTTCCATCTCAGCCTGATGCTCAATTACCTCAAAAATCTCGAAGAACACGCACGCGAAGCGCTCGCGCCGGTGTTGGATGGTAAACTGACCCCTGCAGAGCGGATCGCCCTCTACAAAAAGTTTCTCAAGATTGAAGAGCATCGCATCTTGCTGCGTCATCGCGCAGGAGGTGGCGGCCTTGAAATTGCCGTGGCCCGTGCTGCTTTGATCGATACGATTCTGAGCTCAATCCTCCAAGGGATGCTCAACCACTCGGATGGACAAGCGTTGCCAATCGCCCTGGTGGCCACCGGTGGCTACGGGCGCAGCACGCTCAATCCCCGGTCTGACATCGATCTTTTATTTCTCCTGCCACGAGCCTCGACCAAACTCCCCCTGCCCCTCCAACAACTGGTGCAGGATGTGCTTTATCTACTGTGGGATGTGGGATTCAAAGTTGGCCACGCCTGCCGCTCGATTTCCGAATGCGTTGAACAAGCGCGGGCGGATCAGGAGAACAAGACGTCTCTGATGGATGCGCGACTGATCGCGGGCGATGCCAAACTCTTTGCGAATTTTCAGAGCCGCTTCGCCAAGGAATGCATCAGCAAGGGGCAAGATGCTTTCTTCGATCTGCGGCGCAAAGACTTACGCAGTCGTCACCAGAAATATTCGCGCACGGTTTTCCTGCAAGAGCCGAACGTGAAGGAAGGCTGTGGCGGAATGCGCGATTACCAAAATATTCATTGGGTTGCGCTGGTCAAACGCGGATACAGAAACCTCAGGGAGTTGGTTGACGCCAAGCTGCTCAACGCCTCGTCATACCGCGAGCTAGAGGACGCCTACAAGTTTCTCCACCGCGTCCGCAACGAACTCCACTATCATTCCGATAAAGCGACCGACCAGCTCACGCTGCAACTCCAAGGCGTGGTCGCCACCTCGTTCGCCTATCCGCAGCGCAGCATTTTACGCAGCACCGAGGCGTTCATGCGGGACTACTACCGACACACGCGCAACATCTATCAGCATACGGGTTCACTGATGGAAAGTTTCCAAATCGAACAAGAAGATCAGAATGACCATGGACTACGATCCTTTCTGACCTTTCGCCAAAAAAAGCGTGAGGAGTTCGATGGGTTCATCGCGCGGGAAGGACGGATTTATCCGGCCAACCTCGACATTTTCAGGGACGATCCGTACCGGATGATGCGCCTCTTCCAGCACTGCCAGGTGCGGGGTCTCCGGCTCAGCCCGCCGATCCGTAAACTCATCAAGGATCACTGGGGCGATCTGGACCGTCAGTTCCGCTACTCCAAGGCAAACCGCCAAACCTTTCAAGCGATCCTCGAACGCAAAGGTGATGTCGCGGGAACGCTACGCCAGATGCACCGCGTCGGCTTCCTTGGGCATTACTTGCCGGAGTTTGGCGCGCTCGATTGCCTAGTCCAGCATGAGTTCTTCCACCGCTACACGGCGGACGAGCACACGCTGCGCTGCGTCGAACAACTGGATCAACTGATCACCGAGACGGATCCACGGCGCGAGGTCTACCGCCGATTGTTTTTGAAGATTCAAGATGCGTACGCGCTCTATCTGGCCGTGATTCTTCACGACACCGGCCGCGCCGAAAACGTCCGCGAACACATCGACGGCTCTGCGATGCTGGCTTCGCGACTCTGCAACCGCCTACAAATCCAAGGTGCGCGGCGATCGTTGATCATGTTTTTGGTCGATAATCACCTCAGCTTCTGGCGCACGGCGACCACGCGTAATCTCGATGATCCCGAAGTGATTGCCGAGTTCGCCAGTGTGGTGAAAACGACTTCCAACCTCGACGCCTTATTTCTGTTCACCTTTGCAGACTCAAACGCGACCTCACCTGATGGGTGGACGGGCTGGAAGGAAAGCCTGATGCTTCAGCTGCACACAGCCACGCGTCGCTTCCTCAAGGATGGGCGCGAGGGTTATTCCCGGAGACTCGACGATGATCGACTCGCGCTGCGCGACGAGGTTCTCGGGATCATGCGTGCGGACTACCACCCCGACGTGAACCAGCACTTCGAGCAGATGCCGCCGCCGGCCTTCCATTTCCGCCAAGCGGCCCACATCGTTACCCAAGTCCGCACCGTCCGCCACTTCCTTCAGCGCGAGACAGAAAAGGACGATCCTTTTGCCTCCTGCATCAAGTGGATTGACCACACCGACAAGGGCTACACCGAACTCGTGCTCGCCAGCCGCGACAAGCCGCTCTTGCTCGAGAAAATCTGCTGCGCCCTCGCTTCCGAGCAGATCAACATCCTTTCGGCGGATCTTTTCACGCGGACGGACAAAATCGTCGTCAACATCTTCCGCGTCTGCACCACCAATTTCGAGACAGTCACCGCCGCATCGACCCGCAAACGCTTTCTCGATACCTTCGAAGCCATCCTCATCGCGGAAAAATACGAGCCCGAGCGCTATCTCCGCCGTAAGGCCAATTTCCTTAAGCCGCGCTCCGACAATGGCATCACGGTTCCCGTCCGTGCCTACGTCAGCAACAGCCTTCACCCGACCTGTAGCACGGTCGAGATTCAGGGCCTAGACCGCATCGGTCTACTGCACGATCTCTTCCACACCATCAATCGCCACCGCCTGAACACGGCCCATGCCCGGATCTGCACCGAAAAAGGCGTGGCCATGGATACCCTCTACATCACCACTCGCAGCGGTGACAAAATTGAGGACCCCGAGCTTCTTGCCCAGCTACAAAAGGAATTTTCCGCCCTCATCTCCCGCTCCGACACGCCCGAATGAGAACGATTTGCCGTCAAAAAGTTAAGTTTTCCTGATTAATTGAGAAATTCATCAAGATTCTCCTTGGCAATTCGCGTAAGATCTTGCAATTTCCGCGCCCGCCCATTTGGGCAAACGTAATCGACGCTTTAATCTCATGTCCGTATCCATCCGACTCAACCGCAAGGGCACCAAAGACCGCCCTTACTATAAAATCGTTGCTGTTGACAGCCGCAAGCGTCGCGACGGACGTTTCATTGAGCAACTTGGCACCTACGATCCTCTTCTGGAAGGCACCAATTTCACCATCGACCTCGCGATCGCCGACAAATGGCTCGCTGTCGGGGCAAAGCCATCCGAAACCGTCAATAGCATGATCCGCAAGGCTCGTACTGCTGCGGCCAAGGCTTGATCGGTTTCCGATTCCCTTAATTTTTTCTCTAGCAACCGCATTCCGCAAGGAATCGCGGTTGTTTTGTTGGAGAGTGCCGCAAATCCCATTTGGCTTGAATACCGACTCACCCATCACTTTTGAGCGCTTCATGGACTGGGCCCTCCACGACCCAGAACACGGCTACTATGCGCGGCGGATCTCGGGTGTCGGCCAGCGCGGTGATTTCACCACTGCGCCAATGTTGTCCGATGCCCCCGCCTGCGCGATTGCTGGCTGGGCCAGAAGGGCGATGCAGGAGGCTAGGTGCCAAAACCTGATCGAGATCGGCCCCGGTGAAGGCACACTGGCCGCAGCCGTACTCAAGAATCTCCCGTGGCATCTGCGCTGGCGGACACGGCTGCATCTAGTGGAAACGTCGGCACCGCTTGCCGAGCGCCAGCGCATGCTCTTAGGGAAGCGTGCCACCTGGCACCGCAGCGTGAAGGATGCCCTCGCGGCCTGTGGTGGCAACGCGGTGATCTTTTCCAACGAGCTAGTGGATGCATTCCCCGTCCGCAGGTTTCAAAAAACCACCGAAGGCTGGCAGGAAATGGCCGTTCATTTCGACACGCAGCGGCGTGCCCACGAGTCGCTGCTCCCCCCGGCTCTCTTACCTGATTCATCAACCTTCCACGAACCTCACGCGCTTGGCCAGTGCATCGAAGTTCACGACTCCTACCGCCGCTACCTGAGCGAGTGGCTGCCCGCATGGAAGTCTGGGCGGATGCTGACGATCGACTACGGCGCCACCGCGGAAACCCTCTATCACCGCCAGCCACGCGGGACGACCCGTACCTACCTTCTCCAACAGCGGCTCGAAGGCCCCGCGATTTACCAAAACCCAGGCCGCCAGGACCTCACCGCCGACGTGAACTTCACCGACCTCCAAAACTGGAGCCGACCCTGGGTCAGCGACCAAAGGCTCATGAGCTTTCGAGAGTTCCTAGGCGATTCGCTCAATTTGAAGGACCCGATCGATCGTGCACTGGCTGACGACCGCGGTGCTGGTGGCGCGTTTCTCGTGCTGGACCAGCGGCGATGAGGCCGTGTGTAACTCAGTGCCCGCCGCGACCACCCCACATACCTCTGCCAGAAAGGATGCGTTCTTTTTGCGAATCGGGTAGAGGCGAGGCCTCGATGTAAGCCCCGGCCGAAGTTGGGTCTTCTTTCATCCAACGGATCGCCGCGACGCCGAGCGTGCGATTGCGGTCGTCTTCATCGCTGATGCTTTCCGCGACTTTGATTAAATCCGTGGGAGCACTGGTATTGTTGCCCCAGACATAGAATTGAGCCGCGCTGTCGCGGATCGTTCCCGGCTCGAAGGAGTTGACATAGGTCAGCGCTGCCGCCGGATTTTTAGCGACGAATGCTGGCATCAACTGGTGCATTCCATGGCGCTGGACGCTTTCGCTATCCTGAAGTTTGAGGAGATCCGCAGCTGCTTGAGGATCCTTGCGCGCGAGGTCGCGCACCACATCGGGGATCAAGCGGTTTTTCGCATCCCCCTCCGCCATCAATGCAAGCTGCTCGGCAGCGGCGTTGGGATCGGTGTTAGAAAGTCCACCGATGGCCGATGCCAGAGCCTCGGACTGTTCTGCTGCGGGCAGGGTGCGAATCCATGACTGGGCGGCTTGGAAATCGAGTTCGCCGTATTGCGTTGCCACGGAATGATAGGCGGCGGCGCGCTGACCGGGGTCGATTCCGCCGACCATTTCCGCCGCCTTGCGCGGATCGGTTTTGGCAATTTCACCCAGAACGGTGGACATCGTTTGTTCCTGGTCAGCCGCCAGCGATTTGGCCCAGGCCGCAGCCGCGGCGGGATCTTGGCGTGCCCACTCGCCGGCAATGATCGAAGCGGCAGCCTGCCCGCCCGACATTCCCATTCCCATCATTGCAAACTGACGCGGGTTGGCGGCATAATACCTCGCCGCAGCGGCAGGGTCGACGCTGGCCCAGCTCTTTAGAATCGTCGGGCGCACCATCCCGCCGCCCATGCCCATCGTATTGGAAAATGCCATCGCGGCCGTGGGATCGACTTCCGCCCAGCGGCCGAACAATAGAATCGAGGCCGTCATCCGCTCATCCATCGGCAATCTCTCCAATTTTCCCGCTTCCTCGGCGAGCTTCTCAGCACTGAGACCGGCGTAAAAGTCCATCAGTGCCTTGATGCGATTCGTGCTCCCCGGCAAGCGCCCAATTTGTTCCACACTGGTGGGACGCTTGGTCTTTTTGATCGAGTTCGCGGCGGACACGTCGTTGCGGCTGGGGGATCGGTTTCGGGAGTTCTCGTGCTGCTCTATCGCTGGCAAGCTGGCCGCGCCAGAGTCTCTTCCAGAGATATAGCCACCAGTGGCACCAACCCCCAACGCGGCAACAGCAATGATCCATGGCGTTTTTTTCATCCGAGTATGAATAGGTGAAACCTGAGTTCTTTCAAGGGCTATGCGTTATTCCAGAATCTCGAAAATCACACGTACCCTGCGACCGGCACAGGATTGCCGCACCAACCGTTTATAATCCACGCTACACCTTGATTTCTTGGGAGTTAATTCCTCTTGATCTGGGGCACTGAATTTGGAAAAACTCTTTCCTCATGAAGGCATCCCTGCTCCTTGTCGCGATCTCAGTCGGCCTCGCCAGTCCCTGTGCGTTTGCGGCCAAGGAAAGCACTAAGCCCACTCCTAAGGCCGAAAAACCCAAAGCACCGGCGGCCGCTGGCTACACGGTCAAAGCAGGCGATAACTTCGCGAAGATCGCCCGCGCACTTGGCACCACTTCAGACAGTTTGGCCAAGGCCAACGGCCTCAGCTCCGACGCCATCATTCGTCCCGGCCAAACCCTCAAAATCCCGGCCAAGACAATCGCCAAGGCCGCCCCCCCCGCCAAACCGCAAACAATACCCGCTACCAAAGGCACCGGAAACACCCACCAAGTGCAGGCTGGCGATACCTTTTTCAGCATTTCTAAAAAATACGGCATCAGTTCGGCAGCCCTCGTCACCGCCAATCCCACGGCCGTTCCGACTGCCCTCAAACTGGGCCAACTCCTTAACCTGAGCGTCGCCACCGCACCCAAGCCAGAGAAGGCCGAACCCGATGCTGCCGCCACAACGCCCCCTCCAACGGAACCCGCAACCCTGACGAAAAAAATCGCCGTTCACGAAACTCCAAAAACGACCCAGCCCACCGAGGAGCCTCCCCCTGCCAAGCTTCCTATCGCAAAGCCACCAGTGCCCACCGCACAAAGCGTCGCCCCGCCCGAAACAAAGACCGTTGTCGAAGCCCGCAAGCCGCCTTCGCCGGAGCCCAGCGCCCTCACCGCTCCGCCCGCCACTGCCGGACCTAAATTCATCAACGCCACCGTCGACCACGAAATTACCCTTGGCGATTTTGCCGCCAAACACGGTGCCGACGCCAAGCGCCTCAACGAGCTAAACGGCCTCGATCTCACCGCCGAAACCGTTTTGGCCAAAGGCTCGGAACTCATCGTTCCAGTCCAGCCTTGAGGCGCCTCCCCAACACGATTTTTCAGGTGACTGATAGGCCTTTTGCAATAGCTTGGACGGTGCAGCTTCTTTCAAATTCGGTCCCATCAGCCGCGCTTTATAAGCCCCCCAGCAGACAATACTGGACAAACATTAGTGCGAGCCTTGCGCCGCGGCACATCTTCGCCTAAGCAAGCGGCAGATGATTCGATTTTCGATTTTTGGTATCCCTGTTGAAATCCAGCCGTTCTTCTGGATTACCCTCATCATACTTGGCGGTGCCATGGCCGCAGACAGTGCCGCGGCCATTTTCCGGATCGGCCTGTTTGTGCTGGCGGGTTTCATCTCCATCCTCATCCACGAGCTCGGCCACGCCTTGAGCGCCCGCGCGTATGGCGCATCCAGCGCAATCACCCTCCAGGCTTTCGGCGGATTCACCGCCTACACAGGCGTCCGTTTGAATCGCTGGCAGAGCTTTCTCGTCACCGCAGCGGGTCCCGCGGTTCAGCTGGCAAGCGGGCTGGCGGTGTTACTATTGTTGCCTTATCTTCTCCACCTCCAGCCCGACGGCCGCTACTTCCTAAAGACCCTGATGTGGATCAGCTTATTCTGGTCGGTACTCAATCTGCTCCCGGTCCTACCTCTCGACGGCGGCCAGATGCTACATGCCGCGCTCGGCCCCGACCGAATCAAAATCACGCTGTGGACGACCATTGTCGTTGCGACGGTGACTGGTGTGTGGATGTTCAAGGCGACAGGCTCAATTATTTTCCCGATCTTCTTGGGAATGTATGCGTGGCAGGCCTTCCAAGCTCTTCGTACAAACCGCAAGTCCTAACCATTTTTTCGGTGTAAGATGGCCCTCGTGACTCCGTCCGTAATCGGCGGATCTCACTCCGCCAACCCGCCTTAAAAATCTTTGTTCGACTCATCTCCGCTTCGGTGTTGCAAACTTCCGCGCGAACTACCAAAAGGTCGGCTCCCACAGAGCAACGCTCTCTAACAGGATCGCGTTTTTTCTCTAACGAAGCTCGAGCCGGTTCGAAAAATTTACCAACCTAGATCAAACATCCACCCCACCGGTACACCCTTTCTTCATGGAAACAATCATCAGACTTCCCGACACCAACACGCCCAGCACCATCGCGGAAATTCTCGCGTCGCTGCGCAAAGAACACTTCGAGCCGCGCCATGAGTGCAAGGCTTGGGGAGACTGGATCTACCTTCAAAGCTACACCACCGTCATCAGTATCGAATGCGTTCGCGGCCTGAGCAGTTCCGCCACCATCGAGCACGGCGAAGGCGAAGAGGAGGGTGAACCGACTGCCTCATTGTTTCGCGCCTTCGGCCGTCTCGGCTGGCAAGGCATCGACGACGACGGTGAATTCTCCCTCGAGTAAAGCGCGCAAGTGGCGTCGATCTCTGACTACCCATCAATGAATGATCTAAACTGGGTCGCGCATCAGTAGCAGGTGACTCAATTCGCCGATTCAGACAACTAGGCACAATTCCTGCTTGGCTCGGACATCTCACTGACGTTTATTCTCCGGCCCGCTCTATGACCATCGCCATGGTGAGGGATTTCCTGAATTTCTGATGAACGCGTTTTACCACTCAAGCACCCCACTCGTCGCCGGATCTTTGCACCGGCTTTCCCAAGAACACGACAACTGCGGCATGGGCGCGATCGCCCATTTGCAGGGAAAACGCAGCTATCAGATCTTGGATCACGCGCTGACGTCGGTTTGCTGCATGACGCACCGCGGCGCGGTGGATGCGGACATGAAGACGGGCGATGGCTCGGGCGTGTTGGCGCAGATCCCCTACCCGCTGTTCCGCAAGGCGGCGGCGAAACTGGGCCACACCGTCGAAAACGACGCCGATCTGGCGGTGGCGGTGTTCTTTTTTCCCGCTGAAAACGCGGAAACAGTCCCCACGATCAAGGCGCTGGCCGCTGAAGTAACTGACAAACGCGGCATCGCCCGCATCGGCTGGCGCGAAGTGCCGGTGGATGCCGAGGCACTGGGCAAAATCGCCCTAGCCAGCCGTCCACAGATCGAACATTTGCTGATGATCCGCCCCGCCGGGATGGATGCCGACCACTTCGAGCGCCAACTCTACCTCTGCCGCCGCGAGATCGAACACCGCACCAAGGAGATCCAAGGCTTCTACATGCCGTCGTTTTCCAGCCGCTTGATTTCCTACAAGGCGCTGGCGATGCCGGCCGCCCTGCGTGGGTTCTACCTGGACTTGAACGATCCGGATTTCGAAATCGCGATCGCGCTTTATCACCAACGCTTCTCCACCAACACCTTCCCCGCGTGGCCGCTCGGCCAGCCGTTCCGGATGATGTGCCACAACGGCGAAATCAACACCGTCGAAGGCAACCGCAACTGGATGACTTCGCGCGAGGAGTTTTTCGCATCGCCGGTCTGGGGCGACGACATCGACTTGGTGAAGAACCTCATCCGCCACGGCGAGTCGGATTCCGCCTCGCTCGACCACGCGCTGGAGCTGTTGATCCTGTCCGGCCGCTCGCCCGAGCACGCGATGTGCATGTTGGTGCCGCCCGCTTACAGTAACGACACCGAGATTTCCGACGAAGTCCGCGCCTTTTATCAATACATCCGCTCATTCTCCGAGCCGTGGGACGGTCCTGCCGGCCTCGTTTTCACCGACGGCACCAAACTCTGCGCCTCGCTGGACCGCAACGGTCTGCGCCCGTCGCGCTACAAGATCACCGAAGACGGCATTCTCTACATCGGCTCCGAAGCGGGCGCGGTGATTTTCGACGACGCCACCGTCGTCCGCAAGGGTCGCCTCGGACCCGGCCAGATGATCTCGGCCAACACCGCGACCGGTGAGTTCAAATACGACCGCGAAATCAAGGAAGAGCTCGCGCAGCAGAAGCCGTACCGCCGCTGGCTCGACGAAAATCGGCTCGAATTGGCCAAGTTCGTCTCACCCGCCGCGCACGTGCCGGAAATCGAGTTCACGCCGTTGGATCTCTCACGCCAGCAAGTGGCGCACGGCATTTCCTCGGAAGAACTGGACATGGTTTTCCCGCCGATGATCAAAGGCGCGCAGGAAGCGGTCTTCTCCATGGGCGACGACATCCCGCTGGCAGTGCTGTCGTGCTACCCTCGCCTGCTTTTCACCTATTTCAAACAGCTCTTTGCGCAGGTGACCAACCCGCCGATCGACCCGATCCGTGAATGGGCAGTGATGTCGCTGGGTGCCGGACTGGGGCCTGAGCGCAACTTGCTCGAGGAAACCCCCGAGCACTGCAACACCGTCAGTCTCGAAAGCGCGATTTTGTTCGAGCACCAGCTCGAGAAGATCAAGCACCTCGACGAACACGGTTTCCCCGCGCTGGTGCTGGATTGCACCTGGCCGGTGGCGAGCGGCAATGCGGGCATGCAAGCGCGCATCGACGAGCTTTGCCTGGAAGCCGAAAAGGGTGTGCAGGAAAACCGTAACGTCTTGATCCTGTCCGACCGCGCGACTTCCGCCGAACGCGTGCCGATTTCGATCTTGCTCGCCGTCGGCAGCATCCACCACCACCTCAACCGAATCCGCAAGCGGATGCGCGCTTCAATCATCATCGAATCGGGAGAAGTCCGCGACGTGCACCAAATCGCCTGCTGCTTCGGCTTCGGAGCCACCGCGATCTGCCCCTACCTCGGTTATGCCAGCGTCCGTCATCTAGTCGCTGCCGATGCCGGCAAGGGCAAACTCGGAGAAATCACCGCCCAAAAGGCGATGACCAACTACCGCAAGGCATTGGAAAAAGGCATTCTCAAGATCATGTCGAAGATGGGCATCTCGGTGCTCAACTCGTACCAAGGTGCACAGACCTTCGAAGTGATCGGCGTCGGTCGCGAAGTGGTGGACTTCTCCTTCACCGGAGTTCCTTCGAAAATCGGTGGTGTCGGCTTCACCGAAATCGCCGACGAGTCGCTGATCCGCCACCGTGCCGCGTTCGAAACCGTCGTCGCCGATGGCAAGACGCTCGACCTCGGTGATCCGGGCTACAACCGCTACCGCAAGGCAGGCGAACGCCACGTTTACACCACCGAGGTCATCAAAAATTTCCACACCTACGTTAAATCGGGCAAGCCCGAGGACTACGAGGAATATGTGCGCGTGGCATTGGAAACCAATCCTGTGGCGATCAAGGACCTGATCGAGTTCGAGCCTGCTGCCAGCGGCCCGATCGCGATCGAAGAAGTTGAGCCGATGGAGTCGATCCGCCGCCGCTTCACCACCGCGGCGATGTCGCTGGGTGCGCTGTCGCCCGAAGCTCACGAAACCCTCGCCATCGCGATGAACCGCATCGGCGGCAAATCGGACTCCGGCGAAGGTGGCGAAGACCCGGTCCGCTTCAAGCCGTATCCGAACGGCGACTTTGCCCGCTCGTACATCAAGCAGATCGCGTCCGGTCGTTTCGGCGTCTCAGCGTACTACCTCGTCAACGCCGGCGAGCTGGAAATCAAGATGGCGCAGGGTGCCAAGCCCGGCGAAGGCGGCCAGCTTCCCGGCCACAAGGTCAACGCGCTGATCGCCCGCCTGCGCAACACGCAGCCGGGAGTGCAGCTCATTTCGCCCCCACCCCACCACGACATTTACTCGATCGAGGACTTGGCGCAGCTCATTCACGACCTCAAGGAAGTGAACCCGCGCGCCCGCATCACCGTGAAGTTGGTCGCGGAATCGGGTGTCGGCACAGTGGCTGCCGGTTGCGCCAAGGCATCGGCCGACAACATCCTGATCTCCGGCCACGACGGCGGCACGGGAGCCTCGCCGCTTTCCTCCACCAAACACGCCGGTTCGCCGTGGGAACTCGGCCTCGCCGAAGCCCAGCAAACCCTGCTCATCAACAACCTGCGCGACCGCGTGGTGCTCCGCACCGACGGTGGCATCCGCAATGGTCGCGATGTGGTAATCGCAGCGATCCTCGGTGCCGAGCAATTCAACTTCGGAACTACCGCGATGATCGCGATGGGCTGTGTGTACGTCCGCAAGTGCCACCTCAACACCTGCCCGGTCGGCATCGCCACCACCGATCCGAAATTCCGCGCCAAGTTCAAAGGCACGCCGGAAATGGTCATCAACTATTTCACCGCTGTCGCCGAAGAAGCCCGCCGTTACATGGCGCGCATCGGCGTCCGTTCGCTCGATGAACTCATCGGCCGCCCGGAATTCCTCAAGCAGCGCCACATCCCGAATCACCCGAAGGCCAACACCCTCGATCTCAGCGCGCTGCTCAAGGACGTCGTGCCAGATCTGTCCGCCCAATCGGGCAAGGCGGTCAGCTCGATTTCCCGCATCTGCGCCGAGGACCGCAACGACGGCCTAGCCAAGCCCGCGTTGGATCTCGACATCCTCTCGGATCTCACCGCAGCACTCACCGGCACCGATCTGCCGAGCAACTTGCCCCAGTACGGTGAGGCGTCGGTTCCTGATGCCTTGCTCGATGCTATCAAACTACTGCCTGACCGCCCACCGGTCGCGCTCAGCTACGATGTGGTCAACACCGACCGCAACATCGGTACCCGCCTTTCCGGCCGCATCGCGGAAATCCACGGCGACCGCGGACTGTCCGCAGATTCGATCCACATCACCTGCCGCGGCAGTGCTGGCCAATCGTTCGGCTGTTTCCTCGTCGCTGGCGTGAAACTTGAGCTGATCGGCGAAGCGAACGACTACGTCGGTAAGGGCATGGCCGCGGGCGAAATCGTCATCCGCGTTTCCGAAGGGGCGAAGTTTGAAGCCGCGACCAACACGATTTGCGGCAACACCTGCCTCTACGGCGCGACCGGCGGCACCTTTTTCGCCAATGGCCGTGCGGGCGAGCGTTTCGCCGTGCGGAACTCGGGTGCCACCACGGTGGTGGAAGGTGTCGGCGACCACGGTTGCGAATACATGACCAACGGCAAGGTCGTCATCCTCGGCAAGACCGGAAAAAACTTCGGCGCAGGCATGTCCGGCGGCACCGCCTACGTCTACGACGTCGACGGCAAGTTCTTCTCCCGTGTCAACTCCGAGATGGTCGTCACCCTGCCCGTCCGACGCGCGCAGGACTTCGCCGAGGTCAAGGCGCTCATCGAGCGTCACCTCGACCGCACCGGCAGCCCGCAAGCGAAGAAGCTGCTTTCTAACTGGGAAGAAACCAGCCTCAAGCTGGTGCGCGTCATCGCCAAGGAACACGCAGAACTCGAAGCCGCCGAGGAGCTCCACGAAGCCGCCTCCACGCCGCTCGCAGCGAAGTGATTCGTGCGGATTGAAAATCAAATCATGCCAATCTAACACCCGTGCTTGGAGTTATGCGCTTTCGAGGAGTTCACGCTTCAGCGTGCGGGATGCAAGCTGAAGCTTGAACTCCATGACGCATAACCCACTCGAGGTGAAGAACTACCGAACTTTGCCAAACGTCCCCCGTTTGCTGATAGGAACTACGATTATCATGCTTCATTCTTGCACCGCGGCCTCGCGCCGTCAACGGAGGTTTTTGTTTCCCTTAAACAGACGATTTCAAAATTGCTGACTTAGTTTGTTACCCACACGGACTCGACTCCTTACACCAACTATATTGCTTAACCAGAAAGAATTATAGCTGCGGAATCCAGGCTTTACCCATCATGTGAACGCGCTACACTAATTGCATGAAGTTGAAAGCGATCATCCACGAAGCTGAAGAAGGTGGGTATTGGGCCGAAGTCCCCGCCTTGCCAGGCTGTGTCACCCAAGGAGAGACGAAAGAAGAAGTCGAGGCCAACATCCACGAGGCGATCGAAGGTTGGCTGGCAGCAGGAGAGAGCGGCCTCACCACCACAGCGAAGCAGCGCGTCTTGGAAGTCGCGGTCTGAAGTCGGTTTCCGGTAAGCGCATGGCGAAGCTTGCCGAGGAGATGGGTTGGGTTTTGGCCCGAATCCACGGCAGTCACCACATTTTTACGAAAGAAGGTCGAATCGAGCGAGTGGTGATTCCAATTCACGGCAATCAAAGTCTCAAGATTGGGCTTCAGAGGTCGTTGATGAAGATCATACCGATCTCAGAGAGCGAGCTCTGAACGCGCACAGGATTCACCAACCTGCTTCGCGAAACTCTTGCTCCGCGCTCGGTCCTGCTTTAAGACCCATGCGTGCTCACGATTCACAAGCTTACAAAAACTCTCGGCGGCCGTACTTTGCTGCGCGAGGCTGAAATGTCCATCAACTGGGGCGAACGCGTCGCTCTTGTCGGCCCGAACGGTGCTGGCAAGTCCACGCTTTTCCGCATGATCCTCGGTGAGGATTCTCCCGACGAAGGAACGATCGAGCGCGACGAATACGCCATCACCGGCTATTTGCCGCAGGAAGCGGGCGAACCGACCGACGAAACCGTCCTCGAAATCGCCATGGGCATTACCCCGGAAATGATCGGCATTCTCCGCACCATGCGTGAACACGAGTCGACCGGCGATCTTTCCCACCCCGACTTCGCCCACGCCCAAGATCAATTTACCGCCCTCAACGGCTATCAGCTCGAGCCCAAGGCGAAAAAGATTCTCCACGGTCTCGGCTTCAAAACCACCGACTTCAATAAGCCCGCACGCGAGTATTCCGGCGGCTGGGTCATGCGCGCCCACCTCGCCCAGCTTCTGGTCATGGAGCCGGATCTATTGATGTTGGACGAACCAACCAACCACCTCGACCTGATTTCCCTGCTCTGGCTCCAGCGCTACCTGCTCAACTATTCCGGCGCGCTGCTGATGATTTCGCACGATCGCGACTTCATGGATTCGATCATCGAGACCGTCATAGAAATCGACCCCGACGCCGCCAAGCTCAATTCATACACTGGCAACTACAGCTCGTACCTCGACCAACGCGAGGCCCGCTACGAACAACAGGTCCAAGCCTATCGCAACCAGCAAAAGGAAATCGAACACGTCCAAGAGTTCATCGACCGCTTCCGCCAAGTCGGCTCAAAAGCTTCCCAAGTCCAGTCGCGCATCAAGTCGCTCGAAAAGCTCGACCGCATCGAAAAGCCACGCACACCGCGCAAGCCTTTCAAGTTCAACTTCCCGCAGCCACCGCGCTCGAACCAGAAGGTCATCGAACTTTCCAAAGTCGGCCAGGCCTACGGCGAAAAGCGCATTTACAAAGACCTCGACCTCACCATCGAGCGCAACGACCGCATCGTGCTCGTCGGCCCTAACGGTGCCGGCAAATCCACGCTTATCAAAATTCTCGCGGGCCAAATCGCCATCGACGCCGGCAAACGTGAACCCGGCTACGCCACCAAGATCGGCTACTACTCGCAGCATCGCTCCGAAGCGCTCAACGAGAACAACACTGTGCTTGAAGAAGTCATGGGTGCCTGCACCACTCTACGCGAAGAGGAAGCTCGCAGTATTCTCGGCTCCTTCCTGTTCCGCCGCGCCGATGTCGAAAAACGCTGCGGTGTGCTCTCCGGCGGTGAAAAGTCGCGGCTCAACCTCGTCAAGTTCCTCGTCGATCCACCGAACCTCCTGCTGATGGACGAGCCGACGACCCACTTGGACATCCTCTCCATCGACTCACTCGTCCAGGCGTTGAAAAACTACGAAGGCACGCTCGTCTTCATTTCCCACGACGTGCACTTCATCCGCACCCTCGCCGAGACCACGCTCCACATCAACAACGGTAACGTCACCCGCTACACCGGCGGCTACGACTACTTCATCGAGAAGAGCGGACTCAACGACGACCGCAGCGCCGTGACAGCCAGCTAATTCGAGTCACGGCAAAGTGTTTCGCCCCACGGACAAACTGTTTGGTCCCAGGGGCAAAGTGTTTCGCCCCGCGGGCAAAGTGTTTGGTCCCACGGGCAAAGTGTTCCGCCCCACGGGCAAAGTCGTCGGCCCCGGAGACCAAGCCGGGGGCGTGATGGGTCACACCTCAGGTTTCAGGGAATCGTTCGGGGGGGGTAACGAATTGGGAATGTGCAAGATGAAATCAGCGTTTTCTAAACCGTCTTACGGCGCGTCTTTCGCCAGCAAGGCCGCGTAAAAACCGTCGTAACCGCTTGCTGCTGGAGAAACTGGGCGCTCCTCGATGAGGCGGTAGCCACCCTTGGCCAGCAAACGATCAATCGCCGCGCGGTTTTCAGAGGGCAGGATCGAGCAAGTCGCATAAACGAGATGGCCGCCAGGCCTGAGCATCGCGGTGTATTGATCCAATAGCTGAGACTGAATGCCGCGCACGCGCTCGAGATGAGCGGGTTTCAGACGCCATTTGAGATCGGGCTGGCGCTTCAAGGTGCCCAGGCCCGAGCACGGCGCATCGATCAGCAAGCGATCCCCGACGTTAGCAAAATCAACCGCGGTGGTCGCGGTGATTTCCTTCGATTTGACGCACTTATGCGCGTTCGCGCGTTTGGCGCGGCGGTCTAACTCGACGAGCTTTCTCGCATCGATGTCCATGCCGAAGACACGACCTTCATTTTTCATCAACGCCGCAAGATGCAAGGACTTGCCGCCTGCGCCCGAGCAGGCATCAATGATACGCTCACCCGGCTGTGGATCGACCAAGGGCGCAATCATCTGGGAGCCCGCATCTTGAATTTCCACACGTCCGTCGACACGGAGCTTCTTGGGCAGAGTTTTACCTGAGCCAAGCACGAGAGCGTCCGGCAAACCGGGAACTTCCGTGGCGATGATGTTGAAGCTCGCGAGCCAAGCCACAACATCCGGGCGCGTCGCGCGCAGCGTGTTGACGCGAAGAAACACCAAGGCGCGTTGATTGAGTGCCGCCAACTCAGCATCCCACGCCTCGCCCAACTCTGCTTCCCCTAAGGCATCGATCCAATCGGGTATCGACTCACGCACCGCTCGCGGTTGATCTGCCAACTCAGCCTCACGAGCGATGATCTCACTCGCACTGGCTCCGTTATAGATCCACCAATCCGGAATCTCATAGCCCATGCGCACCCACTGAGCCGCGCACAGTGCCTTGGTCTCCTCACTGCCGACCAGAAAGCTCAGCGCGCGCCGCCAACGAGTGACTTCAAAAACCGTTTCGGCAATGAAACTGCGATCGCGTTTGCCCCACTTCGGATTCGCTTCAAAAGCGTCGCCCAATTCATGATCAAGAATCTTGTGCTCGCGGAAGACAGACTTGGCGATAGTGGAGGCGGCCTCAGCGAGGATGCGATGCATTTTCATAAAAAATCACCCTCACCTAAAGCGCGTGGCATAGCAAATAAAACTAGGCCGCGAATCGCTTCTCTGACGATCCATCGCCTTCAGTGGCTCACCAAGCGCTGACAGGTCTCCTCATCAAGCACTTCGCAGAGTCGGTAGCCTTCACCTTGGCGCGGAATGGTCATCAGCAGAGCATCGCGCTCGAAGGACGATGGGAAATCAAGACCGATCAAAGCGCGGCCGATGCGTTCGCCGGATTGACGGTAGTTGAAGTAGCAAAGGCTGGCATTGCCTTGAATGCGCTGGGCGAGGAAGTCGTGTAAGGCTCCAGTGCGTTCATAGAAATCCAGTCGTAGGAAAACCGTGTTTTTAAGCAAGTCACCGCGCAAAGGAATGGCACGGAAGGCAATGTCTATCGCACCAGATAGATCCTCCCATGCGAAGCCGTGAGCCTCGAGCTTGGCGGGTAATACATCAAGCACGGCCGGATCGTTGGCTTGAATGATGAAGGTTGGCCAGGCGCTGTGCGCGTCGGTTTTGCCGTATTGGAAATCGACGATATCGAGCCCTTCAAAGCACTTGTCCAACAGTTCTAACATCATCCCTGCCTGCTCTGGGATGCAAACTCTCAGCGTGCGGCTATTTTGAGTGCCACTGCCAACCGATTGGGCGATACGACCGAGCTGGAGAAAGTCGATATTGGCACCGCAGAGCACCACCAGCACCCGCTTGCCGATGAGAGACTCGCGATTTTTCAGCACGGCGGCGAGACCAATCGCGCCTGAGGGTTCCGAAACACAGCGCAGCTGTTCCCAGAGCAAGCGCATCGCGTCGCTGACTTCGGCGTTGGTCACCGTCTCGATGCGACTGAGTGTGTGCTGGCAGATTTCAAACGGCAAATCTCCCACCCGCTTCACGGCGGTTCCATCGCAAAAGAGGTCAACCGATTCAAGAGTGACTGGCTTACCCGCTTCGAGTGCGGCTTTCATCGAAGCTTGGCCGACTCCTTCGACCCCAATAATATCGATCTCCGGCCAATACGTTTTCAGCCAGGTCGAAACACCTGCCGCAAGTCCACCGCCACCAATCTGAAGATAGGCTGCATCGAACGGACCGTGGCCCGACAAAACCACTTCATCGGCCAAAGTCCCCTGACCCGCCATCACCTTCAGGTCATCGTAGGCATGAATGTAAACGGCACCGCTCTTCACTTCATCGCGGCG
>JBAXLW010000009.1:0-38636 GCA_037134575.1 Verrucomicrobiota bacterium | reverse complement strand
CGTCTTCCGTCTCGACGCGGTGGGCGGGGGGGCTCTCGGTGGATCGAGTCAAAACTTCGGCACTGCCAGCTTCAAGCTCGGTGCCTGTCAGCGTCTGGAGTTCAACCTCTACGACCCTGCGCTGGAGGAGCACCGGGGTTCTAACGGAGGTTAGATGGCGCTCTTTTGACTGGAAATTCGCCTGCCACGGCGCATGGTCTTGCCATGGCGACGACGCGCTTTCAAAAACTGGCCACCGCAGCCTTGATTTCCGTGTTAGTTTTGATGCTTGTGGGGGCGATCGTGCGAGTCACCGGCGCGGGCATGGGGTGTCCTGATTGGCCGACCTGCTGGGGCTGTCTGGTTCCGCCGACGCACGTCGAACAAGTGGACTTCTCTAAACTGCCGATCGAAAAATTCCAACGCAAGGCCGAGCGGATGGGACGCGACCCCGCATCGATCACCGTGGAAAGCCTGCGCCGGGAGTTTAATCCGCGCCACGTCTGGACCGAGTTCCTTAACCGGATGTGCAGCCTGCCCGTCGGCTTTTTCACCCTGGCCACCTTTATTGCGGCCTTCTGGCAAAAGCCAAAACGGCCACTCGTTTTCTGGCTGGCTTTCTCCTCACTGGTGGTGGTGCTCGTCAACGCATGGATGGGAGCCCGCGTCGTCTACAGCGGTCTCAAGCCTTGTGTACTCACTGCCCATCTGGCACTAGCCATGAGTTTGACCGGCATGCTCGTCTACTGTGCGTGGCGCGGTACCGACAGCCCCTGGCGCATCGACATGCCAGCCGCGACCTTGGCCAAACTGCGGCGGGTCGTACTGATTTTGTTAGCTGTGATCGTTGCAGAAGGCATCCTCGGCACCCAAGTGCGCGAGATGACGGATGAGCTGGCAAAGGCCCACATCAACGCGCCCCGCGCCACCTGGATTCACGAGCTGGAAGGGTCGTGGAAGTACCTCGTCCACCGTAGTTTTTCGTGGGCGGTGTTAGGCCTAACTCTCTGGGGCTGGACCCTCAGTCGGCGCCACCGCATCGGCGGAGTGGGCATGGTTGAGCGTGCGGTGTTAGGGATCGTCCTCTCGCAGATGGTGTTAGGCGTCATCATGGCACAGATTCACCTCTATTCGTGGGTGCAGGTGCTTCATGTCGGACTGGCTGCGAGCTTATTGGCGCTGGTTTGGCTGTGGTGCTTCGGGCTGAGCGCGTCGGCAGCACCATCTTCGCGCTAACCGGTCAAACAAGGCGTGCTAGAATAGCAGCTATTGACCTTGACGGATTGGGTTCGCAACACGTTTGATGAAGTTGTCATTACTGATTCATGAAATTCCCAACCTCTCCCTCATCCCTCATGCCGCGCGGCGTGGGCCAATTCGCCGCTCTCACCTCCCTTGCCGTTATTACGCTCGCGGGCTCGCTGCACGCTCAGGATTTCGAGGGCAAGACCATCTCTGAAGTGGTCATCCGCTATCAGGGAGCCAAAACGGTGGACGAAGGCCGCCTGCGCAACCTGATGGCCTCCAAGTCCGGTGCCCTTTACCGTGCGGAGAGCTTGGACAACGATATCAAGTCGCTCTATGAGTCCGGCTTGGTGGATGACGTGCGCTTCCTCGCCGAGCCCGTCAACGGCAGTGTGAAGTTGATCGCAGAGGTGACGACGCGCGCGGCTCTCGGCGGTGTCGGGTTTGTCGGTAACTCGGTTTTTTCTGACCAGAAGCTGGCGAAGGAATCGAAGATCAAGGCGGGCGGTACGATGAGCGACGAGCAGATACTCGAAGCGCGCCGCAATATCGAAAAATACTATCAGGACAGCGGCTACCCGGATGCCAGCGTCTCCCACCGCACGCAGGCCACCGGCCAAGCGGGCACATCGGATCTCATCTTTGTGATCAACGAAGGCGGCAAGAACGAGGTGCGCCGCATCCGTTTTGAGGGCAACCATGTCTTCTCCGATCCCGAGCTGCGCAAGGAAATGAAGGTGAAGGAAAAGGGCTGGTTCTCCTGGCTGACCAAGTCGGGCCGCTTCGAGTCGAACGAGCTCGACACCGACCTTAATGCGATTCTCGACTACTGCCGCAGCAAAGGCTACCTCCGCGCTAGCAGCCCGGGCATCCGCCGCGAAACGGTCAGCGGCGGCCGGGTGGATCTGATCATCCCGATCAACGAAGGTGATAAATACACCGTCGCTGGCGTCGGCTTTGGCGCGATGACGGTGTTCAAGCCCGATGAGCTCTACCCTGCACTCACCCTCACGGGCAACAGCGCCTACTCTTCCAAGAAGATGCGTGATGACATCACGATGATACGTAGCTACTACGGTTCCCGTGGCTACGCCGACGCGCAGGTTTCACCCGATATCCGCGATGCCGGACCGAACCGCGTGAGCATCACCTACCACGTCACGGAAGGGGCGCGCTTCCGCGTCGGGCGCGTCAACATCGCTGGCAACACTAAGACCAAGGACAAGGTGATCCGCCGGGAAATCCCACTCAAGCCGGGCGATATGTTCAACTCCGTCGAGCTGGAAACCACCAAGGCCCGCCTCGAAAACCTCCAGTACTTCAGCGAGGTGCAAACGACCGGCTCGCCCGGCGGTTCCGGCTACCGCGACGTCAACGTGCTGGTGGAAGAAAAAGCCACCGGCTCAGTCGGCGTGGGCGCGGGCTTCAGCTCGGTTGATAGCATTGTCGGCTTTGTCACGCTGGAGCAGTCGAACTTCAACCTCTTCAACCCCTGGAACTTTACCGGCGGTGGCCAGCGCTTTGCGATGAGCCTGCGCGGCGGCACACAGCGCTCAGAAGCCAGCGTCTCGCTCGTCGAGCCATGGTTTATGGATCAACAGCTAGCACTCGGCGGTGAACTGTTCTATAAGCAATCCACTTACTTCAGCGATTACTATGAGCAGACCAACCTCGGTGCGGCTATTTCCCTGAAAAAACCCCTTGGTAAGAAGGACTCGGTCAAGCTCGAATACCGCGTCGAAAACGTCGATATCAATGTGGACAACGGAGTTGATCCGCGCTCACAGCTCTCGGAACAAAACATCGGCGGCACATTCCTACGCAGTGCACTTTCAACCAACTACATCTACGATAGTCGCGATAGCGGCATTCAGGCTCGCCAAGGCCACAAGGTGGATCTCGGTCTGACCTTCGCCGGTCTCGGAGGTGATGTGAACACGGTCTCGTTCTCCGGCCAAGGCCAGAAGTACTGGAACCTGCGCTGGGATACGATCCTCTCGGTCAACGGCGAAATGGCCTTCGTCGACAGCACCAACGGCGACGAGATTCCGATCTTCGAGCGGATGTTCCTCGGCGGTGGCCGCACCCTGCGCGGCTTCAAGTTCCGCGACGTCGGACCGCGCGACGTCGGCTACACCAACGAAACTTACGGCGGCGATTCACTCGCCTACGTCTCGGTGGAATACACCGTGCCGATCATCGAGACCGTCCGCGCTGCCGTCTTCTACGACACTGGCTTTGTGAACTCTGCCAGCTGGGACGTCAATGTGAACAATGTCTACAGCGACGTCGGCGTAGGCATTCGTCTCAAGCTGCCGATCAGCCCGCTGCCACTCGCGCTCGACTACGCCATTCCCGTCTCTTCGCCCGACAAGGAAGCGGACAAGGGTGGCCAGTTCAACTTCTCGTTGAGCTCCCAGTTCTAAGGTTCCTTTGCTCGATTTAACCGGTCTGCCGTTCGCGGTGGGCCGGTTTTTTTATTTTGTGGCACAGACTGCATCCGCGATGCGCAAGCCATCCATGGCGGCGCTGACGATACCACCTGCATAGCCCGCGCCTTCGCCACAGGGGAAGAGT
This sequence comes from Verrucomicrobiota bacterium, assembly GCA_037134575.1. Classification (GTDB taxonomy): domain Bacteria; phylum Verrucomicrobiota; class Verrucomicrobiia; order Verrucomicrobiales; family Akkermansiaceae; genus Luteolibacter. Next base: position 34,835 of record JBAXLW010000009.1, on the reverse strand, counting down.
CCGCGGATTTGGGGGTGCTCCAAGGTGTCGTCGCGGCGCGGGATGCGCACGGGCGAACTGGTGCGCGTTTCGAAGCCTAACAGCAATGCTTCTTCGGAGACGTAGCCGTGCATTTGGCGCCCAAAGAGGCGCAGCCCTTCGCGCATGCGGCTGGTGATCCACTGCGGCAGAAGATCGTGCAGCGGCGCGGATTTGATTCCGGGGAAGTAGCTGGTCGCGGGTAGGGTGGCGGAGATTTTACCGGCGAGGTAGTCTGTGACGCGCTGGCCGGGGGCGACCTGGCCGCCGCCGCCTGCTTGTTTCGCAGTGCGTTCGAGCTCCTTCTGGAACACCAATCCAGCGAGGATGCCGTGCTCTTTGATGAGCGGCTTTAAATCCTCCGGCTCGACGGTGGAGACCATGCCGGAGTTGGCGAAAGGGGAGTCGCGGCGGGAAAGGCTCATGCCGTTGACGACGACCTCGTCGTTCTCGGTGGAGGCCGGGACGATCCAGCCGCCGGGGCACATGCAGAAGGAGTGCACGCCGCGGTTGCGGATCTTGGTGGCCAGCCGGTAGCGGGCTGCAGGCAAGAGGCGCGGTCGCTCCTCGCCACGGGCCAGGTGATACTGCGTGCGGTCGATGAAGGGTTGTGAGTGCTCGATGCGGAAGCCGACGGCAAAGGGCTTGGCTTCTAACAAGATTTGTTTCTCGGCGAGCAGGCGGTAGATGTCGCGCGCGGAGTGGCCGGTGGCTAGGATGACGGAGTCTGCTAGAATTTCCTCGCCTGTGGCGGTGCGCACGCCGCGGATCTGGTCGCCAGTGGTGAGGAAGTCGACGACCTTGGTTTGGAAGTGGACTTCGCCCCCCGCTTGCAGGATCGAGTGGCGGATCGCCTTGACGACGTTGGGCAGCAGGTTGGAACCGATGTGCGGGTGGGCATCGGTGAGGATGACTTCCGGCGCACCGTGGGCGACTAACACTTCGTAAACCTTGGCGACGGGGCCGCGTTTGGTGGCGCGGGTGTAGAGCTTGCCGTCAGAGAAAGTCCCCGCACCGCCTTCGCCAAAGCAGTAGTTGGATTCCTCGATCACGCGGCCTTCGCGCAGCAGCGGGGCGAGATCGAAACGCCGCGCGCTGGCGTCCTTGCCGCGTTCCAAAAGAATGGGTTTGAGGCCGTTTTCCAGACAGCGCAGCGCGGCAAACATTCCAGCCGGTCCACAGCCGACGATGATGACGGGCCTGGCCTGTGCACCGAGCGCGGGCACCGACCACTGCGGAGTTTCATCCGGGGGCTGGGGTGCATCGAGCGCGACATCGAGGCGCAACTGAACTTTGACTTCGCGTTGGCGGGCATCGATCGAATGCTTGCGCAGTTTGATCCCGCCGATGCGCGCGGCGGAAACGCCGAGTTTGGCGGCAGCTGCTTGGCGGCGGGCGGCATCGTCCTCGGATTTGCCCAAGGGTAGGACGATGTCAACGGTTTCGATCAGAGGTTCCAAGGCGAGGTGGGTGAGATGCCGCGCGGTTTAGCCACGGATACTGCGCTTTTGTCCAGCATCATCCACGCTGACAAAGGTCACGCGAGTCGAAAAAATCGGCACGGCACCGGCTTTTTCGTCGATGACAGTGACGGCATAGGTCGCACTGGTGGTGCCCTCGCGATCGAGGGCGCAGGAGATTCTCAGAATCGTGCCATCGCGCACGCTGTGGTGGAATTCCACGGTGTCCATCGCCATGGTGACGAACTGGCAGTGCGGATAGTCGAGGCTGGCGGCGATCCAGGATGCTTCATCAATCCATGCCAACAGGCGGCCACCGAAGAGGAATCCGTAGTGGTTGAGATCGCCGGGCAGGACGAGACGGTGGGTTTCCATAGCGGTTCACCAGCGGCGGCGCTTTGGGTCCCTGTAAAGGGTGGCGTCTGATGAATAAGAACCGGCACCTGATAGGATGATGGCGATAGCCGGGATGAGATACATCAGCGCCAGTTCCTTGGTGGCGCCGGGCGTGGCCGATTGAAACCAAGGTGCAGTGTCGTGAACGCCAAAGGCCGCTACCACCATGCCAAAGGCGAATACGAAAGCCGCCGGGCGGGTGGCGAGGCCGACAATGATCAACACGGAGGCCACCACTTCGCCTGCGATGCAGGCACTCAGACTCACCGCATGGGACATCAGGCTAAGTGGGAAAATGTCCGGTACGTAGAACTCCTTTTGATAGGTCGAGAAGTGGAGCAGCTTGGGAATACCGTGACCGATCAACATCATTAGCCCTACCATGAGTCGCAGGGCGAAAATTCCGAACGAGGCGGTGGCGTCGCGGGTGCCGCAGTCAAAGAAGAATTTTTTCATGGGTTGGAGGCAGGGCTGGGTTTGAGGGAGATGGTGATGCGCTTGAGCCGCTCCTCCCCTTGAGGCGAATGGGAAAGGATTTGTGGGTCGGCGGCGAGGATATTGTGAACTAGCCGGCGGTAGTAGGCATTGAGCGGGCGCATCTGGAAGGGCCTGCCGCTGGCCTTGACGCGCTCGGAAATGCTTTTGATCTCTGCAGTCATCCGGTCTTCTTGGATGGAACGGAAGTGCTCGCAATCCACCTTGATGCGCTCGGCGTTGGGGAAATGTCTACGGAGGATGCGGTTGACCAGGTATTGGAGATCGTCGAGTCGGTCGCCATCGTGGCCGATGATCGTCTCGCTCTGTGTCGAGTGTATCTGCAGGCAGGGGCCGTCATGGGTTTCTTGAACTTCAATGGTCGCCGTCATGCCCAAGTGCCCGAGCATCGTGTCGAGAATCTTCGTCGCTGATTCCACTGTTGTCATGGCCAAACCATAATGACTTCCTCGGCTGGGTCAATCACCTCAGCCCGCTTTGTATTCAAAACAGTCGCCGATTTCTGCAGCGAGATCTGCCAAGCGTTCTTTTTCAACGGTGGTGAACGCATATGGGGCAAACTTCCCGATCCCGAGCGTGCCAATGACCTTCCCCGAGCTCTCGGAAAAAATCGGAACCGCGAGAGATCCGGAGACACCCGTTTGTCGCGCATCGGCTTTGGCGATGCCACCCAGGTCCTGTTGGAGATTGCAGAGTTCCACGGGTTCCTTGCGCTCGGCGGCCACACCGGCAATGCCCTTGCCGAAGGGAATGCTAGTAATTTTGTCCAGCAGGTGATCCGGTACCCCGATCTGGCTAACAAGCGTTAGAGTAGTCCCGTCGCCCGCGGATTGGTGAATGGTTCCGGTCTGGCAGCCGAAATCGGCTAGAATGCTGCCCAATCTTGATTTCCAGTCATCGGGATTCGTCATACCCGTGGATCTATCATGCACAGCGCGTCGCGTCATCATCCATTTGGGAGATATTTATCCCTTGGCATCTGGCGAAATATTCTTCAGATCTATCCGTGCATGAACAAAACCCAATTGTTTCTTTCTGCGCTCGCCTTTGGCATCTTCGCCTGTGAGAACAGTCGTGCAATGACCGGTAAAACTGAAGTCAAAGAAGAGATTTTTGGATCGATGCCTGATGGGCACCCAGTGAAGATCTTTACCCTCACTAACAAAAATGGCGTCAAAGCCCGGGTCACCGAGTACGGTGCCATCCTCGTCTCGATGGAAACTCCGGACAAATCCGGCAAACTGGCCGATCTCACCCACGGCTATGACACCTTGGAAGGCTGGCTGACCAATACCTCGTACTTCGGATCTACCGTCGGACGCTTCGGCAACCGCATCAAGGACGGCAAATTCACTCTCGATGGCAAAAACTACAGCATCGCCACCAATAATCATCCCGGCGGCATCCCGTGCGCCTTGCATGGCGGCCTGAAGGGTTTCGATAAAGTGGTGTGGTCTGGCAAACCCGTCGATGGCAACGCGGTCGAGTTCACCTACACCGCCAAGGACGGTGAGGAAGGTTACCCCGGCAATCTCTCGGTCAAAGTCACTTACTCGCTCAACAATGACAACGAGCTGAAGTGGGAAGCCAAAGCCACCACCGATGCTCCTACGATTCTCAACTTAGTGCACCACTCGTACTGGAATCTCTCCGGCGATCCCACCCAGACGATCAATGATGAAGTCCTCACCCTCAATGCGGAGGCGTATCTGCCAACCAATGCCGGCCTGATTCCAACCGGCGAGATCGCCCCAGTAGCGGGAACTCCCATGGATTTCACCAAGCCAACGGTCATCGGCCAGCGCATCAATGCGGATTTCGAGGCCCTCAAGTTCGGCGCCGGATACGACCACGCATGGGTTCTTAAAAAGCACAAGGGCGTGCAGCTTGCCGCTCGCCTGAAAGACCCCAAGTCTGGCCGCGTCATGGAGGTTTCTACCAACCAACCTGCGATTCAGTTCTACGGCGGCAACTTTCTTGATGGTACTGCAACCGGCAAAGGCGGCGTTAAATACGCTCACCGCACTGCGCTTTGCTTGGAGACCGAAGGCTTCCCAGACGCACCTAACCACCCATCGTTCCCATCCTCCGTGCTTCGCCCCGGCGAAACCTATAAACACACGATGATCCACAAATTCTCCGCTGAGTAATACAGAATCTAAGTACAATGCTCCCCTTGTTGACACAGTGAGGGGCATTCCTTTTTTAGCAAACTAACCGAAAAAAACATGATAGGCATTCCGTCCATTTCCATCCTCGCTGCCGCTGCGGCAGCAGCACCCAAGATCGATCTTCATACCGTCGATTACTTGATCCTCCTCGCCTATATCCTAGTCGTCATCGTCATCGGCTTCGTGCTCAAAAAGCACGTCAAGTCGGCTTCCGACTTCCTCACCTCCGGCCGATCGATCCCGGTGTGGGTTACCGGTCTGGCCTTTCTTTCCGCCAACCTCGGCGCGCAGGAAGTGATCGGCATGGCTGCGTCGGGTGCAAAGTATGGCATCATGACCTCGCACTTCTACTGGGTGGGGGCGATTCCAGCGATGATCTTCCTCGCGATTTTCATGATGCCCTTCTATTACGGCTCGCGCGCCCGCTCGGTGCCGGAGTACCTGAAACTCCGCTTCGATGAAAAAACTCGCGGCCTCAACGCGGTTTCCTTTGCGTTGATGACGGTGGCATCTTCCGGCGCCTCGCTGCACGCACTCGCGGCGCTCCTCCATCTGCTCTTGAAGTGGGATTACAACTTCTCGCTGATCGTCTCCTCCATTGTGGTTCTCGCCTATGTGCTCAAAGGTGGTCTTTCCTCGGCCATCTACACCGAGGTGCTGCAGTTTTTCCTCATCGTTCTCGGCTTTGCGCCCCTAGTGATCATCGGACTCAACGATCTGGGTGGCTGGAATGGCATGATGGCATCGATGAAGCCTGAGTTCGCCCACTCCTGGAAATACATGGGAACCGCTTCCGCTAACCCGATGGGTGTCGAGTGGTTCGGCATGGTCTTCGGTCTCGGTTTTGTGCTGTCCTTCGGCTATTGGTGCACCGACTTCCTCGTCGTCCAACGGGCGATGGCCGCCAAGACCATGGGCGATGCCCGCCGCACTCCGATCATCGGCGCGATCCCTAAAATGCTTTTCCCGATCATCGTGATTGTTCCCGGCATGATCGCCCTCGCACTGGCTGCCAAGGCTGGATCAAACTACGGCATTCCCGTCGGCGTCACTGGCGAAACGGACTACAACCTCGTTATTCCTTCGCTGATCGCCCACTACCTGCCTACCGGCATGCTGGGCCTTGCGCTCACCGCCTTGATGGCCTCCTTCATGTCCGGTATGGCTGGCAACGTCACTGCGTTCAACACCGTTTGGACCTATGACATCTATCAGTCCTACATCGGCAAGGGCAAATCCGACTCCCATTACATGTGGATGGCCAAGTTTGCCACCGTGGCTGGCATCGTGATCTCCATCGGCTTTGCCTATGTCGCGAAGAACGTGAACAACATCATGGACTTCCTCCAGTTGGTCTTCGGCTTTGTCAACGCGCCGGTGTTTGCGACCTTCCTGCTCGGCATGTTTTGGAAACGGGCCACTGGCCACGGCGCCTTCTTTGGTCTCTTGCTCGGCACCATCGCCGCGGTGATTTTCCACGGCATCAGTGCTCCTCAGATCCTTGAAGTCGGCCAAACGATCCCATGGATCAAAGGCGCATGGATCAACACTCACTTCCAGTTTACCTCCAGCATGGCCCAGAACTTCTGGCTCGCCATCGTTGCATGGTCGGTCTGCTTTGTCCTGACCGTCGTCATTTCCCTCCTTACCACCCGCACCAAGACGGACGCCGAACTGAAGGGCCTGGTTTACTCCCTGACCGATAAGCTCAAGGAAGAAGGCGAACCCCTCTGGAAGCGACCCGCCGTTGTCGGCAGTGTCGTGCTGCTGATCGCAGTCGCCCTCAACATCATCTTCTGGTAATACCTCACCCACACCACATCCTATGAACTTCGACCTCCGTCTGCCCATCGGTATCCTCTTTTCCCTGTTTGGGTTGATCCTCACCGTCTTCGGTTGGCTCACCCGCAATGACAGCGAGATGTATGTCAAATCCCTCGGCAAAAACGTCAACATCGAGTGGGGCATCGTCCTGCTCGTCTTTGGCGCCTTCATGCTCTTCCTCGCCAAGCGCGGCAAGAAAGCCTGAGCATCCTAACGGATTCCCGATCCAGCCAAGCGCCTTGTCCGTCTCACGGGCATGGCGCTTTTTCTTTGGGGGGAGCGCCGAATGGAGCGCCGACTTTAGTCGGCTTGGCCACGCCGCTGCGAACTGAGCGGTTGCTAGATAAAGGCACCCATCTCGCCAGCTAAAGCGAGCGCTCCATGAATGCGCTCCATAAATGCCGATGGTTTCGCTTTGCCTTGTGGGTCGGGGTGGTTCAGTTTCTCGTCACTCATGAAAATCTCCCTCTACACCGGCGGCTTCGTTCAGACGAATGGCTATCTTGTCGAAACTCCCAATGGTAACCTGCTGATCGATGCGCCGCAGGGGATCACGGACTGGCTGGCGCAGCGCGGAGTGCGGGTGGACGATGTGCTGCTGACGCACCAGCATTACGACCATGTGATGGACGCTGCAGCGCTGAAGGTGCAGGGGGCGCGGCTGCATGCGTTTGAGGATTACTCGGCGGAGCTGACCTTGGAAAAGCCCGCGCGGACGTGGGGGATGCCGATCGCGGTGACACCCTTCGAGATCGACCAGCATTTTGTAATGACGGAGCCGCTGCGGATCGCGGGTCTGGAAATCGCGCTGGCCCATGTGCCGGGGCATTCGCTGGACAGCGTGACGTTTCACCTCGTGGGGCAGGGGGTGCTTTTTTCGGGGGATACCCTGTTTGCGGGGTCGATCGGGCGGACGGACCTGCCGGGTGGGAGCACCGAGCAGTTGCTAGGCGGCATCGCGCGTCATCTGATGACGCTGCCGGAGGAGACGCGAGTGTTTCCGGGGCACGGGCCTTCGACGACGATTGGCGAGGAAGCCCTGAACAATCCCTATTTGGATTGATCTAGGAGTGGCTGGAGGAATCGTCGGTGACGATGAGTGATGGCTGTGAACGGCCGAAGCGTGGCATGATGCGGCGGACGATTTTTTGGAAGCCGCTGTCTTGTGCGCTGGCTTCGGCTTCGCCTTGGCGGAGGGCATTTTCCCAGACGGGGGCAAAGCCTGGGGCTTGCTCGCGCATGGTGCGGATGGCGACTTCATAGACATGAAGGAGTCGTTGTTCGGCGCCGCTGGTTTTTTGTCGGAGCGAGGCTATATTGGCGCGGAGGATCGTGTTTTGCTGGCGGAAGGATTCGAGTTCGGTTTGGAGAGACTCATTGCCGCTGGCGTTGATTTTGAGATGCGTGCTGAGGTGGCTTTGGAGGTTTTTTATTTCCGCCTCAGCGCGCTTGAGTTCGCGGGCGAGGTTGCGGCGAGCGGTGAAACCGCCTTTCCAGAGGAAGGCGGCAACCAGTAGCCCGAGTAGCAGGCCCCAGGTGAATGGATTTTTCAGGGCTTCAGTGATGAGTTCCATGGGAATTTTTGATTGGGTTCATTGGCGTGGGCCAGTGGCGTTAGAGTGTGGTGGGAAAGTGGCGATGTCGATATCGGATCGGCTGGGAGGGGGCGATTGGAAGAGATTCATTCTAACCACAGATGGACGCAGATTCACGCAGATGGGGAGAGATGTTGAGGAATTGGGCAAGCGACATAATCAGCCGTTCGGTCTTCAATCCCTTTTGTTATCTGTGTCTATCCGCGTCCATCTATGGTTCAAATTTCTTGATGGCAAGCCTGCGAGGTGGGTTTAGTGGAAAAACTTCGTGGCGTCGGCGGTGATTCTCGTTTAGAAGCAGACCAACTGATTGAACGGTTTGCCCGTCGATCCCAATCATTTGTCAGACAATCGCCACGTGAACATCGGAATCTTCGTCAATCCCCACAAGCCGGAATCGCTTCCGACGCTGCACGCACTGCGGGCGGCGCTGGCCGCTCAAGGCTGCACGACGGTGTTGGATCAGGAGACGGCCAGTCTGGTGGGAGAGGTCGGCATTCCAGCGGCGGAGTTTTCCAGCCATGTGCAAGTGGCGGCCGTACTCGGCGGCGACGGGACGATGTTGCATGCGCTTGCACGGTTGGGCGATTTCCAGAAACCGGTGGCGGGCATCAATATTGGCAATCTAGGGTTTCTGACGAGTTGTAAGGACAACGAACTTGATGTCTTCGCGGCCGCCATCGCGCAGGGCCGTTACACGACGAGTGTGCGCACGCTGCTACAGGCCACCATCCACCGCCAAGGCAAGCCCGCGGAATCTTTCGTCGCGCTCAACGAGGTTACGCTGGCCCGCGGTGATACGGGGCGCTTGGTTTCCTTGTGCGCGCGCGTCAATGGCGAGCTACTCAATCACTATCGCGCGGATGGCTTGATCATCGCGACGCCCACGGGTTCGACGGCCTATTCGCTTTCCGCTGGCGGTCCATTAATCGACCCAAGTGCGGCGGTGTTCGTGATTACGCCGATTTGTCCGCACAGTCTGAGCCAGCGCTCGTTGGTGCTGGGGGATGATTCGACGGTGGAGCTCTCGGCGGAAGACCGCGATGGCGGCCCGACGATTTTCACGGTCGATGGTCGCGACAACATGCCCGTCAGCTCAGGCGACCGCCTGGTGGTGAAAAAGGCTGACCGTTCCTTCCACTTGCTTCAGCTCGAGGGGCGCTCGTTTTACGAAGCGCTGCGGCTCAAGCTGGGCTGGCAGGGAGTTTAGAGTCCCAGGGTCTGGGCTAGGGACGCGATGAGCTGATCGCGCAGCGGCATCGCCTTCATTGCCAACTTTCGTTGCTCGGCTTCATAGGCGCGGCGGCCCTCGGCGGTCTCGATGCGGATCGGTTGGCATCCCCATGCACTGAGGTCGTAGGGGCTGGCCCGCATGTCGAGGTCGCGCAGTTCGATGGCTAGCTCGAAGCAATCGAGCAACAGCTCGGAGCCGATCCACGGCATGGATTTGGCGGCCCACTTGTAGAGGTCCATATTCGCGTGGACGCAACCCGGTTGTTCAAAATCGACGCGGCTTTCCAGCGATGGTTGGAGCCGGTTGAGTGGTCGGGCTTCCGCCGCGAAAAAACGGAACGCGTCGTGGTGGGAGCAGCAGATGGCCCGCGATTCCACCAGTGCGTCGATTTCCGCCTGGGGCAGGCGCAGGGCGGTCGTCTTCTCGTGCCGCACCTCCTTGCCGCGGTAGACCATCGCCCATTCGTGCAGCCCGTGGCAGGCGAAGTTTGGCAGTCGGCCGCGTGTCGCTTCTAACAACTCCGAGATCCAGCGCAGGCGCTCGCGTTCCTTTTCCGACAAACGCCCGGGATCGGCAAACCAGCAACTGCCCTCCTGCGAGTAATAGCGCCCGGTCAAAGGCAACGGCGGGGCAGGGGACTGCACGGTTTCCGGCCACTCAACCGCGACCCCGTATCCGGGCTGCCAGACCTCGAGCAGCGCAAAGGAATACGGGTAATACTGGAACAGAAAATCTTCCACCGGGTGGATCTCGCCAAAGTCGCGCCGCCGCCTCGCCGCCAAGGTATGCCGCTGTGCCCGCGCCAAGTGCGCGGTTGCCAGCTCTTGCCAGCGGCTCGCGGAAAGAATGATGGTGGGCGGACTGGAAATCATCTTGCCACGACAAGAGCACGAAATTCAAAGGATGGCAAAATTTCCCTTGCAACTTCGGTCCGTCGCTCGTAACTATGCCGCCCCGCGCCGTATGGCGCATGGTTAAAATCGCGGGATGGAGCAGCCAGGTAGCTCGTCAGGCTCATAACCTGAAGGTCGTAGGTTCAAATCCTACTCCCGCAACCAATGAAAGCCGTTGAATTCAATTGATTTCAGCGGCTTTTGCCTTTCTGGGGGTAGGCGCCTGCCGGTTAGTCACTCGAAATACGCTTTGAGGATGTATTCCTGGACCATGCGCTGGGTGTTGAAGTGGGAGGAGTTGAGGGCGATGGCATGGCGCATGACTTCGATGAAGCGATCGCGATTCTGATAGTAGAGCGGGATGACGACGTTTTCGAGTTGATGGTAGAGGGATGAGGCGGCGTCTTGGGGGGCGTCTTGGATGGACCATCCGGTGAAGCCTTCGATGCAGCCTTCGATCCACCAACCGTCGGGCACGCTGAGACTTGGCACCCCATTGAGGGCGGCCTTCATGCCACTGGTGCCGCTGGCTTCCATCGGTGGCTGGGGGGTGTTGAGCCAGAGGTCGACCCCCGAGGTGAGCATTTGGCCGAGCTCCCAGTCATAGTTTTCGAGGTAAACGATGAGGACTTCGGGGCGTAGGGTGTCGCGTGACTGGAAGATGTCCTGAATGATTTTCTTGCCTGCATCATCACGTGGGTGGGCTTTACCCGCGAAAATGATTTGGAGGCGGCCGACGCGGTTGGCAATTTCGCGGAGTCTCGACGGGTCACTGAGCAAGAGATCGGCGCGCTTGTAGGAAGTGGCGCGGCGGGCAAAGCCGAGGGTGAAGACGTCGGGGTTGAAGTGGGCGTTGGTCCGGCGGTTGACCTCGTCAATGGTATGGATTTTGGCGACTTGGTGCGCCTGCCAGATTTCTTCTTTGGGAATGCGCAGGGCGTTGCGCAGGCTGGAATTGTCGGTGCGCCAGCCGGGAATGTGGCAGTCGAACATTTCAACAAATGACGGTGCGGCCCAAGTGCCGAGATGGACGCCGTTGGTAATGGAATCGATCTGATAGTGATGCGTTCCATTGTGGCTGGTGAGCATTTGTTGCGAAACTTCCGCATGTTTTTTGGCCACTCCGTTCACGTAGTGGCAGAGATTGAGCGCGAGGTAGGTCATGTTCAACTCGTCGTCGCAGCAGTAGACCTCGGGCATCGAGTAGAGGTCATTGCGACCGAGGACATGGGCGACGTGGTCGAGGGGGAATTTATCGTGGCCCGCAGGGACGGGCGTGTGGGTGGTGAAGACGCATTGTTCGCGAACGACTTGGACATCGTCCGAGTTGAATGTGCTGCGGCCGAAAAAGTGCGCCCGCTCATCCAGCAATTCCACGCCTAAGAGAGCAGCGTGGCCTTCGTTCAAATGGTAGCGGCGCACTTGATGGTGGCCGAGGGCGCGGAGCATTCGGATGCCACCCATGCCGAGGATGATTTCCTGACACAGCCGGTAATGGGAATCGCCACCGTAGAGATGATGGGTGAGGGCGCGGTCCCACTCGGTGTTTTCCGGTAGGTCCGCATCCAAAAGGATCACGGGTATGAGATGGCCGCTGATGCCGGTCACGGTATATTGCCAAGCGCGTAAATGGACGGTACGGCCTTCGATGCCGACTTTTACGCGCTCTGGTAACTCTCGGCAAAACTTGGCCACATCCCAGCTGATGGATTCTTCGGTTTGCCAACCGCTGGGGTCGAGTCGCTGGCGGAAGTAGCCTTTGCGATGCAGTAGGGTCATGGCGATCATCGGTACAGATAGATCCGCCGCGGCGCGCACCGTATCACCGGCGAGTATTCCTAAGCCGCCGCTGTAAGTTGGCATCCCCGGATCCATGGCGATCTCCATCGAGAAATAGGCGATGGTGTCGGTTTGATAGAGGCTGGATGGGAGGGAGATCACAACATCGGGGGGGAGGCTCGGTAATCTTATCACAAATTCAAATCAACGCGATTTCTTTGTTTGTGACTGCCATCACAATCGGTCTGCTCGGTCTGCCTGATATTATCGTGAACATTAGGGTTCTAAGAATTCCAAGGCCTGATGGATCTGCATGCTCTTGGCGGGCTCAAAGAGCAGTAACAGCTTTAACTGCACGGGATGGAGGCAACAGATTTGGGAGATGAGCAGCTCCGCCGAATGATCCATCTGCATCTCGAGTGGATTTTCGTCAGCGGGGAATGGTAGCGGATCAGAGAAAGGAAAAACCGTGGCTGCGGATCGAAATTTGGCAGCATTCGGAGGGATCGATGTTTCATTTGTCCAAGGCTCCACTATGCATTTGCGGGTGATTTTTTCTTGGGCGGGCGATGGGTCGCATAGGTTCCATGGCTGGAGTGTAGGATCGTCTGGTCCAAATCCCGTCTTCACATCGCCGACGCGTTCGGCGAGTTTTGCCATCACTTGGGCCGATTGTTCGCGACTTAGATGAAGCCCTTCTTTGAGCGCGTCGTGGTACCAGCGGCACTGGGCTCTTCGGTGTGCGAGTTGTTCCTCAGGCGAGGAGCTGCGTGGGTCGCGATCGAGTCCAGCATTGATGAAGTCGTCGAGAATCCATTGGATTTCACGCGGGGTGAGGCCTTTATGGCAACGATCAAAGTAGTCTGCGGCCAGATCAACGGTGTCTTGCGGCGCCAGCGGTCGGACGGCATGCCTGATTTTCGCGGGAGGCTGCAGCGGGCGGCTTGATTGGGACAGCCTCATGATGCTCGGTTGTGCCTGCCAGAGAGCGGTGGTCGTTGCAAAGCCAACGACCACGATCCATGCGACCGAGTTTCTGAGGTAGTTCCAGATCATTTTGCGGGAACTGACAAGATAGCCCAAGGTGGGCGTTGTTGCGAAGGGAAAGGCACCTTTCTTCTTGGCAGTTGCCTGCGGTTGGCTTCAATAGTGGCACCTTGTTTAATCTACCCCAATACCCGCCGCTTGAGCATTGGATTTGGCTCATTCCCGCATTCTTGATCGGTGCCTGCATTGGCTCGTTTCTCAACGTCGTGATCTATCGCTTGCCGCTGGGCCTTTCCGTCAATAAGCCGAAGCGCTCTTTCTGCCCACAGTGCAAGAAGTCCATTCCGCTGTGTTTGAATCTGCCACTCATCAGCTGGCTGTGGTTAGGCGGAAAATGCAAGGAATGTCGGTCACCGATTGCGTTTCGTTACTTCGGGGTGGAGCTGTTGACGGCGATTTTATTTACGGCCGTGTGGTGGTGCTTTATCCCATACTCGGCGGCAGTGGTCGTTTGTTTATGGGGTTTGGTCGCTTTGCTTGTTGCCGTGACCTTTATCGATGCTGAGCACTTGATGATCCCGATCGCTCTGACATGGACTGGCAGCGCGGTCGGACTTGTCGCGTGTGTGGTCTGGCCTCACTTGCCCGTGCTGGCAGGTGAGGCGGGCAATGGGCTCGCCGGCTTGAAGCAGGGCGGCATCGGTTGGGTCTTGGGTTTTTGCGGCTTGTGGCTGGTCGTCGAACTCGGGAAAATGGCCTTTGGTAAAAAGTCGCTGTCTTTTGATCGGCCTGTCGCCTGGTCGCTCAAGGAGCCAGAAAATGATCAGGACCCGATGCACTTCGTCATCGATGGCGAGTCGATCCCGTGGTGGGACATTTTTTCACGCAAGGCCGACCGACTTTTGGTCGAAGCCACTGAAATCAAAGTGAGCGGTGAGTCCGTAGGCGGTGGTCCCTTGGTCATTCGCGAGCTGGACATCCAGCTGCCCGATGGGACGATTCATCACTTGGCGCAGATCAAATCGCTGGATGGCATGGCGACTCGGGCGGTGATTCCGCGCGAGGCAATGGGCATGGGAGACGTGCATTTGCTGGGTATGATCGGCGCGTTTTTCGGGTGGACGGGCGTTTTATTCTCGCTGTTTGCGGCGTCGATTTTTGCGATCATCGCGGCATTGATCGGGCGGATTGGTTTTGGCAAGCAACTGCCATTCGGGCCATTTTTGGCGATGGGCGCCGTGGCCTGGATGTTCGGTGCGTGGCGGCTGTGGGAGTGGTATTTGACTCTGGTCTTGCCGCTCGGAATGCCTTAATGTCGGCTGTCAGATTCGCATGGACCCATCCCAGCCAAATTCATGGAACGAGAGCACCACTCTTGCGCAGGCAATTCTTCGGGATCGCGGGGAGCGCCGTAAGTGGTTGGCTCGCATGGTCGTGCTGACCTTGGTGGGGATTGCTATCGGACAGTGGGGGATCTCGGACTGGATTTGGGAAAGTCCGTGGCGTGTGCTTCTTTGGTGGGGTGGCTGCGCGGTCGCGACCTGTTGCGTGATCTTGTTCGCCCTGTACGACGCGCTCGCCGTGATCCGCGAAGAGCGAAGCAAGGAAGGCCGTGATTCATGACTGAAGGACAGGCTGCCAATCGTGTTCGGCCCGTGATCTATCAGCTCATGGTTCGGACCTTTGGTAATACCCGCGAAGAAAGAGTCCTCAACGGCACTCTAGCCGAAAACGGCTGTGGAAAATTCGATGATATCAACGCGGTGGCCTTGGCTTCTTTGAAAGCGATGGGCTTCACCCACCTCTGGCTCACCGGGGTGATCGAGCAAGCCAGCGGCACCGCCTATCCCACGCGCCCCGCCGATGATTCTGATCTCTTGAAAGGCATCGCCGGCAGTCCCTACGCCATCAAAGACTACTTCGATGTCTGTCCGGACTATGCGCAAAATCCGGAAAATCGTCTCGACGAATTCCAATGTTTGTTAGGCCGTTGTCACTCGTTCGGATTGCGGGTGATCATTGATTTTGTGCCCAATCACGTGGCTCGTTCCTATGTCTCAGACGTCAGGCCGAACGAGTCATTCGGGCAGGGCGATGACCGCCGTGTATTTTTTCACCGCGACAATCATTTCTACTACCTGCGCCCGGACGATGCTGGCGGTGGTCCGCCGCTTAAGCTGCCGACGGCTGCCATTCCCGGCTGCGATGGACGCTACGCGCCCGAGACGGATTATGGCCGCGTCACGGGTAATAATGCCGTGACTTGGGCCCCGTCCATTCACGACTGGTATGAAACGGTGAAGCTCAATTACGGTTATGATTTCACCCAAGACCATTCTTCAGCCCATCTTCCCGGACCCGCTGCGGATGTTGGCGAGGTCCCAAAGACCTGGCGGACGATGGATCAGATCCTTGCCTACTGGCAGGGTCTAGGCGTGGATGGATTCCGCGCGGATATGGCCCACCTCGTGCCGATGGAATTCTGGCGCTGGGCGCTCAACCGCGCCCGATCTCGTCAGGCCGATGTCTTTTTCTGCGCCGAAGCCTACAACAACGACCCCGCAAAGGTGACGAATGGTCACGTCCTCGATGAGCTTCTCGATGCCGGTTTCGATGCCGTCTATGATGACCCGAGCTACGACGTTCTCGAAGGAATCTATGACTCTGGAAAGTGGGCGAACGATCTCGATTCATCGATTTTCACGGGTGGGCGATTCCATCAGTCGCTGCGCTATGCGGAAAATCACGACGAGGTCCGACTGGCCAACCCCAACGAGTGGGGAGGGCTGGGCATGCATGTCGGGCGCCCCGTTTCCGCGGTTCTCTTCGCCATGGGGCGCGGGCCGATCATGCTTTATCACGGCCAGGAAATCGGCGAACCGGCTACCGAAGCGAAAGGGTTTTGCGGTGATAATGGACGAACTTCGATCTTTGACTATGGGGCGATGCCGGAATTCCTCAAGTGGGTCAATGGCGGCAAATACGACGGGGGTCGCTTGATTGGTGATCAAAAGGCGCTGCGCGAGTGGTATGGCAGGCTGATCCATGTGACCCAGTCACCGGCATTTACGCAGGGCGAGTTCTACGGACTCAACCACGCTAACAAGGATAACCCGTGCTTCGGCCGGGTGGGAGAGGATGCCGTCTCTGGCCATTGGCTCTACGCTTTCCTGCGGCACGATCCGAAAAGCCAACAGTCCTTTCTCGTCGTCGCCAACTTCCACGGATCGGAGACCTTGCGCGGTGCCAAAGTCAGCATCCCCGAGCATGCGCGGCAATTTCTCGGTCGCTCTCCCCAGCAAGTATGGAAGTTTACCGATCGGCTCGACTCCGCCTGGTCCGGCCAATCGGTCCTCGGCGAACTGGCCCTCCCCGACCTCGCCCCCTGTAGCGCGCTAATCCTGGAAATCAGCCACTAACAGCCCGGAGCGCGCGAAGCTCTGCCGTCGACCGCAGGAGTCATGCCGTCGGCCGCACAAGCCCACCCGTCGACCGCGAAAGTCCCCCAATTGACCGCGAGTATCTCCTCAATGTCCCTTCCTATCAGGAGTCGGAAAGCTTTGGTGAACTCACCGATGGGAGATTGAGGAAATCATCAAAGCCTTTTCAGCGGCGTTGGGCTGGACGATCAATTGGGCCTGCTGGTGGCGTGCCTCCGCGTGAAACGCTCCTTTTCATCGGTGGGAATGTACTCGACATGCATGGCGGCAAGCTCGGGTGTGGCGGAGGGTTCTTCTGCCTCGGTGAAGTCGATGTCGTTGAGCATCTCGGTGGGGTTATTGCTCAGACGGGCGCTGGCCTCATAGGCATCAGCGACGGCATCGCGGATTTCATTCTCAGCGGTATCGAGCCCCTGTTGAAGCATGGCCATGTCGTCGTCTTCATCCACATAGGGTGGTGCCATAGGTGAAGGTGGGTCTGCGGCCGAGCGGGTGACTGGGTTGATGGAAGGCATGGCTTTGAGTGTAAGTACTACCCTTATTGCAGAATATGGGCCAAGCTCCACCCATCGCCTTGTTGCTGGGGTGTGTCCGAGGGGCGCGCCCGCGGAGTCGTGCAAAATGCAACGCAGCCACGGACAGCATCGTGCAAAATAAACCCTATTCGATCGGGTGAGGCGGCAAAGGTCACGCCTGAGCGAAATTGAAAAAAATAATTTCGCTGCTCGCATAACAGTGGGGTGGGTGATATGCTGCGCTCATTATGGCCACTCCCAACTACGCATTCGAAAAACGCCGCCGAGAATTGGATAAAAAGGCAAAAAAAGAAGAGAAGCGCAAACAGAAGCTCGAGGCCGCTGGTGAGCGCGATAAGGAGAGTTCGGAAGATTCCTCGGCGCCAAGCATCGGCGACGTGTCTGCGCTGGATGCGCCGCCGGCCTGAGGGGAGGCGCTTATCCGCTGTCTCAGTGCGGCAGTGTGATTTGCAGTAGGACCGAGTCCTCGGTCGCTTTGAGCGGTTGGCTGTTGCGCGGGACTAGGAGGAAACTTCCTTTTGCATAGCGACGGCCCGCGACGCTTTCCAATTGGCCATCGACCACGGAGACGATGGAGAATCGATCATCCTGAGGATTGGTGATGGTTTGACCCTGTCGCACGATTTTGCGGTCAGTTTTAAAGTACTCGCAGCTGGCGAGGGTGTCGCCGATGGGCTGATCCATACTCGGCTCAAAGTCGTTGAAGTCGATGCTGGCGAGGGACTCTGCGACGTGAAGCTCGCGCGGTTTACCGTCGAGGCCGAGGCGGTTCCAGTCGAACACGCGGTAGGTGGTGTCCGAGTTCTGCTGGATCTCGTGAATGAGGAATCCGGCACCGATGGCGTGCAGGCGGCCCGAGGCGATGAAGATCGAGTCGCCGGGTTTCGGGGAGACGGCATGCGCACAGTCGGCGACGCTGCCGTCGGCGATGGCTTGTTCAAAATCGGCACGCGTGACGCCCGACTTCAGGCCGACGTAGAGTTTCGCACCGGGATCGCAGTCGGCGATGAACCACATCTCCGTCTTGGGCTCGCCGCCAAGTTCTGCGGCGAGGTGGACGGGCGGGTGGACTTGGATCGAAAGGTCGTCGCGGGCATCGAGAATCTTGATCAGGATCGGGAAGTGCGGGTGATTGTCAAAGCCATCTCCGAAGATTTCCTCGCGGTGTTGGGTCCAAAGTTCGTGGAGAGAGGTGTCGGTGAAGGAGCCATGGTCGACGATGGATTGCTCCCCTTCGCGATCAACAATTTCCCATGATTCGCCGTAGGGCTTGTTAGAATCGGGCAGGCAACGGCCATAGACGCGTTCCAGCTCGCGGCCGCCCCAGACGCGTTCCATGTAGAGGGGGGTGAAGGTGATGGGTTCCATGTCGTTAGGAATAGTTTGGCGATGAAAGATTGGCAATTCCAAAGCACGACCGAGATTGACCCGGCAGCGAGTGCAGGCGATATTGCAGCCGCTTTGTCCGACTCTCAACTAATACCCAATGGATCGGGCTCTCGCCAACCCCGCCGCTGCAAGCGATGGATTTGGGGCGTTCTGGGCGTGCTGTTGCTGGGACTCGTCTGGTTGGATGGGCCGGGTCTGCGCTGGATGGCGCCGCGGGTGGCCACCTACTTGCTCTCGAAGTCAGGCTTGCGCGGGACCTTTGAGATCGATGGCCGACTGAGTCGCGGTTTAACCGTTAGGAATTTGCGCATCGAGGGTGATAAGCAATTGGCCAGCTTATCCTTGAAGCGCTTGGTGCTCGGTTATCGTCTGAGTGGACGGATTGAGTCCTTGAGTATCGATGGCCTGCGCGCCGACTTCCGGCTGGGTATCGCTAAGGCGGATCAGAAGCCATCAGTGGATCTGAAGAAGTGGGTCGGGAATTTGCAAAAGCTGCGCGGGCGCCTTGTGCCACTCGAACTGGATCTGAAAATTGACGGTCTCGATTTCACCCGCGCTGGAAAACCGGTCGTTCGACTTGCTTCCAGTCAACTAACGCATCACGCAGGCCATGATGAATTCTCATTCGAACTGGGGACTATCACCGATGCGGTGGGTCACCAGTGGCCCGCCCAGCAGTCCACCTTTCAGTGGAGCCAAGATCGCCTGACGATCGCCCGCCTCGATCCGCTTCCGGGACTGAGTGTGCACGAGGTTGTCCTGCAGTTGCCCGTTGGCGGATCTCCTTCGTTTGTGGCACAGGTGAATTTGAATGATTCCCGGTGGATGGTTCAATCCTCGCCCGGGCTGGAGTCCATTCACGTCGACCTTGACCGTGGTAAACTGCAAATTGCGGAAGTGGCGAAGCGCATCGGTGTCGTGATTCCCAATGCGACTCTTAGCTCCTTGTCGCTGGAACTGAATCACGTCTTTCCCCATCCCGCCGCAACGACAGGCACACTTCACTTGTTGTTAGAAGACGGCAATTGGAAAGGAAACCGCCTGTCTAGGCTGAGTCTGGATGCACAGCTCCGTGCGGACCGAAGCAGTATTGCAGCCCGCGGCGTGGGGTTGGGCAGCGAGTTTTCTGTCGAGGCGTCAGCTCCTGTGAGTCGATCGGAAACGGAAATCATATTGGGCGATGTGCAGGGTGCTTTCAGTATTCCAGAGCTTCCAAAGTTGCTGCGCGAGTTGACGACACAGCCGTCTCGTATCGACTCGGAAGCAGAGGTCCCGCCATCGAGGATTGATGGCGCCTTCAACCTCGCCATGCGCAGGAATCACCCGCACGCGGCAACGGCGGAAGTCGTCGTGAAAACGCAGGACTCGACACTCGCATCTCCGGTCACGCTGACGGCCCGCTGGGAGATCGACCAGCCACTGTCTGCCGAACTCGCGCTTGAGGGCTTGAATGCCTCCGCAACCTATCAGCCCAAGACAGCAAGCTATCAGGCAGCGGTGGAGTTGAATCAATTCGACAGTGGCCGGATCAGCCGCTGGCTGAAGATTTTCAAGGTTAAGCCTGAGGGCAGAGTTGGACTAACAGGCAAGTGGAGCGGTAGCGGGAAATTGCAAGTCGGCGAGCATCGCGGTCATTTATCGATCGAACAAGCGACGTGGTCGCGCAGCACGCTTGCGCCCATTCTAGCCAGTGGCGAGGTGCGCTATGATTGGCCCACAAGCCTCGAAGCCAAGGGGTTTCAGCTGCAAACAAACCGCCAGTCGGTGATTCTTGACGCCAATCTTGCCGATCATTCGTTAGAGCTGGGGCGAATTCGCTGGAGCGATGGCGAGCAAGTCATCGCCGAGGGCAACGCCAGCTTGCCGCTGCCTGAGAGTTTCTCGAATTGGCGAGAGACCCTCATCAAGGACTCACGGCCTGTTAGCGTTAGGTTTCGATCCCAAGTGCTCTCGCTGGGCCTGATCAAGGCTTGGTCTCCGGCCTTTGAGAAGATTGATTCGCGCTCGACCGGACAACTCGATCTGAGCGTTTCAGGGACCTATGCAGCCCCCAAAGTCGACGCCGTGTTGGAGTTGAAAGGACTTCGCGCGACGGCGCAGCCCAAGTTGCCAGCGGCGGATTTGACGCTGACACTGGCAGGTCGCGACGGTCGTCTGGAGCTTAGTGGTAGGGCGACGGCGCCCGATTTTGCGCCTGCGGTGATGTCAGTGGTGATGCCGTATCATCCGTCCGAGTGGGCCCGTCATCCGGATCAATTCCGAGGAGAATCACTCAGGGGCCGCATCGATTTTCCAAGGCTGGATCTTTCCCGTTTCAGCTCACTGATGCCTGCAGTGGATAAAATCTCTGGAATCGTGACAGCAAACGCTGATCTATCAGGAACTGTGAACCGGCCTGAGGCGAAGGGGATGATCCAACTTTTCAAGGCCGGTCTGCGCTTCAAGAATGATTCATTTGCTGCGATTGAAAATCTCGCGGCGACTGTGGATCTGGCTATCGATCGCGCCGTCCTCAATAATCTAACTGGCAACGTCGCTGGAGGAGGCTTTCGAGGCGAGGGCACGCTTGCATATGCCGCGGGAAAGCCTGGTACGATTGACCTTCGCCTGCGCGGAGATCACCTGCCGCTGGCGCGAAACGAGATTATGATCCTTCGCGTCAATGCCGACCTGCGCCTGCAAGGTCCATGGCAGCAAGCGATTCTTTCCGGCACGGTCGGCACGGTGGATAGCATCTTCTATCGGGACATCGAGTTGTTGCCCATCGGCATGCCTTTCACCACCCCGCGCGCAGCTGCGTTGCCGAAAATCGATGCGCCTCGGGTGTCCGTAGGTTCTCTGCGGGAGCCCTATCGGAACTGGGGCCTGAATCTCATTCTCCGCAGTCTGGAACCCGTCCTGATCCGCGGCAACTTGGCGAAGGGCGAGATCAGCGGTCGTGTGCGCATCGGTGGAACCTTGGGCAATCCGCAGCCGGACGGCACGGTCACCCTCAAGGATTTTCGCGCAGCATTGCCATTCAGCACTCTGTCCGTGCGCACGGGTAAGGCCACCTTCACTCCGGCGACAGGCTTTGACCCGCTGCTTGAAATCCGCGGCACGGCAGAGCCCAGTCCTTACCAAGTAACCCTTTTCGCCTATGGCCGCGCTTCCAATCCGCAGTTGGTACTCACCTCTAGCCCGCCGCTACCGGAGAATGAAATCATGACCCTGCTAGCTACTGGGACAACCACCACAGGCTTGGAGAATCCGCAGGCGGCCTCATCGCGCGCCTTGCAGTTGCTGGTGGAGGAAATGCGCCGCGGCCGCTTCCGCTTCGGCAAGCAGCTGCGTCCGCTGCTGGCATTGCTTGACCGGGTTGATTTCAGTGTGGCCGAGACCGATCCCTACTCGAGCGAATCATTCTCCACCGCTACCCTCTCTCTAACTGATCGCTGGTTTCTATCCGCGGGGATCGGGGCGACGGGTGACTCCCGCATGCTGGCCATCTGGCGCTTATCGTTTCGCTGATGAAATACCTGTGCTCCATTGCTGTTTTTCTTTGCATGGCCTGCGTCGTCATGGCGGAGACGCGCGTGCGGATTATCGGCATGCGCGGCACCAGTGAGGGGCAGGTGATCGAAATGCTGGGTGATCGGTTAGAACATGTTAGATCCAGCGACGCCTCGACCTCGCGGGCTGACGATGCGGCCTTCCTGCTGCGCCAGGTACTGCGCAAGGAAGGGTACGCCGATGTCGAGGTCGCTTGGAAAATCGTCAGTCGCTCGGAAATCCTGCTGACCGTGCACGAGGGTGGCCGACTTTCGCTTGGCCGCGTCCGCGTCAACGGGGTGCCATCGGCTGAGGCGAAAAGACTGGCAAAACTCTATGCCAAGCCAACGCAGAAAGATCGCTCGTTTGTTTCGCCGCTGCCTCCTTTTCGTGAAGCCGACATTGAAACGGGCCTATCCTACCTGCGCCAGGATCTCAACGCCCAAGGCTACTGGGGCGCGGAGGCTCTGCTGGCGGCACGCGAGGTGGATGCGGGTTCCGGCACGGTCAATCTCACCATCGAGGTGCGCCCCGGCACCCGACAACGGATCGCCACTCCCAGAATTGTCAGCCCCGACCCGATGGTAATTTCCGAAGTCCAAGCGTTGGTCAAACACTATGTTGGTCTCGCCGCCACTACCGGGCAACTCAGTGCGATGCGCTTGGAGGTGGAACAATCCTTCGCCAGTCACGGCTACCCCGATGCGCAAATCTCGATGTCACGCGCGCAGGAGGCGGGACAGTTCATCCCCGAGTTCTTCATCGATTTGGGACCACGCGTTCGTCTCGATCACATTCATATCACCGGGCTGGTTCGCACCAAATACAACCGCATCGCCCAACGCGTCAAAAACCTGGAAGGCGAGTGGTATGATGAGGTGACAATCAACAAACGCGTCCGCAGCATTCTAGCGACAGGTGCGTTTTCGTCGGCTCGCATCGAGCGTAGTCCGATTGCTGGCGATCGCATCGACGCCACCTTGCATCTGGAAGAAGCACGCGCCCGACATATCAGCCTCGCGGCTGGGGTGGATTCCTACCAAGGCATCATCTTGCGCACCAGTTATGCGGATCGCAATCTCAATGGCCAGGTTCTAGGCCTGAACACCGGCTTCGAGTTGAGCGCACGCGGGATCTTGGGCGAAGCTCGCTTCAGTAACCCATGGCTCTTTGGCTCCGACGTCGCAGCAATGGCCCGCTATTATGCCTTGGTCTATCGGCGCGAAGGCTATCGTTCCTTCGAAACAGGCTTGGAGGGACAGACGACCTGGAAATTCGGCGACCACTACACGCTCGACCTCCTCGGCGGCTATTCACTGGTCAACCTCAGCGAGGACGGCTTGCCCGTCTCCGAACTCGGGGAAACGGTCTACACCCAGCCGCGCCTGCGCCTGTCCCAGACGCTTGACTTCCGTGACAGTGCCGTATTGCCGACGCATGGTTGGCATTTGGAAAGCCCCTTGGAAATCGGAGCTGCAGTGGGCAATCTTTCCACCAGTTATGCCAAGGCCAGCCTCAAGGGCGGATGGTACCACAAGCTCAATAGCGACTACCAGCTCGGGCTTGGTGGCGACGTAGGCGTTTTGATTCCCTCCAGCGACGGTCAGGATCTGCCGATTGATCTGCGATTGTTCAACGGCGGCTCGCGCAGTGTGCGCAGCTTTCCCGAGCGCCAACTTGGGCCCACGGTCAATGATTATGCCACGGGTGGGGAGGCGACTTGGAACACCAATGCGGAGCTCATCCGCAGCCTCGGCGGCACACTCAAGGCGGTCGCGTTTTTCGACGCGGGTACACTTTCGCGGAGTTACGATCAACTCGGTTCCAGTGAAGTCGAACTCGCCATCGGCCTCGGCTTGCGATTGAATCTGCCTATCGGTCCGATTCGGCTCGAGTACGGCTATAACCTCACCCAGGATAGCGGCGAACCCTCGGGTACCCTGCATTTTGCCATCGGCCTCACGTTCTAACTGCGATGGCGGGCAGGGTGATCCACGCCAGAAACTCTTGGTTGCCGTCCATTCCGGTGATGGGCGAGGGGATGAAACCGCGCCAATCGCAGCCATGCTCTAGGGTCACGAAGTTGCGGATCTTGTCCACCGCTTGTTGGTGCAAAGCCGGATCGCGAACGATGCCGCCGCGGGTGATGTCTTCGCGGCGGAGCTCGAACTGAGGCTTGATCAGGCAGACGAGGGTGCCGCCATCTTCCAGCACGGAAAAAACGGCGGGCAGGACCTTGGTCAGCGAAATGAAGGAAAGATCCATGACCGCGAGTCGCACTTTTTCACCGATGTCAGCAGGCACCATATGGCGGGCATTGAACTGCTCTTTGACGATCACGCGCGGGTCGTTGCGCAGTTTCCAGACCAGCTGGTTGGTCCCGACATCCACTGCGTGGACGCGGCTGGCCCCGCGCTGCAGCAAGCAGTCGGTGAATCCGCCGGTGGACGCGCCTACATCGATGCAGACCCAGCCGTCGGGGGCGATTTGGAAGGCGTCGAGCGCGCCCTCGAGTTTCAGTCCGCCACGGCCGACGTAGCGTTGCTTTTCTTTGATTTCGAGGGGCGCGTCTGGCAGCATCTGGGTGCTGGGCTTGTCGATGATGCGGTCGCCGCTGCGCACTTCTCCGGCAAGGATCAAGCGCTTGGCTTGCTCGCGAGAGTCGCAGAGGCCACGGGCGACGAGAAGCGCATCGATACGGTCTTTTTTCATCAGGGCCACCGAACCAAGCAGGATTGGCGCGTCGCGGCAAGGCGAGTCTCGTGAAACCACGCGCACACCTCGATTCGACGCGGTGGCCGATCCATGGGCAGCCTTTTTGAGTAAAGAAGGGTGCAGGGGCGTAACTTGCGCCTTGCCTGCCAGCATTATGCCGTCAACGATCGCCGTGTGACGCGACACCGCACCGACGACCTCAGAATCACTGGCTTGAACCCGCTTATTTCCCCTGCGGTTCTGGCGTACTATCTTCCACTTGCCGAGCAGGCATCCGAACTGGTTGCCAATGCCCGCAGCCAGGCCGATGCCATCCTGCGGGGTGAGGACGATCGCCTGCTGGCGATTGTCGGCCCGTGCTCGATCCACGATCCAGAGGCGGCGCTCGAATACGCAGCGAAGCTCAAGCAAGAGGCCAAGCGCGTCGAAAAAGACATCTTTGTGATCATGCGGGTCTACTTCGAAAAACCGCGCACGACCGTCGGTTGGAAGGGCTTGATCAATGATCCAAGACTCGACGACTCATTCGATATCAACCACGGCCTGCGCGTCGCCCGTGGCTTGCTCTTGGATCTCGCCAACATGGGCATCCCCGCCGGCACTGAGTTTCTCGACACCATTTCGCCGCAATACATTGCCGACCTGATCGCGTGGGGAGCCATCGGCGCTCGCACCACTGAGTCACAAATCCATCGCGAACTGGCCTCCGGCCTGTCGATGCCCGTCGGCTTTAAAAACGGCACCGGCGGATCGATCCAAATCGCGCTCGACGCCATCCAGTCGTCGTCGCGTCCGCATCATTTTCTCTCGGTGACCAAGCAGGGAGTATCCGCCATCGTCTCGACGGCGGGAAATGAATCCTGCCACCTTATCCTGCGCGGTGGGAAAAACGGCCCGAACTACGACTTCGCTTCCATCGCGGATGCCGCCAGTCTTTTGCGCGAGCAAAACCTCGCCGAATCGGTGATGATCGACTGCTCCCACGGCAATTCACTCAAAGACTACCGCAACCAACCCTTGGTCGCGAAGAGCATCGCCGAACAAATCGCGGCCGGTTCCAAGGTCATCACCTCGGTGATGATCGAGTCCAACCTCGTCGAAGGTAACCAGAAGTTGGCCAAGGATTTGACCACGCTCACCCGCGGGCAATCCGTCACCGATGCCTGCATCGGCTGGGATGATACGGTTGCCACCCTCGACGTCCTCGCCGAGGCCGTGCGTCAGCGGCGCAAGGTTTGATTCATCTCGGGGCAGGAAATGACCCGTTGATGCTGTCGTGCTAACAGGAGGCGTGCACCGTCACCTCGCGGTTGATCTTTTCGCCGACCGCTCTTTCGGCGACTTCAAGATCGTACTCCGCTTGAAGCCCGATCCAAAATGCGGCGGAGGTGCCGAAGTACTTAGCGAGTCGCAACGCCGTTTCCGCGCTCAGACTGCGCCGACACTTCGTGATCTCGGTGAGACGCGAAGCGGGAATCCCTGTCGCGCGAGAAACGGTCGCGAGACTCAATTCCATCGGCCTGATGAACTCCTCTAGCAGGATTTCACCGGGATGAATCATGGGTAGGTATTTGGATGCGCTCATGATTTTTAATGGTAGTCGGTGATTTTCACTTGTTGTTTTGAGCCGTTTTCCCATCGGAAAATAACCCGCCATTGTTGGTTGATGCGAATGCTCCAGGATCCCTCCAGATCTCCTTTCAACCGTTCCAGCCGATTGCCGGGAGGAATGAGAAGATCCTCAACGATCCGTGCCTGATTGATCATCCGGAGCTTGCGTCGGGCACGTTCCTGAATGTCGCCAGGCAGGCCTCTAATTCGCAAACCAAGGTAAATGTGCTCAGTATTGGAATCGCCAAAACTTTCGATCACCCCCGTAAATTAACACGGCCGAAAATTGCAGCAAGTATAATTACGCGCCGAGAAACTATTTCGTTAAATCAGTCGGCTGGTGGAGGCACTGGGTAGAAGCGTTTACCCAGCTCGCATCTAAGGTAGACGGGCGGCATAGTATAGTCCAGGCTGCTGCGTGCTCTCGTGGTTTTCTGATAACCGTTTCCCGCTTTACCTCGCGCCGATGGCGGGCGTGACGGATGTGATATTCCGCCAAATCTGCAAGGAACTGGGGGCGGATGTCATGGTGACCGAGTTCGTGTCGGCCGAGGGTATCATGCAGGCCGACGAGCGGACGCGTAAATACACCGATTTCACCGACGAGCAGCGATCGGTGGGAGTGCAGTTGTTCGGCTCGGATGGAGAACGGATGGGCGAGGCGGCGCGCAAGATCATCGACTGGAAACGGCCGGACTTCATCGACATCAACTTCGGCTGCCCGGTCAATAAGGTGGTGGCACGCAATGGCGGATCGTCGCTGCTGAAGGATTGCCCGGTTCTGGCCGCGGTGGCGTCCGGCGTGGCCAAGGCTGTCGGCGATCAGGTGCCTGTGACGGCCAAGATGCGCATCGGCTGGGACGAGTCGTCGGTCAACGCGGTGGAAGTGGCGAAGATTTTGGAAGACTGCGGGATGCAGGCGATCGCCGTTCACGGACGGACGCGGGCCCAAGGCTACGGCGGCGTGGCGAATTGGGACGTCATCGACGCCGTCGCGCGCGCTGTGAAAATCCCGGTCATCGGCAATGGTGACATCGCTTGCGGCGCGGACGTGTTGCGTCGCCGTCAGCAAACCGCGGTGTCCGGCGTGATGATCGGCCGCGCCGCGATGCAGAACCCGTGGGTGTTCCGCGAGGCGAAACATTTCATCGAGACCGGGCTGGTGCTGCCCGAAGTCCGCGTCGAAGAACGCTGGGAACTGGTCATCCGTCATTGCAAGATGGCGGTGGATAGCGGGCGCAACGGCAACGAGCGGCAAACGCTGACTGCCATGCGCTCGCGCTTGATGGCGTATTGCAAAGGCTTCCCCGGTGCCAAGGAGCTGCGGCAAAAGCTCTGCCAAGTGACGTCACTGGCGGAAGTGGATGATTTGGCCGCGTTTTCGCTCGCGCAGGTGGAGTTGGTTGTTCTGCCGACACCTGCTGCTTGACCCGCCGGATTGGCGGTGCCAGATTGACGGCGTGATGATTATCCGTAGTACCTCCTTCATCGGGGCCTTTGCTGCCCTTTTGCTCCCGCTGAGCGCTCAAGAGCCCAAGGTCGATGACTCGGCGGATGTTCCGAAGGATTTGATCGATCAAGTCCACGTTCGCGAAGAGTTGGGCGTGAACGAATTCACCGCCCCGTCGATCGCCAAGCTGTTCGACACGCTGCAATTTCTCATGCCGTTGCCGATTGCTGAGGTTCAGCGCAAAATGCCGTCACGGATGTCACAGGATCGCGCGGATTTGGCGATCGAGCTGGGATTTCTCATCGCCGATGGATTCTTGGTCGTCCAAGCGGAGCAATTGGATCAAGTCGAGGAACTGGCAAAGGACTTGACCCGCTACGGCAAGGCGCTCGGCGCTGGGGACCGCGTCAACCGTCACGCCGCCAGCCTGTTGGATAGCGCCAAGAAAAAGGACGTCACCCAGCTGAAAAAGGAACTCGCGTCCACCCAGCGCGATGTTGAGGCCGAGCTGGTGACCCTGCGCGACGCTGACCTCGCGCACTTGATTTCCCTCGGCGGCTGGATTCGCGCTCTGGAAGTTTCGACGGTCGCGGTGGACAAGCAGTTTTCTCCCGAACGCGCCCGCAAGGTGATGCGCGAAGATATCGCCGATTATTATGCCGAGTCGGTGGCAGGTCTGGAGCCGAGGATTTCAGAACGCCCGAACTACATGGCCATGCGCGATATTCTTGCCGGACTGCGCACGGAGATGGTCTTGAAAGAAGGCGAAGAGCCAACTCCAGCGCTGATGGCGGACATCCGCAAGCAAGCGGCGAAATTGGTAGAGCTCGCACTGCAACGCCAGAAATGAGTCGTTTCAAAGGTCAACGCGTCGCGGTCCTCGGTCTTGGCATCATTGGTTCCCGCGCTTGTTCCTGTCTTGCCGCTGCCGGTTGGCAGGTGGCCTGCTGGAATCGCACGCCGAAAGGGGTAGCAGACGAAGCTGCCACCCCCGAAGCGGCGATTGAAAATGCGGCGATCATTTCCATCTATCTGAAAGACGCCCCTGCAGTCCGCCAAGTCGTCGAGCGGATCGCCGGATTTCTTCAGCCCGGCCAAGTCGTGTTGAACCACGCGACCTTGGATCTCGGAACCACGCTGTGGCTCAATGAGCAATGCTTCGCGCGCGGCTGTCGTTTCCTCGACGCGCCGTTCACTGGCAGCAAACTCGCTTCAGCCAGCGCTCAATTGATTTACTACCTCGGCGGCGATGCCGGGCTGGCGACGGATCTCGACGACTACCTCAGCGCTACCAGCAAGAGCCGTCAGATCTGTGGCGAAGTCGGCAGTGCCACGGTGGTGAAGCTGGCTACCAATCTAATTTCCGCCTGCACCGTGCAAGGGCTTGCCGAAGCGCTGGCCATTGTCACCCACCACGGAGTGACCGCCGATTGTCTGGTGCAAGCCGTTTCCGAACATGGCGGTGCCTCCGCGATCACCGGCATGAAATTGACGGCCATGGCGACCGAAAATTTCGAAACCCACTTCTCGCTCTCGAACATGGGCAAGGACACCCGCTACATGCTTGATCTCGCGGCGTCTGCTGGCCTGCACACTCCAGCCATCGCCGCTGTCTCCCAGCGCATGGCCGAACTCGCCGCCGACGGGCTGGGGGAATTGGACTTTTCCGCCGTCGCCAAACCCTACCTGCCTACCGCGTGAGCAGCGTCTATCGGATCGATCTCGGGACCCCTGCGTTGTTGGAATTCCGTGGCCCCGACGCCGTGCGCTTTCTCAACGGCCAGCTCACCCAAGACGTGCGCCGTGTGGCGGTTGGCGTCATCTCGCTGCCGTCCTGCGTTACCGATGCCAAAGGCAAATTGCAATTCCGGGTGACGATCACCGCCGTGGACGAGACCACCCTATGGGTCGCGGGCGAAGCTGGCACACAGGAAGCACTCGAAGCGCGCCTGACCCGCTACCTCATCGCCGACGATGTGGAAACCGCCGATCTAACGGGTAGATACACCCTGACCCACTTCACCGGCCCGATGGCAGAGCCCCCCTTGGGCGTGATCGCCAGAGAATCCAACCGCTTTGGCAGCGTCGGCAGTGACTGGTGGATTCCCACCGGCCAGACGATTCAATTTCCAGAAACGATACCCTGGTTGGAAGGCGAGGCGCTCGAAGCCTGGCGCATCACCCGTGGCATCCCCGCGTGGGGCCATGAATTGGTCGAGGGCATGCTGCCGCCAGAGGCCGCACTGGAGGAAACGGATATATCCTATCACAAGGGCTGCTACATCGGTCAGGAAGTGATTTCGCGCATCAAGTCCGCAGGCAAAGTCAACAAGCGCATCGCCCGCATGGCGATCGCCGCGGAAGCGCCGGTGACTCTCGGCCCCCTTTACGATCCCCATGGCGGGGTCGTGGGCGAACTGACCAGCGTCTCACCCGTGGCCGTCGATGGCCTGTACCATGCGCTGGGCTATTTGAAGCGCGGTGCAGACGCGGCGATGATCCAAACCGCCGCCGGCATTAAGGTCATTTTATGGCCGAACGCCGAGTCCTCCTACGCCTGATCGGGGGCGAGGCCTCGACTGCGGTTGGTGGAAGACGGCTGGAACTCGCGGCGGGTCACGCGTTAGGAGCGACGGCCTGTTCGACAAGTCGTTCCGCTAAGTATTCAGGAGCAAGATCCGCGCCATTCGGCCAGGCGATGGTGCCGCCTTCAAGCATTACAGTAGCGAAAACGTTGGGGTCTCGGAGCGGCTGAAAGATCGGTCCATCCAGCTCGGATGATAGGTCAAGCTCCCCGGAATCCCCGTTATTGAACTCAAGATAGAGACGGTGGTCGCCCAAGTATCGGACCGAGGATATTCTCAGGATTCTTTTCATATTACTCAAGTGGTTCGATTGAATTGAGAGGCTATTCGAGTCTCGCCAACTGCCAATCGGCTAGCAAGTCGTCCCGATGAATGTCAGCCCACTCCAAAACGGCTCTCAATGCACGCTTGGGAAGGAAGCGGCTGATTTCAGGCATTGGATTGCTGTCTCGAACAAAAAACTTTCTCGTGTCTCTTGGTTGGGTGGACTTCGTCCATGGACCTTGCACAGGTGACTTCTTATCGATTTCAAGGGCCACTCGCAAGGTCGATTCTGTTGGATTCATGGATTTCAGGGCGGAAGTAGAGCCACCCAGCATGACATTTTCACGGCGACCCCCCCCGCCTGTGTCTACTGCTTGAATCTGCCTTGTGAAAATTTTCACAAACGACTTGAGAATGGGCGTTCCAGCGGGCAAGGTCAGTCCAAGTCGCAACGCACCCATGGTCAGCCCTAATTCCAACACCGTCCACACCGCCTACGATTCAAAGATCGAAGGCAATGTGATTGTCACCCGCGTCGATGCTGCCATCAACTGGATGCGGAAAAACTCGTTGTGGCCGATGCCGATGGGCTTGGCCTGTTGCGCGATCGAGCTGATGGCGACGGCCTCGAGCCGCTTCGACATCTCCCGCTTCGGGATGGAGGTTATGCGCTTTTCCCCGCGCCAGAGCGATGTGTTGATCGTTTCCGGCACGGTGACCTACAAGATGGCGCTGGCGGTCAAGCGGATCTGGGACCAGATGCCAGAGCCCAAGTGGTGCATCGCGATGGGTGCCTGCGCCTCGAGCGGCGGCATGTACCGCAGCTACGCAGTGCTGCAGGGCATCGACAAATTGATCCCGGTGGATGTTTACATTTCCGGTTGCCCACCGCGGCCCGAGGCCTTGATCGAAGGTCTCATGAAACTTCAAACCAAGATCGAAGGCGAACATTCCACGCTCGATCAGAAGCGCTCCTTGCTCGAAGAGATCGCTTGAGCTTTATTTTACAAACCAATATGTCAGCAGCAGCCGATGTCACCAAGCTCCTCGAAACCTTCGGGAGCCAGATCTGGGAAACTCTTGAATTTCGCGGCGAGCACACCGTGCGCGTGAAGTTAGACAGCCTGCACGCGACGCTGGCGAAATGCCGCAACGATCTGGGCTACGAGATGATCCTCGATATTTCCAGCCTCGATCACTTCGGCGACGAGCCGCGGTTTGAGATGGTCTATGAAATCGCCACCTTGGATGATTCCAAGCACCTGCGGATCAAGGCCCAAGTCAGCGAGGATGAAGCCGTGCCGAGTGTGACGGATTTGTGGGTCGGCGCTGATTGGCACGAGCGCGAAGTCTGGGACATGATGGGCATTCCATTCACCGGCCACCCGAATTTGAAGCGCATCCTGATGTGGGAAGGCTATCCGTTTTTCCCGCTGCGCAAGGATTTCCCGCTCGCCGGTCGCCCCAGCGAGATGCCCGACGTCGCCTTCACAGGCATCGCGCCGCTGGAAGGCGGCCCCTTTGTCACCAGCTCTGGCAGCGAAGACGTCGCCAAGCGCGAGCCGCGCGCCCAAGTCGTCGAGTGATCGACCCAACGGCGCAGCGCCATGCATCCCACCGGCGCGCCGACATCCGATCTCTGGTGGAATCTGCGCCAGCTTCGCCATTCGCCCGCCACCTGGGCTTGGGTGATTTTCATTGCCGCGCTTGAGGTCTGGGTTCTCGCCGTCGGCGGCTACCAGCAACAGCCCGCAGCCAGCTGGTTTGTCACCCTTGGCCTCAGCCGCGACGGCATTCTGGCGGGGAAACTCTGGCAGCTTTTCAGCTATGCTTTTCTGCACGGCAACGCTTGGCACGCCGCCTTGAACGCGCTGTGGCTGCTGCTCGTTGGTTCGCGGATCGAGCGCATCGCGGGGCCGCTTGTCATGGTGAAAGCCGCGCTTTTCGGTATCCTTGGTGGCGCGATCGGCCATTTGCTGCTGGCGGCGGGAGGGTCGCTGCTCGTTGGCTTTTCCGGCGGTTGCGTCGGCCTTTTGCTCTTATTGACAACCCTTTCGCCCGATTCGCGGATGCTACCGCTGCCCGTTTCGGGGAAAAACCTCGGGATCGGCATCCTCGCCGCGGAACTGATTTTCGCCCTCATCGACCCTGCCTTGGGCCTACCCTTCGCCTCGGGTCTCGGCAAGATCCTCGTCGCCCACGGCTGGGGCGGTACTTTCCAATTGGGCCATGCCTGCCACTTCGGCGGCGGCATTGCCGGCTGGCTCTACGGCCGCTGGCTGCTGCGTTTGCCCACCGCGCCAAAGCGCCTCTGAGCTAAGGAGGAGGGACCTTACTATCCCTCTCTTGGGGCGGACGAATCGTTGCAATGAGGAAGAAACGACAATAAGGTCAATGCTCCTCGGCAGTTTCACACCACCAACGCCTCATCGCGCACCTCAAAAAATGATCTCGCTCACGCATCACGAATGAAACAAGCGCC
This sequence comes from Verrucomicrobiota bacterium, assembly GCA_037134575.1. Lineage (GTDB taxonomy): Bacteria > Verrucomicrobiota > Verrucomicrobiia > Verrucomicrobiales > Akkermansiaceae > Luteolibacter. The sequence goes on along the minus strand of JBAXLW010000009.1, from coordinate 1,980 downwards.
GATCGCCAGCCAAGCCGCAAATCGGCGCTTGTCTCGCCTGGAACCTTGAAATTCGCCAACCACTGATTTTTTTATTTTCTGGGTTGACGTGCCCTCAACCATGAATAGTTTTTTTGTTAGTCAGATTGGCGGACCGATTCTCATTTGGCTAAGACCTGATTACCAAAATCATAAAAATTAAATCAATCCTCCTCGCCGGAGCTATGGCTGCCGCCATAATCTCCACGGCCTTCCAAGCCCAAGCCAGCACCGTTCTCTACAGCAACGGGGCAATCAATGGAACCGACGCCCGCAGTATCAACAATGGATGGAGCATATCCAACAGTTTCACCTTGTCCTCCAGCGCTACGCCCGTGGGAGTGAGCGCCGGAATCTGGACCGACCTTGAAGATAGCATCACCTCCGTTGACTGGGCAATCACCAGCACAGTATTCGGCAGCATCCTTGCCTCCGGAACGGCCTCTTCCATCACCAACACGTATTTTGGTCAGAACCCTGACGCATTTTACGACATCAACGAAGCCAGTTTCGCGATTTCGTCGCCCACCTTGGCCGCCGGAACCTACTATTTCTAGCTCGGCAATGCCGTTTCACAAAATGGTGGTGGGGTCTTTTGGGATATAAGCAATGGTCCATCGACCGCCTTGCAAATCAATCCTAGCTTGGCCATTTCGCAAAATGTCAATTCCCAGTTATTTCAAATCACCGCCGTGCCCGAGCCAAGTTCCTTTGCCCTGCTGGGTCTGGGTGCCTTCGGCCTTGTCGTGCGCCGCCGCCGCAGCGCTTGATTTCTGCTAACGATTGATCTTTGCCGAGGGGCGATGCTGCAAACGCGGCGTCGCCCCTTTGTTTAGGGTGCCGCGCCTGAGGAGGAGGGACCTTATTGTCCCTCTCTTTGGGCGGCGGGCGGAAGTAACGATAATAAGGTCGTTGCCCCTCAGGCGCGGCGACGGCGAGGGGCAGACGAGCGGTGATGACGCTACAAATCCAGCAGGGCTAGCAATTCTTTCACCGTTAGCTTGTGATGGGCCGCGACGGGTTTGAGCACGGCTCCTATCAGAGTGCCGGTCTTCAAAGGGCGATGATTGGGAATAGTGAGGTGATGGGTCCCACCCACCGTGCTGGTTAGGCGGATGTGCGAACCTTCCTGCCGCGTGGTTTGATAACCGAGCACTCGTAGGGCACGGATCAGCCTCGCCGCATCGATATCGCGCGGGATTTTCACACCGCCAGCGCTTCATCGCGCACAAAATGCAGGCGGATGATTCGCGGCATCGGGCCGGGCGCGGCGTCGTCAAAGTGACAGCGCACCGCGTCGCGCACCATTTCCCGCAGCTCCTCGACGGTCTCGCCTTGGGTCGCGATGGCGTGGCCGAGCGCACTGGCGACCCAGCCGCCGTCCGCCTCGTCCTCGCGCACCTCGAAAATGATCTCGTTCACGCACCACTGATGACACAAGCGCCGATCCCCAGCAAGCTGCAAATCGTCGGTCCTTTAGGACAGAAATGCTCCAGCGACGAAACGATAAGTGAAGTCTGGCTATCAAACAATCCGAGTAGCCGGTATTTGAAAATATTGCCAGTGGCAACAAGGGCAGTGGGGATGGGCTGCCGAAAAGTCGATGTGAGTCGATGTCAGTTCTGGCGTACGGCTGTCACCGTGGAGATGGAGCGTATGGAGCGCGGATTCTAGCACCGCGCCAAGACTCAAATGCGGTGCGATCGGACCGGAATGCAGTGCGCCAAGACTGGAATGCAGTGCGCCAGACCTGAAATGCAATGCGCCGAGACCGGAATGCAGTGCGCCGAGACCGGAATGCAGTGCGCCAAGTCCGGAATGCGGTGCGCCCGGACCGAAATGCAGTGCGCCAGACCCGGAATGCAGTGCGCCAGACCCGGAATGCGGTGCGCCCAGACCGAAATGCGGTGCGCCCAGACCGAAATGCGGTGCGCCCAGACCGAAATGCGGTGCGCCGAGACT
>JBAXLW010000008.1:0-39615 GCA_037134575.1 Verrucomicrobiota bacterium | reverse complement strand
GTCGTTCAGGTTCACCAGTGGAATCCTACTTACACAAAAAATCTTACACCCCCGTAATTTGCGAGTAGCTGGTCGATTAGTTTGTCTTCGATGGTGGTTTTCATTTGATGTTCCTTTAGTCGTTCAGGTTCACCAGTGGAATCCTACTTACACAAAAAATCTTACACCCCCGGCTGGAGCATGACTTCGACGCCTCGAAGTGTTACTCCAGAGCGTCGCAGTAACACTTCTGCGTGTCGAAGTGTTACTCCAAGGCGTCGCAGCAACACTTCCGCGGGTCGAAGTGTTACTCCAAGGCGTCGCAGTGTTGCTCCCAGCCATCTAGGCAGTCGGACCCTCAGCTTTCGAGAGGTGAAGAGCTGTGTCAATAACGTCACGAGGAAGAAATCGCGGCACCCCGAGGAAGGGCTATCAAGGCGCTGTTCACGCTAACCACCCAACGACAATGAAACGTTCCATCCAGACAAATCCTTTCCTGCGAAACCAAGCTCAGACCAGCGCCGCTTTCAAAGAATCACTCCCTTCGACGGCGGTTTCTTCCACTGCGTTGGCCATCTTATCATTGGTCGTCGCAAACTCCGCATTCGGTACGACTTTCACCCTTAGCAGTAACTCAACGACCGCACAAACGCTCGGCTCCGGCGCAAGTCAGACGGGAACCGTTAACGCCAATAAATCGCTCACGGTAAGTGGAACCACGGTAGCAGTGACGATTTCTGGTAATAACGAAACGCTGACGAACCTTGGCACAATCAGTCAAACTGGCACGGGACGCGTCATTCGCGACAACGTGGGAGTCACAGGACTTGTGATCAACAATGGCAGTTCATCCAATTCCGTGGCGCTGATGCAAGCCGCCGACGCGGATGTCATCCAGATGAACAAGACGGCTGCAAGCGTGACCTTGAACAATTATGGCACGATGACCTCGCTCAACGCAACAAAGGGTGGCTCACAGGCAGTCGATTTTACCGCCATTCTATCGGGAAGTAACACGATCAATAATTATTCTACTGGTATCCTTCAGGCATCCGAAGCTGATGCCGCACGGCCTGGTGTGAGTGGCGTGGTTAACAACGCGGGCTTGATCAAATCCACATGGGCCACAAGTAGCAGCGGCAATAGCAGCGACGGCGTGGATGCGCAGAACAACTCGGGCGTCAACATCACCAACGCTAACAACTGGAGTTCCGGTTCGCCGACCACCCCCGGCAGCGGCACCATCCAAGGTGCGCGCAGCGGCATTGCAGGAGGCGCGTTGAATGGCGACGTCACCTTTACCACCAGCATCACCAATAATCTCGGTGGCACTATCCAGGGCGATAACGGCTCGGGCATCAACCTCGACGGCTTCAACGCCAATCAGTCAGCGACGGTCGTCAACAATGGCACCATCACCGGCAATGGTCGCAACATTGGCGATAGCCTGAGCCATGACGGCGACGGCATTGATGTCGACGGCTTGGTCTTCGTCACCAACACCGGCATCATTCGTTCCGTCAACTCGTACAACATTTTGGCCGCCGGCGTAGCTCACAGTGAGGGCATCACGGTTGGCGGCGGCACGATCACCAACTCCGGTACCATCGAGGGACTTGTCGCTGTGGGAAACACCAACGCGATCGGTTTTGGGATTACCCTGCTCGGCAATGACAGCCTCACCATTCCCGGCACGCGCGAGGCGATCTACGGCAATGCCACCGTTACCAACAACTCTGGCGGTTTGATTCGGGGCGATTCCAGCTCGGGCATCTTTGTCGACGGCCCTGCCAGCGGCTACACGGTCACGATCAACAACAACGCCGGCGCGACCATCCGTGGCGGGGCCACCCTCGCGGGCCTTGGCGGATCCAGCGCAGCAATCTTTACAGGTGCAGACAACGACACGATCACCAACGCCGGCACGATCGACGGCTCCAGCAATGGCAAAGCCATCGAAATGGGGGCGGGCAACAACACGCTCAATATCACCGGCGGCGCGGCCTCGATCAGCGGCAGTATCAGTGGTGGTGTCGGTGGCACGAATGCTCTGAACATCAACCCTGGAGCGGGCCAAAGTTTTTCCTATTCCAGCGCCATCTCGAACTTCAATACGGTGGCCGTCCAGAGCGGCACGGTCACGTTCACCGGCACTAACACCTATAGCGGTGCGACCACGATCAGTGGCAGTGGCACCTTGGCGCTTGCTGCCAGCGGTTTGATCGACAGCACCAGCGGAGTCGCCCTTGGTACTGCGGGCACCTTCGATGTCTCGGCCAAGAGCGGTTACACCGTCGCAGTACTCACGGGCTCGGGTTCTGTGGTCGGAGCCCTGACAGTTTCAACCAATCTGGCAATCGGCAACTCGCCGGGTACGGTGAACTTCAGCAGCGACCTGACACTGGGCGCGACATCAACCTACAGTTATCAACTCGTTGGATCTTCGACGGTGGCTGGCTCCTACACTGCGGGCACCGCCGATCTTGGCAATATCAGTGCCAGTCTCATCCTCACCGCAGGTTCCATTTTAGATCTGCAGCAGTTGGGGACTTACACCGCAAACGACAAGTTCACATTGTTCGGCTATACGGGCACGGAAACGGGAACCTTCAAGTTCGGTGGTGTGGCCATCGCAGATGATACAACGTTCACGGCTGCAGACGGCATCTGGAAAATCAATTACAACGACACCACTGCCGGCCTGAACGGTGGCACGGGTACCAGCTTTGTCACGGTGACCGCAGTGCCAGAACCGAATGCAGCGTCGTTGGTGGGTGGTCTGGGCGTGCTCGCCCTGCTGCGCCGCCGCCGGAGCCCACTGAAGGCAGGAATGGGTGATTGAAAGCCAATCGCCTGAATTTACCTCGTCAAGGGCAATAATGCTATACGGCTTTTGGTTTGGCGATTGAACCAGAAGCCTCACACAGCCCCTGCCCCTTGCCAAGTTTCCCGATTGCGCTTGCCGCTTGAATTCGCCTTATCTTTGCCTGTCAGGCCCGGCGACACACGTTTGTACTCCCCAGACCAAGGTCCGTTATTTGGGTCCGTTCCCCGGGAAATACAGGTCGATGATCGGCTGGATGGCGTCGGCCCATATCATGTAGCCCTGCTCGGTGGGATGCAGGAAGTCGTTCATGATCTCCGGGCTCATCGAGCTGTCGGGGTTGAGGAACTTGTCGCCGAAGTCGATGAACCGGATTTTTTGGCCGTCGGCGAGTTTTGCGATGACTTCTTTGATGGCCTTGATTCGGGCGCGGGCGAGATCGGCAGAGTCCCTGCCGCGGGGGGAAATGGCTTGGAGCAGGATGACGGCATCGGGGAAGCGTTTGCGGTAGTTGCCGACGATCTGGGTGATGCCTCCGACGATTTGCTCATCGCTGTGGCTGATGAGGTTGTTGGTGCCGATCATGAGGGCGATCAGCGTGGGCTTGAGGTGGTCGACCTGACCGTTGTCGAGACGCCAGAGAAGGTGCTGGGTGCGGTCGCCCGCGATCCCAAAATCAAAGGCATTCAGGCTGCGCGTAACGTTCGGCCCAGATGGATTTGCCGCGAGACTGCCAAGCATCCGTGATGGAATCGCCGTCAAAGACGAGCTTGATGGCAGCGGCGCTCTCTTGGGCGCGGGCGTTGGTCGCCTGGACGCGTTGGACCCAATCGAGTTTGGGAGCTGCCACAGCGGCGGAGTTGATGCCTGCGGGAACAGACGGCAGCAAAACAGCCATCGGCTGGGAAAGCGGCGCGTTTTGGGCAAACGCCACGGCGCTGGTAAACAGGAGCGAGGCAAGGCAGGTCTGAAGTTTCATCAGTGGTGTCATGGGTTGAAAAAAAATCAAATCCCCTCTGCCGCCTGCCTGACTGCGGCGAATCCAATCACATCTCCAACAGCATCCGCGCCGGATTTTCGAGGCTGTCCTTGATGCGGATGAGGAAGGTGACGGCTTCTTTGCCATCCACGAGGCGGTGGTCGTAGCTGAGGGCGAGGTACATCATCGGGCGAATGACCACTTGGCCGTTCAGGGCGACGGGCCGCTGCTGAATGGTGTGCATGCCTAGAATGCCGCTTTGGGGCGGGTTGATGATGGGCGTGCTGAGCAGTGATCCGTAGGTGCCACCGTTGGAAATGGTGAAGACGCCACCAGTGAGGTCTTCGAGGGTGATTTTCCCATCCTTGGCCTTCTTGGCGTAATCAAGGATGTCTTTTTCGATCTGGGCGAAAGATTTCTGATCCGCATCGCGCAACACGGGGACGACGAGGCCCTTTTCTGTGCCGATAGCCACACCGATGTCGTAGAAATGATTTTCAATGATGTCCGTACCATCGATGCGACCATTGATGGCGGGAACGTCTTTGAGGGCTTGGGCGACCGCTTTGACGAAGAATGACATGAAGCCGAGTTTGACCCCATGCTTCTTCATGAAGTCCTCCTGAACTTGCTTGCGCAGCTCCATGACCGCGGTCATGTCCACCTCGTTGAAGGTGGTAAGAATAGCAGCCGTTTGTTGAGCGTTGACGAGGTGCGTGGCAATCTTCCGGCGTAGCATCGACATCTTCTTGCGCGTGGTCCGACCCTCAGTCACAACAACCGTAGAAGGACGCTCTGAAGGGGCGACGGCCATGGTGAAGTCTGGCTTTTCAGGCGCAGAGGCCGCCACGGAAACAGGCGTCGGAGCAGGCGCTGAAACTGGTGCGGGAGTTGGCGCGACGGCTACGGGTGCGGGTGCTGGCGGTGCGACTACGCTGCCCGAAGTCACACTGGTATCAATGGTAGCAATGACGGTGCCGATCGTGACTTCTTCGCCTTCGGGCGTGATGATTTTCAAACGGCCAGCGGCAGGTGACTCGAGCTCGTTGGATACCTTGTCAGTCTCCAATGTGACGAGCACTTCGCCCTTGGACACGAAATCGTTGTCTTTTTTGCGCCATTTGGCGACATTAGCCGAGGTAATCGACTCACCGGCAGCGGGGACTTTAAGTTCGATGATAGCACCAGGCACCGGCGCAGCTTGAACCACCGGCTCAGTTACAGGAGCGGGAGCCACTCCACCGACGATACGGGCGATGACCGTGCCGATGGTGACTTCAACGCCTTCTCCCACTAGGATCTCGAGCGTTCCATCGGCATCAGCCTCAAGCTCGTTGGATACCTTGTCCGTATCCAGCGTGACGAGGATCTCGCCTTTTTTGACAGCGTCTCCGTTTTTTTTGTGCCAGCGAGCAACATTGGCAGAGGTGATGGATTCGCCAGCGGCGGGTACTTTGACGTCGAGTGACATGAGTGAAGCAGTGTAAAATGAGGATTGAAAAAAGGAAGAATTCTTAGACTTCGAAGGCTTGGGCCAAGAGTTGCTTTTGCTCGCGGTAGTGAATCGCCTTCGAGCCTGGCGCGGGACTGGAAGCAGTTCCCCGGCCAGCATAGCGGATTTTACTGCCCACGGTCATTTCCAGGCGAGGGGCGATATAGGACCATGCCCCCATGTTGAGAGGTTCTTCTTGGCACCAGACGAAGCTGGTGGCCTTCGAGTATTGGCTGATGATGGCACTGACCAATTCGCGATGGAATGGATAGAGCTGCTCGATGCGGATAATGGCCGCATTTTCGATGCCATTTTCCTGACGATGCGCGACAAGATCGTAATAAACCTTTCCGCTGCAGAAAATCACGCGACTGACGTCGGCAAGATTGGCGAACTCTTTGGTGTCTGGCAGAACTTCTTGGAAGCAGCTACCTTCGAGGAAGTCAGCTTCAGGCGAGACGGCTTCAGGACGACCCAGCAAGCTCTTAGGCGTCATCAAGATCAGCGGTTTGCGGAAATCCCGGTGCTTCTGGCGGCGCAGCGCATGGAAGTACTGCGCCGGCGTGGTGAAGTTGCCGACGATCATGTTTTTTTCGGCACAAAGCTGAAGGTAGCGTTCGAGACGGGCGCTGGAGTGCTCGGGGCCCATGCCTTCGTATCCATGCGGTAACAGCATCACCAAATCGCTAGGCGTCTGCCACTTCGATTCGGCCGATGAAATGAATTGATCGATGATGACCTGCGCGCCATTGGAGAAATCTCCGAACTGAGCTTCCCATAAGGTGAGCATGCTCGGATAGGAGAGCGAATAGCCGTAGTCGAAGCCGAGCACCGCAAATTCAGATAGGAAGGAATTGTGAACGCAGAACTTCGCTTGAGTCGGATCGAGATGCTCCAGCGGAATGTAGCGCTCACGCGTTTCATAGTCGTAGAAAACTGCGTGGCGGTGCGAGAAGGTGCCGCGGCGGCAGTCTTGCCCCGACAACCGCACCGGCGTATTTTCCAACAACAAGGAACCAAAGGCCAGCGACTCAGCAAAGGCCCAGTCGATCAGTCCGCCATTGGCCAGCGCTTCGACGCGGCGTGGGATGAAACGCTTTTCAAGCGTCGGGTTCAGATGAAAATCGCTTGGAATAGTGGTGAGCGTGCGCCCAATCTTTTGCAGCGTATCATGGCTTACCCCTGTCGCGACAGGCGCGTGGGAATAAGCTGGCTGGACCACGCCGGTGGAGCCACTGAATGCCGTGCGGTCGCCCGCCTCCTGCAACTCGAGCATCTTCTGATAGCCGTTTTCCATCTTGTCCCAGATTGACTGCTCCAGTGACTCCAGATCCGCCTGGCTGATGATGCCCTGCGCGACGAGTTGCTGCTTGTAGATGTTGCCGAATGTCGGGCGATCGGCGATTTTCTTGGCGATCGTTGGCTGGGTGAATGCCGCTTGGTCGGCCTCGTTGTGGCCTTGGCGACGGTAACAATACATGTCGATGACGATGTCGCGCTCGAACTTCTGGCGGAACTCAAGAGCAAATACCGATGCCCAGTAAAGTTCCATCGGCTCCTCCCCGTTCACATGGAGAATCGGCGCTTCGATCATCTTCGCCACATCCGTCGCATAGGCGGACGAACGCGCGTCGGCAGGAACGGTGGTGAAACCGATCTGGTTATTAACGATCAAGTGGATCGTGCCACCGGTGCGATACCCTTTGAGCTGAGAAAGATTGAGCACTTCCGCGACCGATCCTTGGCCAGCGAATGCGGCGTCGCCGTGCATCAGAATCGGCAGCACCTGCTTGCGGTCAATCTCACCGCTGCCTTCGCTCAACACGCGTTGGCGGGCGCGGGTTTTGCCTTCCACAACGGAGTTGACGGCTTCCAAGTGACTCGGATTGGCCGCCAGACTGATGCGGACCTTGCCATCGCTGAGTTCGCGGACGCTTTCGTAGCCGAGGTGGTATTTCACGTCGCCATCGCCAGCGACGAGGTCGGGCTCATAGTTGGGCGTGAACTCGTAAAGGACCGTGGTGAGAGACTTTCGGACAAAGTTGGCGAGGATATTCATCCGCCCGCGGTGCGACATGCCCATTTCGATCTCCTTGACGCCGTGGGAGGGACAAGCTTCCAGGATCGCGTTGAGGATGATCATCGCACCTTCGCCACCTTCATTGGAGAAACGTTTTTCGCCGAGGAAGCGCTTGCCGAGAAAGTTTTCAAAAGCCTCGGCCTCCAACACCCAGCAGAGCGAATTCAATTTCATTTGCGGCGACTCGTCGCGGCGCATCGCGTGGGCTTCGATCCGCTCGCGCACCCAGTGGCGGACGGTCGTATTGTGAATGTGCATGAACTCGAAGCCGATCTTGCCCGAGTAAGTCGCCTTCAAAGCATCCACCATCTCACCAAGCTTCATCTTATCCCCATGGCGGAAGAACGAATTCCACGCCATGCGATCCAAATCCGCCGCGCCCAATCCGAACTGGTCGATCTGCAAACGCGGATTGTGCTCCGGCTCGTCTTCGAGCGGATTGATATTCGCCTGCGTGTGACCCAGCGTGCGGTAATTGTAAATCAAGCTCACCACTCTCCCGAAAAACGCCAAGTCTGCATCTGATGCTGGCGCACCGGCAACCGATACACCTGCAGCCGCCGCTTGCTCTTTACGCCTCACTTGGGCCGATCCAAGCTCAAACCCTTGAAAAAACGCAGCCCACGTGGCATCAACCGAAAGAGGGTCTTCGCACCATTGGGAATATTGGGATTCCATCAAATCTGAGTTTTGTCGCGCCGAAACCGAAGAGTTCATGATAAACGGATAAAATTATGAGGCGCGCCCGCGAATTTCCCGCTTGGCCCGCCACGCACAGGGCTTCATTAAAGGGCGTGCGCTGCAACGTCAATCGTGCAGGCTCATTTCTACCAGAAATATTTCCCTGTATACCTCATGATCGAAGTCAACCAACTCACCAAACGCTTCGCCCGCCACGAAGCTGTCCGCGGCATCGACTTTTCTGTGGACCGGGGCGAGATCGTGGGCTTTCTAGGGCCTAACGGTGCCGGTAAGACCACGACCCTGCGGATGCTCACCGGTTATCTACCTCCCACCTCCGGCACCGCCACCATCGCAGGCCACGATATTTTTCGCGAATCGATCGAAGCGCGCCGCAAAATCGGCTACATGCCCGAAAACGTCCCGCTCTATGAGGACATGCGGGTGCGCGAGTACCTGAAATTCCGGGCGAACATCAAGGGCCTTGGCTATAGCGAAACCCACCGCCGCGTCAATTCGGTCATCGAAACCTGCGGCCTCGGCGACGTCCGCCGGAAAATGATCGGAACCCTCTCCAAAGGCTACCGCCAGCGCGTCGGCCTCGCCGATGCTCTGGTTCACGTCCCGGAACTACTCATCCTCGACGAGCCGACCAACGGCCTCGACCCCAACCAAATCCGTCAGATCCGCGAACTCATCCGCCATCTCAGCCAATCTCACACCGTCCTCATTTCCACCCACATCCTTTCCGAAGTGGAAATGACCTGCAACCGCGTCATCATCATTGATGGCGGCCAAATCAAAGCCGCCGACACCCCCGCTAACCTCATCAGCCAAATGCGGGCCGCCGGGCGCATCCAAGTCGAAATCCAGGCCGATCCCCAGATCGTCACTACAGCGATCCAGCAGTTCGACTCGGTTAAAAAAGTCACCTCCGAACCACTCGACGATGCCTGGACCCGCTTCACTGTCTGGATCGATTCGGGCTCCGACGCACGTGCCGACATCGCCTACGTCGCCGCAAAACACGGTTGGCCCCTGCGCTCTCTCTTCCGGCATGTCGCCACCTTGGAAGACGTCTTTGTCGAACTCACCCGCAAAGACTGAGCATCGCCGACACCTGCGCACCGCATCAATCTCCCAGCCCTTGGGCATAGATGTCGTCTTTGGTGAAGACGATCAGCATTGGCCGGCAGCAGATTTCACAATCGTAGTCCACCTCCGCAGGCATCTCATCGGAGTGCGGCACGGCGACTTCAAAAACCTCAAAGCAGGTGGGACAAGTGACTTCGGCGAGTTCCATGCTTTAGCTTAACATCGAACCACCCATAACCCAACCCAAGAAATCACCTTTCCCCCCTTATCGCGGCGCCAGCAGGGTCAGGGGCCAACACGGGATGTTGCGCAATATCCAAAATCCGACCAGCAGCCAGAAGATCGACCACACGCCACGCCTACCCAGCTGCCACCGCAGCGTCTGGCCCCGCAACCAACCTAGTAGCTCCACCCCCAGTCCCACACCGGCCAACGGCAGCAAAACCATCCCCACCGGATTGAGACGAAACGCCGCCCCCAACCGACCGTGCAGCGTCTCGTAGGCCGCGCGGGTCATCCCGCAGCCCGGACAATGCAGACCCGTGAGGCCATGAAAAAGACAACCCGGAAGCCAAGCCAACCCAGACGGCCCTGAATGATAGAGGTACAAGGCACCCCAAGCTAAAACCAGCCCGCCTAACACCACCGCGCATGCCCTTCGCCCCTGCATCTCCCGGTCAATAATGGCTAGAACCACCGCCAAAAACCGCCATCAATAGCGCGAAAATCAGCCACAAGACCGAGCCCACTAAAAACGAACCCGCCGCCACGATACACCAATGCTTTGCCTTGGCCGATGCAGTCCTTGCCCCAGCCAAGTCGCCCCGTTGCTGTAAGCCATCCACCTTCGCCGCATACACAATCGCCGGAATCCCCAGCGGCCAGCAGCAAAAAATTGTCACCAAGATCGACTGCCACAAATAGTTGGGAATACCCGCCCCGACTAACAACGGCGGAATCGGTGGAGCCGCTGCAGGTAATGGCGGAACTGGAAAAAGCTCCTTCAGCTTCCCCGCAGGCAGCCAATCGCCCAAGCCCTCACGCCAAACCAAATCGCTGGCTGCCACCTCGCCGAGATCCAGTTTGGCCCGCAACTCAGCTTCGTCAATCGGACCCAACTGACTGCCGTTCTTTGCGTAATACCACTTCATGAAGAGCACTCTAACCCATGAAGGCACCGCTGGCGAATCCAAACGCGCCGCCACGACACCGCGCAAAAACAGTTGCCTCCGCGCAGCGTGCCGATAGCCTCTTCCCCGTATGATCATTGCACCGAAAATCCGTGGCTTCATTTGCACCACTGCTCACCCCGAAGGCTGCGCCAAACACGTCGCCGAACAAATCGCCGTCGTCAAAAGCCACGGCCTGATTGAAAACGGCCCCAAAAAGGTGCTCGTGATCGGCTCATCCACCGGCTACGGCCTCTCCTCGCGCATCGCCGCAGCCTTCGGTTCCAATGCTGCCACCATCGGCGTCTTTTTCGAGCGCCCCGGCGAGGCCGACCGCACCGCCACCGCAGGCTGGTACAACACCCGCGCCTTTGAACAAGAAGCTGCAGCCGCCGGCCTCTACGCCCGCTCATTCAATGGCGATGCCTATTCCGATCCCGTTAAAGCGGAAGTCATCGCCGCCATCAAGGCTGACCTCGGCCAAGTCGATCTGGTCATTTATAGCCTCGCCTCCCCACGCCGCACCGACCCCAAAACCGGCGAAGTCTACAAGTCCGTCCTCAAGCCCATCGGACAACTTTACACCAACAAGAACCTCAACACCGGCACCGGTGTCGTCAACGAGGTCACCATCGAACCCGCAGAAGGTGACGACATCGAACAAACCATCGCCGTCATGGGCGGCCAGGATTGGGAGCTTTGGACCGACGCCCTGCTAGCCGCTGGTGTCCTCGCCCATGGCGTCCAAACTGTCGCCTACTCCTACATCGGACCCGAAGTGACTTGGCCCATCTACAAAAACGGTACCATCGGCCGCGCCAAGGAAGACCTCGAGCGAGTCCAACGCGTCCTCGACACCAAGCTCGCTCCCCTCGACGGCAAAGCTTGGGTCTCCGTCAACAAAGCTCTCGTCACCCAAGCCAGCTCCGCCATTCCCGTCGTTCCTCTTTACATTTCCCTGCTCTATAAAGCAATGAAGGCCCAAGGCACCCACGAGGACTGCATTGAGCAAATGGACCGTCTGCTGCGCGACCGCCTCTATAGCGGCAATCCCCAACCCGACGAAGCCGGCCGCATCCGCGTCGATGATTGGGAAATGGAACCCGCCCTCCAAGCCCTCCTCGCCCAACGCTGGCAAGAAGTGAACACCGAAAACCTTGCCCAACTCGGCGACTTCGATGGTTACCAATCCAGCTTCCTGCGCCTCTTCGGCTTTGGCCTCAGCGGTGTGGACTACAGCGCCGACACTGATCCCGCCGTCGGTATTCCCTCCCTGTCCCACTGAGCCCTGCGGCAAACTCGGCTGCAGCGGTGTTGTAGCTTAAAATCTATTTGATGCAGCCCGGAGTTCTTATCTCCGGGCTTCATCTCTGGCACAAGGCGGCAGCGGATCCACCGAGCTTCTCGACACGCAAGAAGATGCGGTGTATGCTGATAGGGTCTGAGCAAGTCTATCGCCCTACTTACCATCTACCATGCCCGCTGAATTCCAAGATTACTATGATACGCTTGAGGTTGCTCGCGATGCCAGCGCCGCAGACATCAAAAAAGCATTCCGAAAGTTGGCGCGGAAGTATCACCCGGACGTCGCCAAGGACAAGAAGCGGGCGGAAGAGAAATTCAAAGCCATCAACGAGGCAAATGAAGTCCTGAGCGACCCGGAAAAGCGGAAAAAATACGACCTGCTCGGCGCAGATTGGCAACACGCCCAGGCGCCGCGAGGCCAAGCGGGGGGCGCGGATCGTGAGTTCAACTTCGGCGGCACGGGCTTCAGCGATTTTTTCGAGAAATACTTTAGCGGAGGGAGCCGTTTCGGTTCGACCGGCACGCAGCAGCGCCGTGGCAATGACATCGAAGGCGATATTCTAGTCACCCTGGAAGAGGTGATGCACGGCGATGTGCGGCCGATCTCCCTGCAAACCCAGCACCCCCGGACGGGTCAGGTGGAATCCCGCAGTTTCCAAGTGCGCATCCCTCCCGGTGTATTAGAGGGCAAGCGCATCCGCATCACCGGCCAAGGCGAGCCCGGCAGCGAGGGAGCCCCCGCAGGCGACCTCTACCTGCGCGTCCGCCACGCCGCCCACCCCGATTTCCATGCGGAGGGACCAGACCTTTATTACGACTTGGATCTCGCGCCGTGGGATGCCGTGCTTGGCGCCGAGCTGAGTGTGCCGACTTTGGATGGACCGATCAAGCTACGCATACCGCCAGGCAGCGAAAACGGTCAGCTACTGCGAGTCCGCGGCCGCGGCTTCCCCAAAGGTAAATCCGGCGAGCGTGGCGATTTCTACGCCACTCTCAATCTTTATTTGCCAAAGAAGCCCACCCCCGAGGAACTCGCGCTCTGGGAAGAGCTCCGCAGGCTTTCTTCATTCAACCCCCGTTCCCCATGAACCCATCCCCCGAATCCGAGGCAGGAGATCCATTGACCTATGATCTCGAGTTCGTTGCCGAACTTACGAGCATCTCCTCGCAGACTATCCTTGACTACCAGGAGCAAGGACTATTACCCGGCACCGACGGGCGTGGCGGCTTCGATGATGAATCCGTTTACACCCTACGCCGCATCGAGTACCTGCGCCGCACCTACGAGGCCAACCCATCGGGCATCAAGCACATACTCGACCTCACCGCAGAGGTAGAACGCCTGCGGGCCGCTCTGCGCAGCCAGCGCTAGGCGCAGCCTGATAGAAATTCAGCTGCAGAGATCATCCTTGATCCGACGCTGCGATTTCATAACTCTGACGCATACCATGCGCGTCCTTGCTATTGATCCCGCCATTCGCAGCACCGGCTATGCCGTGTTGGAAGGAGATCCACGCAAGCCGACGGTTCTAGCCTTCGACGTGATTTCCATACCACCAAAGGTCTCGCAGTCCGCAGCGCTTTCGGCGATTCGCACACATCTCGTCAATGTGATCCAAAAATTTCAACCCGACGAGGTGGCCGTCGAGGGGATCATCTACGTCCAATCTCACCAGACGGCGATTTCAATGGGAGCGGCGCGAGCGGCTTCACTCATCGCCGCTGCCGATCATGGCCTGCGGGTTTACGAATACTCACCGAAAAAGGTTAAGATGGCTGTGGTTGGCAAAGGCACGGCTGATAAAGCGCAGGTTGCCTTCATGGTGCGTGCCTTACTAGGCTTGGCCGAAACCCCGCCGTCCGACGCCGCAGACGCATTGGCCATCGCCATGGCACATCTTCAGGCTTCCGATCCACTCAAGGCCAAACTCCTCGACCGGCGCTTGGTTTAAAAAAATTTCCGCCATGCTCGCCATCCACCATCTGCCAGAATTGATCGACTACGAAGCAGGTCTAAAACTACAAGAAGAGCAGGTGACCAAAATTCTGACAGGCGATGGTGGCGATACGATTTTGCTACTGGAACACCAACCGGTTTACACGATCGGTCGCCTGCGCGACCAGTCCTCGCTGCGTGATCCAGCCTCACTGCCCTACCCCGTTTACGAAATCAACCGAGGCGGCCAGGCGACCTACCACGGCCCCGGCCAACTGGTCGGCTACCCGATTCTCGACCTAACGCCACGCGGCAAGGACTTGCACGAGCACCTGAGGAGGCTGGAGGACGCGCTCATCTGCTCGTGCAAACGGTTGGGCGTGGATGCCGGCCGCCGCGACGGGCTGACAGGCGTGTGGGTGGAGAGCCGCAAGCTCGCCTCGATCGGGGTCGGCGTCCGCAAGTGGGTATCCATGCACGGCTTTGCCATCAACATCACCCGCCAAAGCCTGCCACCGTTTATCGCCATCACGCCCTGCGGGCTCGACGGCGTGGCGATGAGCTGCTTGGAAAATGAAGCTAACCGCCAAATCACCGTGGCTGAGGCAGCGGCAATCCTTGCCGAGGAACTCCAAGTCGCCTTCGGCTGAAAAATTCACTTCCGCGCAGGATACAGCTTGGACGAGCGGCCAAGTTGGTTCACCCTGTCCCGCGTCATGCGTTTTTCCGGCACCTACACTGCTCTCATCACCCCGTTTCGCAACGGTGATGTCGATGTACCTGCTTTCCAATGTCTAATCGAACGCCAGATCGCTGGTGGCGTCGACGGCATCGTCCCGGTAGGCACGACGGGGGAATCTCCCACCCTCGACACCGATGAGCACATTGAGGTAATCCGCCTAGCTGTCGAATTCGCCGCTGGCCGCTGCGAAGTGGTCGCCGGCACCGGCGCGAACTCAACCTCCGAAGCGATCGAACTGACGGAAGCCGCCGAAAAAATCGGTGCCACGGGGTCGCTGCAGGTCTGCCCGTATTATAATAAACCTTCGCAAGAGGGACTTTACCTCCACTTCAAGGCCATTGCCGAATCGACGAATTTACCGATCATGCTCTACAGCGTGCCCGGCCGTTCCTCCATTGAGATCGCCCCGGAAACGGCGGCGCGCTTGGCGGTAGATTGCCCGACGATCTCCGCCATCAAGGAAGCAGGCGGCTCGGTGGACCGTATCAATCAACTGGTGCAAGCCCTCCCTGCCGACTTCGGGATCCTTTGCGGCGATGATCCATTGACCCTGCCTTTCGTTTCCTGCGGTGCCACCGGCCTCGTTTCCGTGGCGTCAAATTTGATCCCCGAGATCATCGTCAAATTGGTCAAAGCCTGCATCAGCGGCAACTTCCCCGAAGCCCTCGCCCTGCAAAAGCAATACTACCCACTCATGCGCGGTCTGATGTCGCTGGATGTGAACCCTGTCCCAATCAAAACGGCTGTCGCCCTGCAAGGCCACTGCACCGCCGATCTGCGCCTGCCGCTGGCACCGCTGAGTGCCCAAAACACCGCCCAGCTCACCACCCTGCTCCAGTCCTTCAAGCTTCTTTAATTTCCCTTTTATCCTTACCCACCATGTCAACACCCAAACTGTTCAGTCCCGGTCCTGTCGATGTTTCGAAGGAAACCTTCGCCGCTATGTGCCACCCGATGATCGGCCACCGCGGCTCCGATTTCGAAGTGCTCTACGCCTCGCTCCAGCCTGGCCTGCAAGAAATCTTCGGCACCTCGCGCCCGGTTTTCCTTTCCACTTCCTCCGCTTGGGGCGTGATGGAAGGTGCGCTGCGCAACCTCGCCCGCAACAAGGTGCTCTGCCTCTGCTGCGGTGCGTTCTCCGACAAGTGGCTGGACGTCGCCAAGAAGTGTGGCTTCGAGGCCGACTCGGTACAAGTCGCTTGGGGAGAAGCGATCGACCCGGAAGCCGTCCGCGCCAAACTGGCTGAAGGCGGTTTTGACACCGTCACCCTGATCCACTCGGAAACCTCCACGGGCGTGCTCAACGACCTCGCTGGAATTTCCAAGGTCGTCAAATCCTTCCCCGACACGATGCTGATCGTCGATACGGTTTCGTCGCTATCCACCGTGCCCGTCGACATGGATGCCAACGGCATCGATGTCATGCTGGCAGGCGTCCAAAAGGCGCTGGCGCTGCCACCCGGCCTTGCCGTGTTTGCAGTTTCCGAAGCAGGCATGGAACGCGCCAAGGGTTCGGCCAACCGCGGTTACTACTTTGACTTCATCGAGTTTGCCAAAAATGCTGCGGTCAACAACACCCCTTCCACGCCAGCCATCTCGCTGCTTTACGGTCTGCAATACATCCTCGGTGAAATGGCCAAGGAAGGATTCGGCCCGCGCCAACAGCGCCACGCCAAGACCAACGCGATGATCGCCACTTGGGGCGCCAAACACGGCTTTGAGTTGTTTGCGCCTGAGGGTCACCGCTCATTCGCGCTAACATGTTTTAAAACTCCTGAAGGTTTTGACCTGTCCAGCTTTATCAAGAATTTGAAAAATCAATACGGTTTCCTGATCAACGGCGGATACGGCAAAATCAAAGGGAGCACTTTTCGAATCTCGAACATGGGCAACGAAACGGAAGCCACCATGCAACAACTCATTGATGCTATGGACGAGATCCTCGGCTGAAGCAATTGTTCAACACTTTCATGAGGCGGGCTCTTCGAAATGAAGGGCCCGCCTTTTTCGATTAAGGGTTCTTGATTTCAAAGAGTTGGCAATGCGGCGAATGAAACGATGATTGCACGAGGCGGTAGATTTGAGATAGGATCCATGGGTGGATTTACTTGAACCAATTTTTCCCGAAGGTGTCGCACCATTTGATTGCGTGGCTTTTGTGGGTGGCTATGAACCTAGGCGCTGTGGCATTGCCACTTTCACTCACGATTTATGCGAGGCGGTGAGCGACGCGATGCCAGAGGCGGAGTGCATTGCCGCCGCTGTGAATGACCGTGCCGATGGCTACCCCTACCCACCGCGGGTGCGATTTGAGATTCCTCAAAACGATCTCGCTACCTATCGGCAAGCGGCGAATTACCTCAACACCCATCGTGCCGAACTACTCTGTGTGCAGCATGAATTTGGAATTTTTGGTGGCCCCGCAGGCAGTCACCTACTGTCCATGCTCAGAAAGGTAAGAATGCCGATCGTGACGACCTTGCATACCATTCTGCGCGAGCCCAGCCCCGAACAGCGCCATGTGATGGAGGAACTGCTGCGGCTCAGCACCCGATTGGTGGTGATGGCCAGCAAGGGCGCAGAGATTCTGCGGGAAATCTACGGCGTTCCTGATGAAATAGTCGACATCATCCCCCATGGAATTCCTGACACGGATTTTGTCGATTCGGATTCATTCAAGGACCGTTTCAGCGCTCAGGGGCGCACGGTCTTACTCACATATGGCCTATTAGGCCCTGGCAAGGGCATTGAATATGTAATCGAAGCGCTGCCAGAAATCGTCGGCAGGCATCCGGATGTAATCTATCTGGTGTTAGGTGCCACGCACCCACATCTAGTAGCTCAGGAAGGAGAAATCTATCGACTCAGTTTGGAGCAACTAGCCAGGGATCGCGGGGTGAAGGACCACGTTCTGTTTTACAATCATTTCGTGTCAACGGAGGAGCTCACGGAATTCATCAACGCGGCGGATCTCTATTTAACGCCGTATTTGAACGAGGCGCAGATTACCTCGGGCACGCTGGCCCATGTTTTCGGGGCGGGAAACGCAGTGGTTTCCACACCCTACTGGCACGCGCAAGAGTTGTTGGCGGAGGATCGGGGTAAATTGGTCCCCTTCCGTGATCCTCAGGCGATAGCAGATGCCGTGTGCGCTTACCTCGACGATCCAACCCACCTCGCTCAGACCCGGCAGCAGGCATACCAACACGGGAGAGGCTCAATTTGGTCGGCAGTGGCTAAGCGATATCTTGAGTCCTTCGAAAAAGCACGGGGAGCTTATCAAAAGGCACAGCGTTCTTCGGCATTGTCTGCCGCGAGATGCTCGTACGATCTACCTCCACTGCGACTCGACCACGTCATCCGCATGAGCGATGGCACGGGAATCTTCCAGCACGCGACATTCAATGTGCCCAATTTTCACGAGGGCTACTGCACCGACGACAATGCGCGCGCCTACATTTTATGCAATCTGTTGACCGAGCAAGGCCACCTCAGCCGTCTGGCGACCAGCTATCTCGCATTCCTTGCCGCCGCCTTGGACCGCGAGACCGGGCGCTTCCGCAACTTCATGAGCCATGGAAGACAATGGCTCGAGGATGTGGGCAGCGAGGATAGTCACGGCAGGGCGCTGTGGGCACTTGGCGTCGGTGCTGGACGCTCTGACAATGTCGGTCATCGCCTGTTGAGCGCCCAACTATTGGAACACGGACTGCCGGCCGTGGAATCATTCACATCGCCGCGGGCCTGGGCATTCTCCCTGTTAGGGATTGAAGAGTATTTACGGAGTTCACCCGAAGACGCACAGGCCAATACGATCGGCAAACTCTTGACTCGTCGCTTGGTGTCCCTTTGGAAAAATTATGCGACAGCGGATTGGCCGTGGTTTGAGCCCGCAGCGACTTACGACAACGCGAGGCTCTGTCAGGCCTTAATCCTCAGTGGAAAGACGTGGGGAGATGAGGAAGCGCTCGAGATTGGGCTTAAGTCGCTACGTTGGCTCAGCACCATGCAAAAATCCGAGGACGGCCATTTCCGCCCCATTGGCAGCAACGGATTTTATAAGAGAAACGGCATCCGCGCTGAATTTGACCAACAACCCGTCGAGGCACAGGCGATGGTGGCCGCATGTCTGGACGCATTCCGCATGACCGACGAACCATTCTGGCTCGATGAAGCCAGATGTGCCTTTGAATGGTTTCTTGGTCGCAACGACCAAGGTCTCCCCCTCTATGACCCATACACCGGAGGCTGTGGCGATGGACTGCATCACGACCGCGTCAATGCAAACCAGGGTGCAGAGTCATCACTCGCTTTTCAATTGGCACTGGCTGCCATGAATCAGGCGCTCATCTCCCCTAATCCGAGCCACGCATGAAATCAATCCAGCTCCATCGACATGACATCATTTTGCTACCTGAAAGTGCGCGGGTACTGATTCGTTCCTTCATTCCCCTTGATGCACTGCGCATCACCGCCATCATTGGCCGCGCACTGGAACTGACCGACGAGGAGGTGACCGAAAAACTCGCTGCTGTGCATCAGGAGTTTGATTCGCGTCACTATGACATCGACGCGCTTCTAACAGCCCACCACGCCAAGGTACTACCATATATATTCACCCAGCGGCCACTGTCTAAACCAAGGCAACTGCTGATCGGTGCACTTTTTTCCGGCGAATACTCATTGGAATCGGCAGCGCTGTTCAATCCCTCCATCGTGCCACATCCCGATCAAAACGGGGTCCCTGAAGGTGGCTTGCGCTTTATCATGAGTCTGCGCGCCACGGGCGAAGGTCACATTTCATCCATTGAATTCCGCTCAGGAATCATCAATCGCAATGGTGAAATCACCCTGGATCCAATTTCTCGATTCGTAACATTGCCGGAAATCGTTCCAAACCCAAGCTATCGAAAACGAAATTTCGTTCTCAAGTTATACGAGATGGGATTCAACAATGACTATGCCACGGAAGTCATACAACCGCTCGAAGCAAACTTTACCCGCAGCGATTTGAACCGGAGCTTGGATACGGTACGAAGTGAAAACCAAGCGAACCTGCACGAACTCCAGCGGACACTCGATTGCATTCAGTGGCTTGCTGATTCGAACTATGAACTGCAATTTCCGCCCAATCTCGGCATCAGTGAACGCATTATTTTTCCTGTCTCTTCCAACGAAAGCAACGGCATTGAGGATGCGCGCTTTGTCCTCTTCACGGAGGACGACGGCACGGAGATCTATTACGCCACCTACACCGCCTATAACGGACGCGCCATTCTTCCGCAATTCATAGAAACGCATGATTTTATCAATTTCCGAATCCTCACGCTCAATGGCAGCGCTGTGCAGAACAAAGGCATGGCGATCTTTCCGAGACGGATTAACGGTCGCTATGCCATGTTATCGCGTCAAGATGACGAAAACCTATTCATCATGTTTTCGGACAACCCCCACTTTTGGAGTGATCCACAGATCCTGATGCGCCCTGCACAGGTCTGGGAATCGGTAAAGATCGGCAACTGTGGCTCGCCGATCGAAACGAAGGCCGGCTGGTTGGTCATCACCCACGGGGTGGGGCCGATGCGCAAATATTGCATCGGGGCTGCCCTGCTCGACCTCCATGACCCCACCAAACTGATCGGCAGGCTTCGTGATCCGCTTCTCTCCGCCGAGGGAAACGAGCGCGAAGGCTATGTGCCCAATGTCGTGTACAGCTGCGGATCCATGTTGCATGACAACAAGATCATCCTCCCCTACGCCATGAGCGACAAAGCCACCGCTATCGTCAGCATTGAGTTGGATGAGATTCTCAATTCGTTAACCCCCTGTTAGGCGCCGAGATAGCTGGCTTGAACCAAAGGGTCGGCCTTGAGTTGCGAGGAAGGACCTTCGAGAAGAATTCTGCCGGTTTCTAACACATAGGCGTAATGCGAAACATCAAGGGCTAGATTGGCGTTCTGTTCGACAAGAAGAATGGTGAGGCCTTGCTCACGGTTGATCTCGACGATCCGTTCAAAAATAGTTTTTACCAAGAGCGGAGCGATTCCAAGAGACGGCTCATCGAGCATGAGGAACTTGGGCTTGCTGAGCAAGGCGCGACCAATGGCAAGCATCTGCTGCTCACCGCCGGAAAGCGTCCCTGCCGACTGGTTTTCGCGCTCCTTGAGACGCGGAAAAAGGCCGAAGACGTAGTCGGTCTGCTCCGCGATCCATTTGCGATCGTGCTGGAGGTAGGCCCCCATGCGGAGATTCTCATGAACCGTGAGGTTAGCAAAGACCATGCGCCCCTCGGGCACATGGCAAAGGCCGCGGGCGACAATTTTGTCGGGTGAGAGTTTCGAGATCTCCTGCCCATCATAGAGGATAGAACCGGAAGCCGGCTTCACCAAGCCAGACAGGGCGCGGAGGGTCGTTGACTTCCCCGCACCATTCGCCCCGATGAGGGTCACGATACTGCCCTGCGGCACCTTCAAACTGACGCCGTGAATGGCTTTGATGGCGCCGTAGGATACGTGGAGGTTTTCGACTGAAAGCATGACTGAGGAGAGGATGGATGATACCGAAAATCTTCAAACCGCAGAAGCGCCCAGATAGGCTTCGATCACCTTCGGATGGACTTGGATTTCCTTCGGCGAGCCCTCCGCAATCTTCACGCCATATTCGAGAACAGCGATCCGCTCACAGATACCCATGACCACCTTCATATCGTGCTCCACCAAAAGCACAGCGAGTTGGTAGCGTTCTTTGACAAACCGAATGAGACGCATCAGATCGTCCTTTTCGGAGGGATTCATGCCGGCGGCGGGTTCATCGAGAAGCAGAAGCCGTGGCCGGGTGGCGAGGGCGCGGACGATCTCGAGTCGCCTTTGGTCACCATATGGCAGGGAGACTGCGAGTTCGTCTCGGAACTGAGCGAGCTTGAAAATTTCGAGCAGTTCTAGCGCGTTTTTCTCTGTTTCGGCCTCGGCATGTTGCCAACCTTTGCCGCGCCAGAGCGCGCTGAAGTAGCCTTCGCCATTATGAAGCCGCGCAGCCACGCGGATGTTGTCGAGTACGCTGAGGCTGCGAAAAAGACGGATATTTTGAAATGTTCGGGCGATGCCGTAGCCCGCGAGACGGTTTGGTTTGGTTCCGGCGGTGTCTTTACCGGCGAAACGAATCGCTCCAGCAGTCGGCTGATAGACACCCGTGATCAAATTGAACGCTGTCGTTTTACCAGCGCCGTTCGGGCCGATCAGACCCATCAACTCCCCATCCCCAATGACTAGGCTAAGCTCGGAGACAGCTGTGAGACCTCCAAATTGAATGGTCACTTTATCTAACTCTAGCAGCGGAACACTCACGATTGTTTGCGGCGTTTGAGGTTGATCGCAAATAATCCCGCGGGACGCAGAAGCATCAAAAGAATGATTAGCATTGCGTAAATAATCATACGGTATTCCGAGAATTCACGGAGAAACTCAGGCATCAAGGTCAGCAGGATCGCTGCGGCAATGACCCCGACCGTGCGCCCCATCCCGCCAAGGATCACCATCACGACAATATCTATGGACTTCAGCCAATCGAACCCCGTGGGCGAAAGGAATTGTTTGTGGTGAGCGTAAAGCCCACCCGCAATACCGGCGAAAAAAGCCCCCGTCACGAAGGCCGTGACCTTGGTACGGGTGGTATCCACCCCGTTTGACTCGGCTGCGATTTCGTCATCATGGACCGCGATAAATGCCCGCCCGTAGGTGGAATTCACGAGCGATGAAATCGCATAAATCGTGATCGCGGCGAAACCGAAAGTCCAACCTAGGTTGGTGAGTTTGGGAATCCCCTTGAGACCGCTGGCCGCACCGATGGCCTCGGTGTTTTGGGCGACGACGCGAATGATTTCTCCGAAGCCTAGTGTGACGATTGCCAGATAATCGCCGCGAAGCCGCAGCGATGGCACCCCCACGAGCAATCCTACCCCTGCGGACAGCAGACCGCCAGCGATCAGGACGGCCGGAAAGTACCAGAACGCATCGATCATTCCACCCGAATGTAAGGAGACGCAGGCAGAGAAAAATCCACCGACCGCCATGAACCCTGCATGGCCAAGACTGAACTGGCCGGTGTGTCCGTTGATCAGATTGAGGCTGGTCGCGAGAATGATCGCGATGCCAACATCAATCACCACGCCTAGATAATAGCGATTAAACTGCGAGCTAAAATACGATGCTGCCACCGCGATCGCGATACCTAACAACAGCCAGCGTTTTGCTCCGATCAATGGCATCAGACTTTTTCGACGGATGAGCGACCCAGAAGGCCGGCAGGCTTAAACAGAAGAATCAAGATAAGGATACCGAATGCTATGGCGTCGCGGTAGTTGGATAGCGCTGGAATTCCGCCGGCGAAAGTTTCCAATAGCCCAAGGAGTACTCCGCCCAGTACAGCGCCGGGGAGATTTCCGATACCGCCAAGTACCGCCGCAATGAATGCTCGCAGGCCGGGTTGCACTCCCATCAACGGCTCAATACCCGGAGCCTTGATCGCGTAAAGAATCCCAGCAATAGCTGCCAGTGCGGAGCCTAGGCCAAAGGTAAAAGAAATGATCCGATCCACCGGCACTCCCATCAGCGAAGCCGCTTGTTGATTATAAGAAACGGCACGCATCGCCGTGCCGACGCGGGTCTTTTGAACAATCCACCACATCGCGCCGAGCAAGATGCTGGTAACGCCCACCGTCAGAACATCATTGCTGGAAACGACCAGATTCCCCAATCGAATGGCATATTCTGGGAGCAGTTGCGGAAATGGCACAGGGGCCGCCCCGAATACTTTTTCGTTCTGCGCCGTGAATTCAATCAGCAACGAGACACCGATGGCGGTAATGAGAACCGTAAGTTTCGGCCGATTGCGCAGCGGCCGATATGCCAAACGCTCGATCAACATGCCAAAGCAGGCACACAAAATCGCCGCTACTACGAACACCAAAATGCAGCCCAGAGCCGCCTGGGAACCGAGGAGCTTTTCAATCCTCGGCGTGATGTAAAAGGCCGTGAATGCGCCGAGCATCAGGACATCACTGTGGGCAAAGTTGATGAAGCGTAGCACGCCGTAAACCATCGTGTAACCGAGGGCGATCAGTGCATAAATCGCACCCAAGCCAATCCCGTTGATCGTCTGTTGAAGAAACCAATCCAACGGCTATCGAGGGTCAAGGGTGGAGAACAAAAAACGGCCAAATCCATTGCGAGTCTTCAAGGATTCACCGTGGTGTTGTAGGTGAACTTCCCATCCTTAATTTGGATGAAAACCAAAGCCTTGAGCGCATCACGCTCGCTATTAAGGGTAATCTTACCACTCGCACCTGCGAAATCCTTCGTAGCTGCAATCGCATTGCGAAGGGCAGTAGACTGACTGCTGTTGGCACGTTTCATCGCATCGACCAAAACCATGGCCGAGTCATAACCCAGCACCGCCATCGCGTCGGGAACCTTGCCGTTGAAACGCTTCTTGTAGGATTCCACAAAGCTAACCATTTCCGGAGTCCCTTGCTCGGGCGAGCAATGAGTGGAGAAATAGTGCCCCTCCATGGCATCCTTGCCAATGGTTAGCAGGCTTTCGCTTTCCCAGCCATCGCCACCAAAGATTGGTATATTCATCCCCAGTTGCTTGGCTTGGATACAGATCAGCGCCACATCATTGTAGTAGCCAGGAAGGAAAATCGCATCCGGCACATCGCTCTTGATGGCGGTCAGCTGGCCTTTGAAATCCTTGTCCCCACCGTTGAAGTCCAGTTCGATACCGACTTGCCCCCCATTGGTGGCAAACCTTGCTTTGAAGTACTTGGCTAAACCCTTACTGTAGTCGCTCTTTACATCCGTCAGTATCGCCACTTTTTTGGCCTTCAGAGTTCCGCTGGCAAAGTTGGCGAGAGCCGCGCCTTGAAAAGTATCGGTGAAGCAAACGCGGAAAATATAATCCCCTTCCTTGGTGACCGAGGGATTAGTCGAGGCTGGAGAAATCATCGGAATCTGATTTTGCTGGCAGATCGGGGCCGCTTCGAGCGAGCGACTGGATGCGACCTCGCCAAGAATGGCGACTACGCCGTCCTTGGAAATGAGCTTGTTGACCGCATTGGCTGGCTCACCCGCTTTTGTCTGATTGTCTTCAGTTAGCAATACGAGCTTTTTACCGAGAACCCCACCGGCCGCGTTCGCCTGCTCGATGGCGAGCAAAGTTCCCTCATGCGAGGAAGTGCCGAAAGTCGCTTCCTTTCCTGTGAGCGAGGCAAACTCACCGACCTTCAACGTATCCTCTGAACTGGATTTACAAGCCGTCAGCCCAATCAGGCTAAGAGCAGAAGCAAATAGGGCATGTAGAATTGGGGATGGTTTCATATTACAATAATCAGTTAACAGAGCCAAAAAGATAAGAAATGAAGCCCTATCGCGCAACTGAATTTTACAGGCCAGAGATAGCCCCGCACTGCGCCAGCAAGCGGCGCGGTGAAGGCGTGCTTCGGCCGACTGCGGCGTTGTGGAAGGAAGTTCCTCAGAGAGGGTCGACCCAAAAGCGGTAGTGAGGAGGATTACCAGGACAGAGGGTAAGGCTGCTCAACTTCAATGTTTCACCACCGGGAAGGGAAAAACATTTGGATTGGGCTAGGCGCTCCGCGTCTGGCATGGGGCAACTGGGCCAAAAAACGCCAACTCCCAACAGCAATGGCAAAATGGCCGTCCCACGCGCCATCGGCAGATTGTCCTGATCGAGTAGGAATACTTTGACCTTCAGAGGATCCGGCGAATCCTCGAGAATTTGCTGGTAGGAATCAGAGATTGAATAGGCTTCGTTTTTCATGGCTTGGGGGGATACCAACCAGAAAACTACGCGTTAATTTCCACTTCGCCAGTTTTATCAATGAACAGGCATAAATTTTGTCTTCACCCCTCACTTCGCGCGAGACAGTTGGGAAATGCCGCGCTGTAGAAGCTGTTGATCCACGGCGTTTGAAACCGAATCATTCAAGTAAATGGTCAGGTTTTCATCCGCAAAATCGATGGAGTGCAGCGCCCCAGGATTGCCTTTAAACGCCTCGATCAGGCCATTCATACTTTTAATATCGATGCCGTTAACCCTGCGAATTATGAGATTTCGCAAGCTTTCATAGCCAACCGTGGCCGGCGTCGGGATCACCCCGCTGAGGAAAATGATTCGGTCAACCTTACCCTCGTAGTGCTCAGGGTTCTCCACGGCATCGAGAAAGTTGAGCGGTGCTTGGGTTTCCCAGTTTTTCCCAAAGGATTCCAAAAGCGGGCGGGACAGCTCTTGAAACACCAGGCCACCTTTGATCAGAAAGTTCGGAGCCTCGCCAAATTGATAGGCGGGCACGAGGCGGGTACTTTCTTCTTCGCGGCTGAGTGTGGCCTTAATTTCCACAGGATTACCATCGCGCAGCAGCGAAAGAGTGACGACGTCACCCGTAAATTTCTCCCCGCGGATCAAATGCCCCCAGAACAAGCGGTCGTAGTTCGGGTGCTGATAGTAACCACGGCGATCGATGGTGTGGCCATCAATGGCTAACAGGACGTCACCCACTTTGACACCCGCAAGATCAGCGGCGGTTCCTTTGCGGATGGAACGGATGTAGATTCCCCCGTCTTGATCGGCAAGCTTGAGCCATTGGCGGAAGGACGGGTCTTCGGCACGTGCGACGGCGACGCCAAGACTCGGGAATCCCTTGTAATCCCCGTTGGCACTTGCCTGAAGAAAGCGGGAAACTATATCGGTGGATGCCACATCGCAGATCTGATCCTTGGCGTTGTAGCTAATGAGCACCCCCGCAAACTTTCCTCCCGACAGGACAGGCAGCGAATAGCTGCTCGTCGCACTTTGGAGCGAAACCTTGACGCTGTAGGTAAGGAAGCTGTGACCGGGCAGAAAGTTTGAGGAGACATCGATGCTCTGCAGTGTCCCCGCAGAAAGAAGCGCCTGGCCGTTGTCTTCAATCTGCAGCACGTCCAAGGCCTGCCCGAGTTTCGGAGTCTCCGTGAGTTGCAGTGGGATCGTGTGATCAAAGATCAGGTTTCCTTCCGCTTCGGATGCAGGGCCCAGCAGTGCAAGGTTCGCCTCATAGTCCACCGTGATCACTTTTGCCTGGGCTAGGTGGGTGCCATCGGGGGATTCAAACTCCAGGTAAGTCGAATCCGCCACCATCTCGGCCGTGGTCAGAACCCGCTCTGAACCGACAATCGCCGCAAGGGCGCGACGCTGGCTGGGCGGATTCTTTTCCCATGGCTGATGCGGGTTCCAGGACTGTTGGGTCGAGTTGACCCTCACCACCGACCGCTTGACGTCAGCCAGGACGGCGGGCTTCGCAGTACTTGCAGTGATCGCGGAATTCTTCACGGTTTCCGACTTCCGCGGCTCACAACCGGGTAAAAGCAACAGCAGGAAAAACAGCAGAAAAGTGCGCATGGGTGTGGAAATTCCGGAAAATGAACAGCCTCGGTTTGCTTCGATCACGGTCTATTTCAGACCCAAAACGTCTTGCATATCATAAAGCCCCACTGGTTGATGGGACAACCAACTCGCGGCGCGGACAGCCCCCGCAGCGAAGGTGAGTCGCGAGGACGCCTTGTGGGTCAATTCGATACGCTCGCCATCGGCGGCAAAAAGCACCGTATGATCCCCCACCACGTCACCACCGCGAAGCGTGTGCATCCCGATTTCGCGCGGCTTGCGCGGCCCGATATTACCAAAGCGGCCATGAGCAACGTCGTCCTGATAGGAAGTGCCGGTCTCTTCATTAAGGATTTCAAGAAGGCGGCGGGCAGTGCCAGAGGGTGCGTCGATCTTGTGCTTATGGTGCATCTCGGTCACTTCGATGTCGAAGCGGTCTTGGGTCAGAACGCGGGCCGCCTGGCGAGTCAGCCAGAAGAGGGTATTGACGCCGACCGAATAATTCGCGGCGTAAACAATACGGATCGACTTGGCGGCCTGATAAATCACCTCGCGCTCCGCATCCGTGTGGCCGGTGGTGCCGATCACCAGACTGGTGCCGTGCTTCAGCGCGGCTTCGACCAGCGTGGCCGTGAAGGAATGAATCGTGAAATCGATCACACAATCGGCCATCGAAATAGCGTGGTCCAGATCCTCACCCGCATCGTGGGTCGCGGCGACAGCAACCTGGGCCTGGGCGGCAGCTTCCATAACAGCATGGCCCATGCGGCCGGATTTTCCAGTAACGAGTAGTTTAGGCATGATCGATTGGTATAATTGAGATTTTGGGTACGAGATTGCGGGGCGATCAGTCTTCCCAGATCATATGTTTGAGCTGGAGCTGGCTGGCGCGGGCAGCGGCCTCATCCGCGCGCGGGCCCTTGAAAGATGCAATCTTTTTGGCGAGAGAGATGGCGACGGGCCAGCGTTCTGATTTTTCCAGCAGAGCCAGCGCCCGAAACCCACAGCGCTCAAAGTACTCCCACTCCGCAGGACTGCTGGTCGTTTCTAGCACCGAGTGATAGGCTTGGAATGCTTGCTTTTCACGTTTCTGGGTCGGATCCTTCTCATCGGGCAACTGCTCAAGCGTCGAACCTCGCAGGTATTGGAGTCGGTTCAGCAATGCCGGCTGCTTGGTGGCCTGGACGAGTAGCTTGTCGTAAACGGCAAGGGCTTCCACCAGCAGTTGAGTACGGGTGCTGCCTTGTGCATAGAGCACCTCCGCCAACATCAATCCTGCGGGTAGCTGCAAGGGGTCGTTTTCGGGAATCATTGCCGTCCATTTGCGCAGCAATGCCGAAGCGTCCTCAAGACGATAGATGTCGATCAAATGTCGGGCTTTCTCAAGGATCGCCAGAGAGCTGACCGGCCCGTTGGCAGCAATGGCTTTATCAAAAAGAACCAGTGCCTCATCCTTGGATTGGGGGGTTGCGCCGAGAGCGGCCGCGCGCGCGGCGAGCAGCCATGCCGTTTGGGAACGGGCGGGATTTGTTTCGCTCGTGGCAAGCTTTCCAAGAACGAGCCGCGCAGCATTGTAGTTGCCGGTTTGAAAAAGGTTGCGTCCCAAGGTCAACTCCGCCTCGGCGGCGGCAGGGCTCGCGGGAAACGAGCCGATGATCGATTGCGCGACGGCGATGGTATGCGTTGGATCGTTGGACAGATCGGCAATGCGAAGCTTCGCCAAGGCGATCCGAGCGGCACTCAAGCTAGCCGACTCTTCGGGCACGGCGTCCAGAAGTTCCAGCTGCGTGCGAGCCAATTCAAGATCGGGCACCGCATCCGAAAGTGCCGCTTCTGCCGCCGCCAACCGCGCCTCCGGCACCCGCGGATGATCGGGAAATCGAGAGAAAAACTCCTTGAGTGCTTGCTTTGCCACAGCAGGTGCAGCCGTGGCCAGCGCCTGCTCCAGCTCAATATCAGCCACCAACTCGCGGTTGGATTTTTCGCCGTTGGCGGTGTTGAGTTTCACGGTCTGAAACTCACCACTGCGGAACCGGGCGATCGCCGCTTGAAGCTTGGCCGCTCTCGATTCGGGACCTACCAGCATGGCCGCCGCCTCATCGAAAAGCTCAATCGCTTGCTTCGGATCGCCATACGTGCCCGCGGCCCGTGCTGCGATAAACGCGGCTTCCCCTCTCAATTGCGGTGATTGAGAACTGCTTCGAAGCGTGTCGAAAATCGTAAATGCCTGATCCACAGACTTGGCATCAAGAAGCCAGCGTGCCTGCTGATAGAGCGAACGAATCGCAAGCGTGTGGTCAGGATACTCGAGACGTAGACGCTTAAACAAACGCAGGGCCTCCACTCTGGAATCCGCAGTCGCCATGCGATAAAGCCCAACGGCACGCGTATAGAGCGAGAACAGATGAAGGGGGCCCAGCTCGTCGGAATGGCTGCGGCTCGGCCAAGCCGCAACAGCACCCGAGTCGGGAGAAGTCGTTGCAATCAGACCGATTGGCACGACCACGGGCGGGAGAATCCAAACCGCCGTGCGCTCGAGAATTGGATCACTGGCGCTTGGCTTCTCTGGCAACCACTCGAGGAGTCGTTGGAAGACGGCCTCGAGGACCGGTGAATCAGGGTGATCTTGCAGGAAGTCGAGCAGCGAACTCACCGCCACCTCTCTCTGGCCTTGGGCTTGAATGGAATCGGCAAGTCCGATTTCTGCCGCGTGAAAGTGGCGGATGGATTGTCCTTGAGGATGATTGACGAGTTCTTGGAAGCCTGTTTGCGCATCCGCTGCGCGCCCTTCACGGAGCAACAATTCCGCTTCAAGTAGAGCCGCCAAACTCAGATCCTCCGCCGCAACGGACTCTTTGAGAGGCATCGCCCTGCGCGCATCCACCACCCGCCGGAGATCGAGTAAGATCTCAACCTGGTAGAGTTGCACTTTGGCCAGACCCGAATCGGGGGATTCAAGCAGCAGCCTATCCAGCGATTCGAGCGCCGCTTCAGGTTGGCCGAGCGACAATTCTAAGCCCGCCCGAGTCAATCCAGCCTCACGGCGGTAGGGCGCGGTCGGATTGGCCAGCAGCTCGGAAAAAACGGCAAGCGCCTCGCTCAGACGGTGTAGACCGGTAAGTGCCTGGGCCTTCCAAAATAGCGTTTCAGGGGGTTTAGCGACCCAAGACTGCCCCAGCCATTCGAGAGCTTCCGCAGGATTGCCACCGCGGATCATGGCCTCGGCAAGGCGCAGGGCCGCCTTCGATTTCTCCTCCGCATTGAGCGATGGATCCGCCAGGCAATCTTTGAACCGCAATTCCGCGATTTCCCAAAGACCTGCCGCCAGTGCGTCCTCACCTCGCCGCGATAGCGTCGCGACTCCCTGTCCCAGCAGGACAGACTGCTGGACAAGCAGCAGGACGATATAAAGTGACCACAACTTCATTGCACTGGCGAAGACTAGGTGGAGAAATGGTCGATTGCCAGCCCCGATGATCGAAAATAAACGCCGTCAGAAATGCGCCTCACACTTTCTGGGAAAGCAGTTTACGCAGATCCGTGATCGGTAGATTCATGGCATTGGATGCTTCTTTGAGATCCCCTCCGGCACGCTCCAGGATCCTTCCGGAGACCTCGCCACTCAGCCAATCCAGCAGTCTAACGCCCGTCGGGGCAGCGTTGATCAATTGGTCAATAGCCGCCGCAAACGCAGCCGGCGACTTGCGGGGCGAAGATGCCAATGGAAGATCGGCAGGCAGCAGAATGGTCGACGAGGCCAGCGCACAGGCACGGGCGATGGTGTTTTCCAGTTCGCGCACATTTCCCGGCCAACTGTGAGTCTGCAGCGCCGCAACCGCCTCGGCAGAAATCCGAATCCGCGCCATCCCGTTCTTGCGGGTGGTGCGCTGAAGGAAAAACTCAGCCAGCAGCGGGATGTCTTCCATGCGGTCGCGCAGTGCTGGAATCTTGATCTCGACCACATTGAGCCGATAATACAGATCCTCGCGGAAGCGACCCACCGCGACTTCGTCGGCTAGGTTTTTATGAGTCGCAGCCACGATGCGCACGTTGGTCGTCAACGTCTCATTGGAACCGACGCGGGAAAACGACCCATCCTGCAGCACCCGCAGCAGCTTCACCTGAATCGATAGCGGCATATCACCGATCTCGTCGAGGAACAGCGTGCCGCCGTCCGCCTGCTCAAAGCGACCTGCCCGGCGGGCAATGGCCCCCGTGAACGATCCCTTTTCATGGCCGAAGAGTTCACTCTCCAACAGATTTTCCGGAATCGCACCACAGTTGATGGTGATCATCTCCTTCTGGCGCCGTGGGCTATACTCATGCACCGCCTTGGCGACGAGCTCCTTGCCGGTTCCGCTTTCCCCCGCGATCAAGACCGGCGCATCAGACCGCGCCACCCGCCCCACCAGTTTGAAAACCTCCTGCAGCGCACGCGAGACGCCGATCATTTTGACCCGGCCATCCTGCTTCGGCATTTCTGCGATGGGTTGATCCGCGCTGCGCCGATCGTCTTGAATCTGCAATGCCGACTCGACGACGGGACGCAATTCGAAAGCCAGCGACTCCTTGCGCAACACGTCGTGGGCACCGCGCTGGGTGGCCTCGATGATTTGGCCCGTAGTCGGAAACCCGGCCGTCAAAATCACCAAGGTCTGCGGGCTTTGCTGCAATATCCGGCCCAGCAACTCCATCCCATCAAACGGCACCAGCTCCATCGCCGCGACGACGACACTCACCGGCGTCTTTTCAATCACCTTGATCGCATTGGCCGCATTATCACAGCGAAGGACGCGCAAGTTCTTCGCCTCCAGGAACTTGGTCGCCCAATCCAGATAATCCAGATCGGGATCGACTAACAATAGGGTATCTTCTGGGACAGGATCAGGCATCGGAGGAACGGCTACAAGGTAGCAGCCACACCACAAACAACACGACAAAAAATTCCGGATTTGTTAACAGCTCGGGGGTGCTCGTTGAGCATTATCGCTGTAGCAGGCATACGCCAAAAATCAGGTGGCATGTCGCCTAGCGCGCAGTTCAATGCTTCAACCGACTCAGAATCCACGGGATTTGTCGCGCGAGCGACGACCCAAGAGCACCAGCATTCCAAGCGATCCCAAAAGGGCCGTGTGCGTCTCGGGGATGACCGTCCAGACCAAGTTCACATCATTGCCGATGTTGACGGTCGAAAAATATCCCAGTGACGACCAGCTCCTGTTATTGATCGACGCGAAAAAGCCAGTCAGAGTACCAGTACCAACGTTGTTGATGATCCCCTCCCACACCTGATCGGTCTGCCAAAACGCAATGTCCGACGGCGCGTAGGCGCCAAGAGACAAGTTCAAAGATGCCCCCGTGATGTCCGCATTGCCCAAGTTAATCGTCACCGTGTCGTAATTCGTGCCGGGATTCGCAGTCGAAAGCGCTGCAAGCTCCCACATGTATTCGCCATGCAGGGTGAAGTCGCCGTCAACCTGTAGATTGCCAGGACTATTACCAGGGGTGATTACCGCGCCCGCATTCACCGTCAGTGAGCCGGTAGAGCCCGAACCACCGAGAGCGCCGCCCTCGTTGACCACCGTCAGCACGCTGGTAGATATACTGCCATTAACGACCAGCTTGCCGTCGTTGACGATGGTGTTTCCAGTATAGGTACTGTTTCCCGTTAGCTTCATGTCACCCGCGCCATCCTTGATCAGATCACCCGACCCATCGATGGCACCGGCGAGTTCGACCACGCCGTCACCGCTATTGCGGAGGGTGGCACCGTTTCCATCCAGAGAGATGTCATTGGTGAACTTATTGGCCGTTCCATTATTCGCGGCGTTGGAATCAAAGACCAACTCCGAGGCCGTGCCCAGTTTCACCAACGCGCCACCGAGGTTGTCATTTATGGTAACCGTCAGCTTGCTGCCCTCAAGCACCGAGGCGGTCCCGGAAAACGTATTGATGCCGTCGAGGCGCAGTCCGGCCCCATCGATCACGATCTCCCCTGCGCCCTCAATCTTGCCGGAAAAACTGCCTTGCTGACCCACTTCCTGGAAGGTGAGCTTGCCGCCCGCTTCCATCAGGATCGAGTCCCCCGCCGTACTGGCTGTGACAGGGGCCGACTCGCCGCTTACCACGCGCTGCCTGGCCTCACCGGTAGCACCGACTTTAATCCAGCCAATCGTCGAATCATTCTCGTAGGCCCAGCTTCGAATCATACCATTGTTGCCGTTCTCGGTGAGAACCACACTCATCCAGCCATAGACCGGGGCACCCGCGCCCGAAAGCAACTTGAAGCCCATATAGCCGGCCTTGCCATCGGCGAACTGTGTTGGATTTGTCCCGAGGTGGCCCTGCCCCTCCTCGGCCCCCGATAAACCGTAATCCGAGGAAAAGGTCGAGCTACCACCGATAACCGAAGTGGCAGCCAGGCGAACGATCGCGTCCTCGCAACCCACGCCGCTGCGCAGCGGTTGGAAATTCGGGGAGTTGGCGATAAACAACCCACCAAAAAACGGATTCAGATCCCATCCTGAAACGGCGGATTCAGATCCAGACTGGCCATCGCGGATGTTGATAAAGACCCCATCAAAGTTCGTGGTAATGGCGATATTCTTTTCCCCGCTGAAAACAATCTCTGCTCTCGCTGCTTCCGGGCGCAACAACAGCGCGGATAGCACCAGCAAGACCCCTTGGCGGAGGCTTAAAGAGGACCAATGAATCAAGTTGGGGCTCATAACGCGTTTATCTTTTAAAATCATTGGGATACCACCTTCACTCGGAAGTAGGTGGCTTTTCTCCCATTCACGGAAATGCTATAAGGCACATAGACCGCCTCGATCTCTCCATTATCCGCCAGCCGGGTTGGGGTGGTGGTGGAAGCCTTCCAGGTGACGAGGTCGGCACTGAACTCCACCGCATAGGACAGCCCCACCGTGTTGTAATCCTTGCGCCGCGAAAAGACCGCACGATAGCTAAAGCTACCGTTCACGGTCGTTGCATACGGGATAGGCCGCCCCGCCGCTTGGAAGGTGCTCCCACTCCACTGCACCGCAGCACCGGATGCGCTCGATGGATCGGTGCCAAACGCGTACTCCTGCAGGTTGGTCAAACCATCGCCATCTGCGTCGGATGCGGCGCTCGCCTGCGTGCCATTCACTCCGAAGTTGCGGACTTGCCAAACATCGGGCAAACCATCCGCGGCATACGGCGGGAAGTCATCCAGGCCGGTGTTGACGATCGAAAAGTTAATCGTGTCGGACAAACTCCCGTTAGCGGCCCGAGCTACTGCCGCAGCATTCTCATAGACCGAGCCTATGGTGGCCAGCCCCGCCGAATCGATACCCGCGATCGGGCCGCTTTCCACCGACCACGCCACATAATTTCCAGGCAGAGCCGCCTTGGTGGCATCATCATAAGTCGCCGTGACCGCCAGTTGGCGGGTGGCCCTTTCATTGAGCGTGATCGGCGACGAGGGCTTATCGATGACGATGCCCACCAGCTCAAAAAGCTGACCCGCGTAGCCGCCGCGCATCACGTAATTGACCGAAGCACTGGCTACGCCCGGGCCCATGGTAGGATTGATCGTATATGCCGCGCTGCTAGCCACCCCGCCACCGTTGTCCAGCACGCTGGTGTCGATGGAGTAGTCCGCACTCGTCCCGGCCTGCGCCGCCAGCGGCAGCAGGAACACGAGCCAAATGCGAGACATGACAGTCATTTACTTATCCTTGAGAATTTGTTCCAGCTTGCGCAGGCGTTGTTCCTGATCGTTGACTTGTTTTTTCAGCGCCAGATTTTCACGGTGCAATTCTTGAACGGCAGCGGCTGAATAAATCGTCAGCGGATAGGTGTCGACTTGCAGGATGGGCGAACCATCAGGCATCACTTCGCCGCTGCTCTTCACGTCATCGGGGAAAACTTCGGCAAACTCCTGCGCGATCACGTTCGGGTAGCGAACGTCATCGATGCTCGGGTGCGCGGCGCGATAGGCATCGGTGTAGCGGAAGTCCACCAAGCGAACTTGATCAAGTTTTTCCAAAGCACCCGTGATCGTCTCGATCTCCGTCTTGATTCGGCGGTCCGAGTTGGCCAGCCACGAACTGGCCGTTGTTTTACTGGCCGTCCCTTCGACTTCCAGCGCATTCACGGCGGGCGTGCGCTTGATGCCGACCTTACCCGTGAAAACATTGTCCTGATCGAGACGCGCCACTTGGGCGGAGATCAAATCCGCGCGCAGCGCCAGCGCGTGATTCCCACCTGCGGCAATCGACGTCACCTGATTCGCATCGTCCGGAATCGTCGTTTGGGTATAAGTGTTGTCGCCCCATTCGACTAGGGTACCGTCAGACTTCAAGGCCATACTAAAGGCGTAGCCAGCCGCAATCTTTGTAACACCACTCAATCCAACCGGCAGCAACGAGACCTGGCCGCCATTATTCCAGCCCCAAACCACCACCGTGCCGTCGCTCTTCAAGGCCAGGCTGTGGTAGGCACCCGCGGCAATCGCCGTCACTCCAGTCAATCCAACAGGAACCGTGATTTGATCGGCATCGCTGCGCCCCCATGCCACCACCGTGCCGCTGGAAGTCAGTGCCAAGCAGTGATCGTAACCCGCGGCAATCGCCGTCACCGTGACTCCTGTCAGGGCACTCGGAATGGTCGTCTGACCGAAAGTATTATCGCCCCATGCCCGAACGCTGCCGTTGGCGAGCAGCGCGAGACTATGATTGGCACCCGCTGCCACCTTGGTCGCGGTCGTGATACCACTTGGAATTGTCTTTTGGCCGTAACTATTATCGCCCCAAGCCACCAACGTGCCGTCGCTCTTGCGAACGAGGTTATGTGCTACCCCCGCTGCAATTTCGGTGACTCCAGTCAAAGTGCCGGGAACCGTAGTCTGGCCACTTGTATTGAGACCCCATGCGACCACCGTCCCGGCATCGAGCAGCGCCAAACTGTGGGCGCCCCCCGCAGCCACCGCCGCCACGTTGACCAAGCTTGGCACGGTCGTCTGGCCGTTGGTATTTTTGCCCCATGCGAGCACCGGCTTGGGCGGTGCTGCCACCATACTCGTCAGCGCGATTTGCGCACTGCTGCCCGTATCAGAGAGTGTCACGGTTTTGCGCGTTGGGCTCGCAGCGTTGGTGGTCAGATAAAGATTGTTGCCGTCAAACTCGACCGAACCCAGCATTGCCGTCGTCAGATTAGCACCCGTCGCGAGACGCAGCGGCGCCGCCGAGATGCTGCCCGCTGGCAATTGGACCGTCCCGCTGAATGACGGACTCGCCAAGTTCGCCTTCAAATCCAGCGCTGCCAACTGGGCCGTGGACACCGGCTTACTCGCATCACTCGTATTGGTCACATTCCCCAGCCCCACCATCGAAGCAGTGATCCCGTTGACCGTCCCCGAGAAGGTTGGAGAGATCAGATTCGCCTTCAGATTCAATGCCGTCTGCTGGGCCGTCGACACCGGCTTATTCGCATCGCTCGTATTGCTCACATTCCCCAGTCCCACCATCGCCGAGGTGATCCCGTTGACCGTACCCGAGAATGTTGGCGAGATCAGATTCGCCTTCTCATTCAATGCCGTCTGCTGGGCCGTGGACACCGGCTTATTCGCATCACTCGTATTGTTCACATTCCCCAGCCCCACCATCGCTGCCGAGATACCCGACACGGTCCCGCTGAATGAAGGGCTCAACGAGTTCGCCTTCAAATCCAGCGCTGCCTGCTGGGCCGTGGACACCGGCTTATTCGCATCACTCGTATTGCTCACATTCCCCAGTCCCACCATCGAAGCAGTGATCCCGTTTACCGTTCCCGTGAAGGTTGGAGAGTCCCGATTTGCCTTGAGTGAGAGATCATTAGTCAAAGTTACGACAACGTTACCGTCTCCAAGCGTGGATTTTAACTGGTTGAGAGTTTCTAACATACCAGACGTGGAGCCAACCAAATCGCCAATCGCCGTTTGCACGAATTCGGTAGTTGCGATCTGGGTGGTATTCGTTTGAGCGACTGGAGTAGGGGCGGATGGAACCCCGCTAAACGTCGGACTTTCACTGTTCGCCTTCAGCACACTATTGCCGTTGAGCTTGTTGATTGCGGTAAGGATGGTATCTGTATCAGCAAGCGTTCCCGCACTCGATGCATAACCCGTCAGTCGCTTGCCGGTCACCGTCGAATCCGAAATTACGGTCGCCCCCTGTGTCCCCGTAACCTCTCCCAACAGATTACCCGTAAAACTCACTGCAGTGCCT
Source organism: Verrucomicrobiota bacterium (assembly GCA_037134575.1). Lineage (GTDB taxonomy): Bacteria > Verrucomicrobiota > Verrucomicrobiia > Verrucomicrobiales > Akkermansiaceae > Luteolibacter. Next base: position 2,648 of record JBAXLW010000008.1, on the reverse strand, counting down.
GCCGTGGTTGCCGTGCTTGCATTCCCCAGCAGCGATCCACTGAATGAGCCAGTCGCCGTGCCCGTAAAAGTCGGATTCAAGGAGTTCGCTTTCAAAGCGAGCGCGGTCAGTTGCGCAGCGGAAATGGGCTTATCCGCATCACGGGTGTTATCCACATCGCCCAGCCCCACCATCGCCGAGGTGATGCCCTCGACCGTGCCGCTGAAGGTGGGAGACTCCAGATTCGCCTTCAAATTCAGCGCTGCCTGCTGCGCCGTAGAAACCGGCTTACTCGCATCACTCGTATTGGTCACATTCCCCAGCCCCACCATTTCCGAGCTGACACCACGGACCGTCCCCGTGAACGACGGATTGGCGATCGTTGCTTTTAACTCCAGCGCCGTCTGCTGCGGCGCTGAAATCGGCTTACTCGCATCGCTCGTATTATTCACATTCCCCAGTCCCACCATCGAAGCCGTGATCCCGTTTACCGTCCCGCTGAACGTCGGATTGGCAGCGTTCGCCTTCAGCCCGTTGTTACCGTCGAGTTTACTGATTGCGCCTAAAATCGTGTCCGTCGCGGTCACCGCACCCGCACCCGAAACATAGCCTGTCAAGGCTTTGCCCGTGACCGTGGCAGCCGCAATCGATGTCGCTCCCTGCGTACCCGTCACATCCCCTGCCAGTGAGCCGTTGAAACTGGTGGCCGAGTTCGCCTTGTCCGCCTTGTCCGCCGCCAGTGCATATGGCGAGGCCGCCAATCGTTGATCGGGAGTCATGAGCTGGAAGTCATGACTGCCGTCGTTGAACCACACCCGCAGCCGCACGTCCGCGTTGTCGAAGACACTCGTCGGCAACTCCGTCATGTTCGATAAGGCCGTATCGCCCAGCAGCACCGTATAAAGTCCCCTCGTCACCGCCAGCGATACCGCCGCCGTCGGTTGCGAACCCGCAGTCCCCGTCCCGTCATTGCTCCAGTAGGTGGCAGATCCATTGGCGTTGACCAACGCGAACTTGAACTGGCCGCTGCCCTCAAAGTTCACCCCAGCCACGGCAACGCGGCCCTGATGGTTGAGAACTTGGGGCACCGCCGCCAGCAGCGGCAGTGGCAGTAACAATCCCGCCAGCCCTAGAAGGAAATGGCACAGTTGAAAAGAGCGGGTTCGGGAACTCATGGTTGCGGTGTTGGAGGTGGTGTGGGCGGCAGGCGATGCGGCACAGGCGCTGCCGACGGAGGCGATTTTCTGATCGGTTCGGGTGCACCTGGCCGAAAGCCAAGCCCCGAATCAGTTGCATAAAGAGTGTTGCCGTTCTGGGTGAACATCAGCTGCAAGGTCCCTTGAGGCGCTTTGTGTACACTCACTTCACTGGGCTTGAAGTGGAACCATTCCGGCGCATGGTCGATGTTCGTCGCCAACGATGTCGGCGCCAGACCGAATGCATTGTCATCGCGCAGGCGCTTGAGCAAGGCGGGCGACGGCTCGACCACCAGAAACCACTGCCATTTCTGCACTCCCGATGCGTTACTCCATTCGCGGCGTTCCGCGTGCAGGATCTTGTCCTCACCCGTCGGACTCGCCCAAAAGGCGCGTTGGAAAATCTTCACCGGATCGTTGTCGATCTTCGTTGGCGGATCGACCTTCCATGCCGCAATCGATGGCTTGTCAACCGATGGCTTACGACGCGCATCCAACCAGCGCCAGCCGAACCACAACAGCAGCGCGGCCGCAATGACGGCAAGTATCAAAAGGAGCTTTTTCATGAGTTGGACGGGGGGCATTTTGTCCCCCACTTGATGTCAAAGAAGAAACGACAGTAAGGTCGTTGCTCCTCAGTTACCGGAATGCGAGTAGGTCCGCAGGTAGAGCTTGATGTCGGTGACGCTGGAGACAAAGCGGTTGATGCCGTCCTGTTCGTTGGCGGATAGGGTGCAGGCCGGGATCACGATCTTCCAGCGGGTGTTCCAGGCGCTGCGGCCGATCAGGCGGGCGCTGCTGAATTCGAGCGGCGGCGCGCCGGTGAACAAATCCGGATTCGCCACGGCGCGGAACGCCTGGTGCTTGCGGATGATCCATGGCTGCGAGCTGAGGGTGCCCGTCGCGTTGAAGAACTGCGTGCTGTTGAAATCGTTGGCACCCAGATTGTAAGGCAACGGCAACGCCTGATCCTGCACTTTCCAGGTGCGGATCGAGTCGGTATCGCCCAGCGGCGGTGCCCGCATCACATCGTTGCCACAGGGAATCAGATAGGCGTAGGGCGTCGCACTCAGGGCGTAGGCCTTGTTGTCGGCGGTCACCTCGGTACTGCTGACGGCGGAATCCATCCCCACGTAACCCGAGAACACCATGCCCGCGTTGCTGATCACGGTGGCAAAACTGCTGACCGAGTAGGCGTGGTCATAAGCGGCTAGCTCCTTCCCGAAGAAGTTCTTGCTACCCTCGATGCAACTGCTGAAGGGAATGATGATCCCCGGCACCGCGCTGCCATTCGTTTTTTTGATATTGAGACACTGGGTCGCAACGTCGGAATCGGTGAGCACGTTGGAAACAACGTGCTGTTCCAGCGTTTGCCGCCACGCGTCGTCGTCGCTCGTCTCCTCAGGATCATCCATGAGCCGGAAGAGCTCGCCGCGCAGCGAAAACACCGTGCCGTAGTAATCCGGGTTGTTG
>JBAXLW010000007.1:0-40229 GCA_037134575.1 Verrucomicrobiota bacterium | reverse complement strand
GTGCGCCCACCGGAGATGGGAACCGTCACTGACGTGCGGAAATTGCGCTCCGGCATTCCTTTCAAGACTGAAGTGAAAACGGAGTTGGGCGGCATCGCTTCGCGCGAACGGGTGGATGATGCAAGTTACACCGCGACCTATCAGCTTTCGGTCCGCATTCCGACACCGGCGAAGTCGATGTCTGAACTGGAAGCCTCCAGCCCCGAACTTAGCAAGATGCTGCCGGGCCTGCCTGCTCTCGTCGATAAAGCCGAGGTTTCGAACTGGTTCGGCAAACTCTACGAAAACAAAGCCGTGCGCGTGCGGCGTGATGCGAACTCGCTCAACGAACTCCTGACCAAGCACAACGTCTACGACTGTGAGACAATGCTCAATTTCCAATCCGATAGCGGTCGCAAGGTGTTTTTTCTCCAAGCAGACATGGACGTCGTTTCCGACGGCTCCGATGGGGATCGCCTAGCGACGATGCCAGCGGAAATTGTCGATTCGCCGAACTACCAACCGTTCACCAGCTACGCCTGGCCGAAAAACACACCCACGCCCAACCCGATCAGCGCTGGCTGGGAGCGCCGGGTCACCGCCGCCCAGCAGGAACTAAACGCCCCGGCGACCACTGCCGTCCGCAAGGCCTGGCTGAAGGACCGCATCCAGTACCTCAAGCGTGGCATCAACGACCTCAAGAACCGCAGTTTCCTCATCGCGGACTACGATCCGTTCATCGTCATTCCGGTGAATATCTTGGCATCGAACGACGTTTTTGCGCCCAAGGCGGGGGATTACGCGGTGATCGCCTACGCCAATCAACTTTATCCGGCGATCGTCGGCGATGGCGGCCCCAGCTTTAAAGTGGGCGAAGGTTCGCTGCGTCTGGCTCACGAGCTCAACGCGAAGGCATCATCTTACAGTCGTCCCGTTTCTGATTTGAAAGTCAGCTACCTAATTTTCCCGGGCAGCCGCGAGACCGATCGCGCCGCGCCTGATTACGCGAAGTGGAACCAGCGCTGCCATGAACTGCTAGGCGAGATCGGTGGTCTGGGTGGAGGTTATAATCTACACACGTGGCCAGACTTGCTGGCAAAACCAGTTCCGCCGCCTGTCCCCACAGCGCCATCAAGCTCCGCCCCACCGGCCTCTGATCTCAGTCCTGCGACTCTAGAATCCGACGCAGCCGCTCCTGTGAAAGCGCCCGAATAATTCTTATCAGTAGCAGCAGGCAGATCAGAGTCACTCCCATTTCCATCACGGGTGCCGCGCCGCGCGGGCGTTCCCCGACGATGAACTTCGCCATGTCTGGCACGTTTCCCGCCCCACGAGCCGCGCCTAACAGTGCCAGAATGCCCGCGCCGATGATGCCATGCCACCGCATCTTGATGGAGAAAACGCCACAGATTAAAATGCCGCCGCCCAAGGTGAGAGCACCCTGCAGGAAGCCGATCGCTTGTGAACGATCCAAGACCGACATCGCTGTCACACCCATCGCGCCGATCGTCGCGCCGCTCAAAAAGATGTAAAACCGCATGACCGGAAAATGGCAGGAATTTGAATCACCGCAATCCACAATGAGTGCAGATTTCGTGAACCTATCGCCTGCGCGGCTTTGGGTTTACATTTGAAGGGTTCGATTCAAAGTGGATTCGATGTCGCAGCTTTGGTGCAATGGTCATTGGCTTGATTCCGCAAACTTTTCCGCCGCGCCGCTGGATCGCGGGGCGATTCTCGGGCTGGGCTTGTTCGAGACGATGCTCGCCGTGGACGGTGTGCCGATGTTTGTGCCTCAGCACCTCGCACGGCTTGATGCGTCTTGCAAGAAGCTCGGCTGGCAGGTGGAGATTCCCGATTTGCAGAAGACGGCGGCGAAACTACTAGTCAAAAATCTGTTGGGCGCGGGCCGTGCGCGGGTCCGGCTAACCACCACCGCAGGCAGCGGGACGCTGCGCGATCTCAAGCTGGGACCTGACCATCTCGTCTGGATGACGGCGCAACCGGCCGGAGATGCACCCGCCAGTCTCACCGCGAACGTGTCGCCATGGCCGCGCAACGAACACTCGCCGCTGGCTGGCCTGAAGTGCGCATCCTACGCGGAAAATCTAATCGCCCTCGATCACGCGCGCCGGCAGGGCTTTGAGGAAACCATTTTTCTCAACACCGCAGGCCATCTCTGCGAAGCCTCGACGGCCAATATTTTCCTCGTGAAAAACAACTCACTTCAGACGCCATCTCTGGCTTCCGGTTGTCTGCCGGGGATCGCCCGCCAACGCGTGCTAGAGTTGGCGGCCGGGCGGGGGATCGCATGTGAAGAAAGGCAGCTCGGACTTGCCGACTTGCAGGCGGCGGACGCAGTGTTTCTTACATCGGCGATCCACGGACCTGTTGCCGTTTCACGCGTGGCGGATCAGTACTTTCCGGATGCCGACTTGAGTCGGAGTTTCCAGAACCTGTGGTTAGTCGGTGCTTAAAGTTTTTCCACCTCGACCTGAACTTCCAACCGGCATTGGCTGGTTCCTAGATAGTTGCCGCGGACTGGAGCTACGTCTTCGTAGTCGCGTCCGACGGCGACTTTAATGTAGCGCTCGTCGGCAAGGGTGTTGTTCGTCGGGTCGAATCCGATCCAACCGGCGGCGGGTAGATAAACTTCGGCCCACGCATGGGAGGCTTGCGCGCCGACCAGCGTGTCGCGAGGTCCGTTGTAGAGATACCCCGAGGCATAGCGGGCAGGGATTCCAACGACGCGGCACAAGCCAAGCATCACATGCGTGAAATCCTGGCACACGCCGCGTCTCATTTCGAAGGCTTCTTCCAAATGGGTGTTCACACTGGTTGATCCTGGTTCGTACTTAAACTCTTCATGAATCCACCCCATGATGGCAGTCGCCTGATCAAAGACAGACTTCAGCGAAGCGGTGATATCGACGGCTTTATGCCAAATGGTGGTGTGGTGGGAAACCCAGTGGCTTTCCTGCAAATAGGTCCACGTTTGCTCGCGAATCGATGGATCACGGTACTCTTTGATTGTTGCTTCGCGGCTGAACGTGGAAATGTCCAAGGGTAAATTGTGGACACGGACTCGGCTTTCGATTTCCAGCTTGGTGTGTGGCTCTGGAAGCTCGAAATGATGCGTGATGTTCTGAAAAAGATCGGTGAAGCGCCGCAGGCGAGTCGCAGGCACGACCCGAATCAAGGCGCTGATGGTCTTCTGATAGGGGAATGTTCTGGGTTCGAGGTGCAGCGTGTTGACGCTATGGGTCACGGGCCCGGCATAATGAAATGTCGTACGGTGAAGTACTGAAAGTTTAACGCCTGCCATTGGCTGAGAAATAACTTCTGATGAGCTCACTGCTGCTGTTGTTCCATCTGCCAAGCAGCGACGTCCGATAATGTCGGATGCATGGGGATCGGGCTGGTTTTGATTCTTTCCGGCATGAGGACGTAAGTTTCGAAAATTTCGCTGCTGATTTGATTAAACCTCTCTTGAAGTGCGTCCAAATAATGATGCAGTCCTGTCTCGAAAATGTCGTTGGTCGAACCAAAGTTAAGTTCGGCCAAGAGACGTCCGGACTCGCGTTCGGCCTCATTGGTAAATGAACCGCGAGACGATCCTGAAATCAGGTGAAGACTGTTGTCAACTTTCTCGATGCAATAGCGAACCGAGCGCGGGAAATCCTTGGAGAAAATTAGGAAATCGACTACGCCCCTGGCGCTAATCTCGAGCTGTGCGGTGCGAAATGCGCCCATCGCACCGCATGACCGGAGAATAGCGGTCCAGTGGTGAAGAACGCTTGGCGAAGCGGATGGATCTTCGCCTTCACCCGGCGGCAGGTAGTTAGACACATCGAGGAAACGGGTGGTTTTATCAGCGCGTTCTAAGTGTCTGCCCAGATCCATGAATTCCCACGCCTCGTTGCGCGAAGTCGTGGACGCAGCAATTCCCAGGAAGGTAACTGCGGATCGGCGGATGTTTCCATAGTACTTTGGCGGGTCGGATCCGATCAGTCGGGATGCCTCGTCGGATCGGGTGAATAGGTAAAGTGCGTTGAGTTCCTCCCACAGTTCATCGGACAGCTGGTCACGGACGGTACGCGCATTTTCACGCGCCATGGCGATGCAGGAGGTGATGCTGTTGAGGTTCAGGGGATCATCAGTTAGGAAGCGAATGACCTCGCCACTGCCGGTATTGTCATAGAGTTTGCTGAAGGCATCTTCGTCACCAGTGCTTTGAATGATCGGTTGCCAGAAGCCGCGAAGGCGCTCGCTGTCCAGGCTTTCAAAGTCGAGCAGAAGCTGCTGATTGACGTCGATTAGGCGAGCCAGATTGTCGGCGCGTTCGACGTAGCGGACCATCCAGTATAGGGTATTGGCAACACGGGAGAGCATGGGATGATTAGTGTCGGAGTACCCAAGTGTCTTTGCTGCCGCCGCCTTGGGATGAGTTAACAATGAGCGAATCTTTGGTCAGCGCGACGCGTGTGAGGCCGCCCGGGACAATTTTCACGTCTTTGCCGTAGATGATGTAAGGCCGCAGGTCGATGTGTCGGCCTTCCATCGCGCCATCGCACCACGTGGGCGAGCGGGAAAGAGAGATGACCGGTTGGGCAATGTAGTTGCGCGGGTCGGCAATGATCCGTTCACGGAATGTTTGGATTTCGTCCTTGGATGCCTGTGGTCCCATCAGCATGCCGTAGCCACCGGATTCGTTGGCGGCTTTGACCACCAGTTCCGGCAGATTGGCGAGGATGTACTTCATGTCGATCTCTTCGGAGGCGAGGTAGGTTGGGACGTTGGGCAAGATCGGTTTCTGTCCAAGGTAGTACTCGATCATTTTGGGGACAAAATAGTAGATCACTTTGTCGTCCGCAACGCCCGTGCCCACGGCGTTGGCCAAGGAAACATTGCCGGCACGATAGGCGTTCATAATGCCGGGAACGCCTAATACCGAGTCTTTGCGAAATACCACGGGGTCAATGAAATCGTCATCGATTCTGCGGTAGATGACGTCTACGCGGACTAGGCCGCGGGTGGTTCGCATGTAGACGAACTTATTGACGACCACGAGGTCTTTACCCTCGACGATTTCGATGCCCATTTCGCGGGCAAGGTAGCAATGTTCGAAGTAGGCGCTGTTGTGGCAGCCGGGTGTTAGCAACACGCACACGGGGTCTGCCTCACGACGCGGCGAAATGTGATGGAGCATGTTGAGCAAGTCCCGTGGGTAGGAATCGACTGGACGGACGCCGAGCGTTTCGAAAATACCGGGGAAGGCTCGCTTGAGCGCGTTGCGGTTTTCCAGCAAGTAGGAGGCGCCCGAGGGACAGCGCCCATTATCTTCCAAGACGTAGTAGACGCCATCGGCACCGCGGATTAGATCGCTGCCACAGATGTGGATATAGATATCCGCCGCCACGTCGACGCCGCGGAATTCGGGACGGTAGTGCTTTGCCTGCTCGATATAGAAGCGGGGGATCACCTCGTCTTTGAGGATTTGCTGGTCGTGATAGATGTCGTGGAGGAAGAGGTTGAGTGCGACGATGCGCTGCGTCAATCCTGCCTCAAGATGTTCCCACTCGCTGGCCGGCATGACCCTGGGTATCGGGTCGAATGGGAAGATCCGCTCAGTGCCTTGGTTGTCGTGATAGACGTTGAAGGTGATCCCTTGGCGTAGGAAGTAGAGTTCGGAGTTTGCTTTCCTCGCGAGGAAATCTCGCTGATCGAGTTTTCCGAATTTCTGAAGAAGTGGGGCGCAGTGATTTCTCACGGTGCCATCTTCGGCGAACATTTCGTCGTAAAATCGGTCAGGATGATAGTCCTTAAACATTTCCATGGCTGTGATTTGGATTCATAGCAGGCATCGGGCCAACTTTGAGACCTCATCCCTTAAAATAATAAAGATGCCTTGAAAGGTGGCAAATCCGACCAATCAGGGTCAAATTTGTGATCTGGTAGACTCTCCCCTTGAAAATCTGAGCGCAGGCGCTTATCTCTCGCAGAGATTCCGCGCGCGGTTCTACCTTTTTTCAATTGTTATGAATGCTCTCACCCGTTGCCTCGATACTTATTGGTCTTCTTCTATTGGCAAAAAACTCATCGTCGCCCTGACCGGAATTGTTCTGGTTGCATTCCTAGCCGGTCATCTATCGGGAAATCTGCTGATGTACGTCGGTCGCGATGCGTTCAATGAATACGCCCATTTCCTTCACACGATGCTCCACGGTGCAGGCGTCTGGATTGCTCGGGTGGTATTGCTAACAATGCTGGTGCTTCATGTGGCGGCGACCATTTCGCTCACCCGCCAGAACCGAGCAGCCCGCAAGCAATCCTACGAGTACAAGGCAACCATTCAGGCATCCAAGTCCTCGCGGATCATGATTCTCTCCGGACTGACCATTCTCGCCTTTGTGGTTTTCCACATCCTCCATTACACCGTTCGGGTCGATCCGGCCTTGGCAAAGATCGGCGCGAATGACCCCTACGGCATGGTGATTCTCGGCTTCCAAAATCCGCTGGTCGTCGTGTTTTACGTCATCGCGATGAGTCTGCTTTGCTCTCATCTTTCACACGGGGTCGCCTCGATCTTTCAAACACTGGGGCTGCGGTCGAAGAAAGCGCAGGGACTGATTCGCCAGTTCTCGCTCGTTTACAGCTTCGCCATTTGGGGCGGTTTTATCTCGATTCCGATCGCTGTCCTCACCGGCTTCCTTAAATACTAATTGATTACGCAGCGGAAATCCTAACGCCCTTTTTACCATGTCCATCGTCCTCGATAGCAAAATTCCGTCCGGCCCTCTTGAGCAAAAGTGGTCCAAGCATAAGATGAACTCCAAGCTCATCAACCCTGCAAACAAGCGGAAGTTCACTGTCATCATTGTCGGCACTGGTCTGGCAGGTGGCTCTGCCGCAGCCTCGCTGGCGGAATTGGGCTACCAGGTGAAATGCTTTTGCTATCAAGACAGTCCGCGTCGTGCTCACTCGATTGCGGCGCAAGGCGGAATCAATGCAGCAAAGAATTATCAGAACGATGGTGATTCAGTCCACCGCCTCTTTTACGATACCATAAAGGGTGGTGATTTTCGCTCTCGTGAAGGCAACGTCCATCGTCTCGCCGAAGTTTCGACCTCGATCATCGACCAATGCGTTGCCCAAGGCGTACCATTCGCTCGTGAATATGGTGGTCTGCTCGACAACCGTTCCTTCGGGGGTGCCCAAGTTTCCCGCACATTCTATGCCCGTGGCCAGACTGGTCAGCAGTTGCTGATCGGCTGCTATCAGGCGCTTGAAAAGGAAATCCACAAGGGCGGGGTTAAAATGTATCCTCGTACTGAGATGCTCGACCTTGTCCTGGTCAACGGTCATGCCAAAGGGATCGTCGTGCGCGATCTCAATACCGGCAGCATTTCCACCCATGCCGCCGACGCGGTGATATTGGCGACCGGCGGCTACGGCAATGTCTTCTTCCTTTCGACAAACGCGATGGGCTGTAATGTGACCGGTACCTGGCGCGCCGCCCGTCGCGGGGCTTTCTTCGCCAACCCTTGCTACACTCAAATCCATCCGACCTGCATTCCTGTCAGCGGTGACTACCAGTCCAAGCTGACCTTGATGTCTGAGTCGCTCCGCAACGACGGCCGAATCTGGGCACCTATGACCAAGGAGGTCGCCGAAAAACTCCGCCAAAAACTGATCAGCCCTACAGATGTCCCCGAGGACCAGCGCGACTATTTCCTCGAACGGAAATATCCATCATTCGGCAATCTCGCCCCGCGCGATATTTCGTCCCGTGCCGCCAAGGAAGTCTGCGACGAGGGTCGTGGTATTGCCCCGACTGGGCTGGGAGTTTATCTGGATTTTCGCGATGCCACCAAGCGTCTTGGCGAGGATACCATCCGCGCCCGCTACGGCAACCTCTTCCAGATGTACGAAAAAATCGCCGGCGAAGATCCTTACAAGGGGCCGATGATGATTTATCCGGCCGTGCATTATACCATGGGTGGCCTGTGGGTGGATTATAATTTGATGTCGAATGTTCCCGGGCTCCACGTCCTCGGCGAAGCGAACTTCTCCGACCATGGTGCCAACCGCCTCGGTGCCTCTGCGCTGATGCAAGGTCTCGCTGACGGCTACTTTGTCATTCCGACCACCATCGCGAACTACCTCATCACCCAAAAGCCTGGCAGCATCAGCACCGATATGCCCGAGTTTAAACAAACCGAGGCCGAGACGCGCGAGCGCATCCGTAAGATGCTCGCGATCCAAGGCAAGCGCACGGTCGATTCCTTCCACCGCGAACTGGGCATGGTCATGTGGGATAAGTGCGGCATGGCCCGCTCCCGCGAGGGCCTCACCGAAGCGCTCGAAAAAATCCCGAAAATCCGCGAGGAATTCTGGCAGAACGTCATGATTCCCGGATCGGGTGATAATGCCAACATGGAGCTCGAGAAGGCGGGCCGCGTCGCCGACTTCCTCGAATTTGGCGAAATCATGTGCTACGATGCTCTCGAGCGCGAGGAGTCATGCGGTGGCCACTTTCGCACCGAACATCAGTTCTTCGAGAAGGATGCTGAAGTCGTCGCCGGCAGTACCCAAGCGGGTGAGGCGAAGCGCGATGACGAACACTTCGGTCACGTCGCCGCCTGGCAGTACAATGGCGAGGGTAAAGCGCCCACGCTGCACAAGGAGTCACTGGCATTTGAAGGAGTGAAGGTTTCGATTCGCAGTTACGCTTAATGTGCCGCAGACCTGCGGTTCGTGTGAGTTGCCATGGTGATCCTATTTCATAAACCATACGGGGTTTTGTGCCAGTTTACCCCGGATCAGCCAGGGCAGCGGACGCTGGCAGATTTTGGGTTTCCTGCGGGAGTTTATCCATTGGGTCGGCTCGACATGGATTCCGAGGGGCTCTTGCTATTGAGTGATGAGCCGGGCTTAAACAATCGTCTGCTCGACCCCAAGACCGCCCACCCACGCACGTATTGGGCACAGGTGGAAGGAATTCCTAGCCATGAGGCGGTGGCTAAGCTCCAACAGGGCGGGATCTCGATCCAAGGTTATCGCACGCGGCCCTGCGCAGCGCGGTTGCTGGATGTAGAGCCCGAGTTCGCACCGCGCGATCCACCGGTGCGGTTTCGTAAGGCCATTCCGACGTCGTGGTTGGAGCTTCGCCTGATCGAAGGAAAAAACCGCCAAGTCCGGCGCATGACGGCCGCGGTCGGCTTTCCCACGCTGCGATTGGTGCGGGTTGCCATCGGTCAACTGGATGGGATCGGCCTCGCGCAGGGTGCTTGGCATGAACTGGCTCCCGCAGCGGTTCGGCAGATTTGGCTGAAGTAGCTGGCACGAGGAAAACGAGCGATTTCTCGCCACTTCCCTTGACGACACCCCCTTCTTGGAAAGATGCTGCGCGCGCGATGAAAGATACCACCCGCCCATTTTCCAGTCCAATGCTCGATGGTCCTGACCGTGCGCCTAGCCGCGCGATGCTTTACGCCGTCGGTTTCGAAAAAGAAGACTTCGCCAAACCACAGATCGGCATTGCCTCCACGTGGAGCCAAGTGACTCCGTGCAACATCCACATCGACAAACTCGCCATCGAATCCTCCAAGGGCGTCAACGCAGCGGGTGGCAAGGGAATCATTTTTAATACCATCACCATTTCCGACGGCATCTCAATGGGCACCGAAGGCATGAAATACTCGCTCGTGTCCCGCGAGGTCATCGCCGATTCGATCGAAACTGTGGTCGGTTGCGAAGGCATGGACGGCTTTGTTGCCATCGGTGGCTGCGATAAGAACATGCCCGGCTGCCTCATGGCGATGGCGCGCATGAATCGACCTTCGGTGTTTGTCTACGGTGGCACGATTCTTCCCGGCTGCGCCACGATCAAGGGCGAGAAGAAAGACCTCGATATTGTCTCCGTATTCGAAGCGGTCGGCAAACACGCCAATGGCGAATACACCGACGAAGAGCTCGAAATTGTCGAATCCTGCGCCATTCCCGGTGCCGGTTCCTGCGGGGGCATGTACACTGCTAACACCATGGCCAGCGCCATTGAAGCGCTCGGTATGTCGCTGCCAAACGGCTCCGCCCAAAACGCCATCTCCGATGACAAAATGCGCGACTGCTTCGACTCCGGTGCCGCCGTGCTCAACCTCATCAAGCTCGGCATCCGCCCGAGCGATATCCTCACCAAGGAAGCCTTTGAAAATGCCATCACCCTGCTCATCGCACTTGGTGGCTCGACCAATGCCGCGCTGCACATTCCCGCCATCGCCCACTCCGCAGGCATCCACATCACGATCGACGACTTTGAGCGCATCGGCAAAAACGTTCCCGTCTTGGCCGACCTCAAGCCCTCTGGCAAATTCTCGATGTCTGACCTCATCGCCATCGGCGGCACCGTGCCGTTGATGAAGATCTTGCTCGATGGTGGCTTGCTCCACGGCGATTGCATGACTGTCACCGGTCGTACGATGCGTGAAAACATCGAAAAATTCTGCACGCCGTATCCCGAAAGCCAGCAAATCATCCGCCCACTCAGCAACCCGATCAAAAAGGACAGCCACCTCCGTGTCCTCTACGGCAACCTCGCCGAAGGCGGTGCCGTCGCGAAAATCTCAGGCAAGGAAGGCGAGATCTTCACTGGCAAAGCCCGCGTCTTCAACTCTGAAGATGAAGCGATGAAGGCGATTCTCGGCAAACACATCATCAAGGGCGACGTCATTGTCATCCGCATGGAAGGCCCGAAAGGCGGCCCCGGGATGCGCGAAATGCTCGGACCCACCAGCGCCGTCATGGGCATGGGACTTGGCAAGGACGTTGCACTCATCACCGATGGTCGTTTCTCGGGCGGCAGCCATGGTTTTGTCGTCGGCCACATAACCCCGGAAGCATTCCTCGGCGGCACCATCGGCGTCTTGGAAGAAGGCGACGAAATCACCATTGATGCCGTAAATAACCGCATCGACGTGAACCTTTCCGCCGAAGTAATCGCCACCCGCAAAGCCGCCTGGGTCCAACCTGCACCGCGCTATACACGCGGCGTGCTGGCGAAATACGCTAAACTCGCCTCCACCGCCAGTGAAGGCGCCGTGACCGACAAGTATCTGTAAAAAATTGTAGCTGGAGCCTCTGGCTCCAGACCGTTGTCAGGGCGTCTCGCCCTGACGGCACATCTATTGGGATTTAATACTCCTCTTCCTCATCGCCCGGTACCGGTGGGATGATGTCTTCGCGCATCAGCAGGCGACCGAGGTCGAGATCATCGAGTAAGTCATCCGGCGTGTCGCGAACGATCGCGGCGTAGGGCGTGATGCGATCCAGTTCGGCGATGGCGCAGTGGACCATCGAGGAAATGATGTCGGCGTCGTATTTCTCGCGCTCGAACAAGTTGGTGATGCGGAAGACAAGAAACTCGCGATCGAGGTCGTATTCGAAGCCGCCCAGTGTCAGCTGCTTATTGGCACGAGCCAGCAATTCTAACACTTTTGGCAAATGATCCTCGTCGAGTGTCAGCGGCGATTCGGATACAATGCTCAGCGCATTGAGTTGCGGATACGCCTGAGCGATCAGATCGACGCGGGTGTGATGGGCGTCAAAGCTGGCGCGCAAGACATCGCGGCCTTCGACGAGTTCGCAATGCCAGCCTTGTTGGCCGAAGGCTTCTTCGACCGTTAGAATTTGTCGGGAGTGAGAGCGCATAATCGGTTCAGAGAAAAATGTCAGCCGTTGCGGCTGGGGGCAGGTGATACGCGGCCAATGACGGCCTTGGCAAGCAAGCACCGCCGGTCCTTGCGAATCGGAGTGAGCGATAGGTGGATGCCTGCGGTCTTCTCCGCATTGTGATGGAGCGTGAGACGGGTCGTTTGGGCGTTCACCTCTGCCAACTGGATTTCCTGCCACGTGACCAGTCGCATCCCCTCGGCGGGGCGGAAAAACGGGAAAATCTCTATCCCTAACGGCGTTAGGATTAAGTAGGCGTGGCGCGTAAGTTTGATAGCCATGCGGGCTAACAGCACTGCCAGTACCAGTGGCAGCAGTGCCCAGACGGGGTGGGGGATGCTCTCGTTGATGTCGCGGTAGAGAGCGGTCGCTAACATCGTGATAGCGATGGAGGTCAGCACCGCGGCACCTAACCAAAACACCGTTGCTTGGCCCGAGCGGGTGAAGCGCAGCTCCTTTTCAGGAGATTGGAGTTTGGCGGTCATGGTCATTGGGCTGCGCTTTCATTTCCGCAGGTTGGATGTCGGCTAAATCGACAAACTCATCGCCGTCGCGCTGCCGGCGCCAGTGATTGAGGAAAATGACAATGAATGAGCCGATGATCACAAAGGACGTCTCCATACAAAACGGCGTGGTCATGATCCCGACCATGAAGCCGATCCATTCGCCCAGCAGTCCGGGCAGCATGCGCCAGCCCACCCATGTCCCCGTCACCAAGAGGGTTATCATCAATAATATGCCGCCGCCGATGGCGACTTGTTTCACTCGTTCGTCCTGCAGTCGCACCATATCCATCGAGAAACTAAGCCAAGATTCCTAAAAACCCAATCCCCTATATCAACAAAGTGTCACTCGCCTAGCAGCACCTCCACACCGCAGCTGCGGACTTGTTCGACAAACTCGGGATCGGCGGACTTGTCGGTGATCAGGCAGTTCAAATCCGTGACCTGCGCGAAGAAAAAGGCGGCTTTCTGCCCCAACTTGGAATGGTCGGCCAAAAAGACCACGTCTTCAGCATTGGCAATGACCCGCTCCTTGAAGGCTGCCTGGCGTGAATTGCTCTCGCTGACGCCGCGGTCGAGATGGATGCCGTTGCCCGAAAAAAACATGCGATGGATATTGTAGCGTTGCAGCGATTGCTCTGCGGTTAGGCCAATAAACGAACGTGATTTGGAATCGAAGAGACCACCCGTGCAAATGATATCGAGATTGGGCCGGTCGGATAACGCATTGAAAACGCTCAGCGCGTTGGTCAAAATCGTTAGCGGTAGATCCGGCAGAAATTCCGTGAGAGTCAGCACCGTGGAACTCGCATCGAGGAAAATTGTCTCGTTGGCCTGAATGCGGCTCGCGGCCGCGCGGGCGATGGATTGCTTTTCATCACGACGGATCGCTTGCCTCTCGGTGAAGGGGAGTTCCTCGCGAATTCGCTGCGGGCGGCTCGCTCCGCCGTGCGTACGAATCAGTACCCCGCGCTTTTCGAGAGTCTCAAAATCCTTGCGCACGGTTTCATCCGTCACGCCGAGTTCGGTGGCAGTTTCGGTGGTGCGTAAGGATCCTGCGCTCTGGAGCAGGTCTAGAATGCGGCGTTGGCGGTCGATGGCTAGCATGATACAATTGATTCTTTGTTTTGTTGGAATATCTTGGCTTTTGGTTTGACTTGTCAATCAAATCCAAAGAAAACAAAAATCATCTATGGCTACTCCGACCGACTCATCCAGTAATCCGCTCTCCCGCATGCTCGAGCTTTCCCACCAACTGGGGCGTGAAGAGCGCAAGCTCGCCATCCTCGGCGAGGGCAACACCTCCGCCCGCCTGTCCGATGGCACCTTTGTGGTGAAAGCCTCGGGTTCCAACCTCGCCACGCTCAGCGAGTCCGGCGTTTCCGAATGCCGCTTTGACTCGCTTATCCCGCTGCTCTCCACCCAAGAGATGAGCGACTTAGCGATCGACGAGGCACTCTTTGCCGCGCGGGTCATGGCAGATGCCAAGAAGCCCTCGGTCGAGGCGATCTTCCATGCCTACCTACTCACGCTGCCTGGCGTCAATTTCGTTGGCCACACCCATCCGATCGCGGTCAATGCGATCTTGTGCTCCAAGCACGCACGGACCTTTGCCACTCGTCGTCTCTTCCCAGATGAAATCGTCTGCTGCGGCGTGGAAAGCGTGTTTGTACCCTACACGGATCCCGGCCTCAAACTCTCGCAGGCGATCCAGACTGCTGTTGAAGACTACATCCGCCGCGTCTCGCGTGCGCCACGGGTGATTCTCTTGGAAAACCACGGCATGATCGCCCTTGGCGCAGGCCCAGAGGCAGTGCTCGCGGCGACCCTCATGGCTGTCAAGGCGGCCGAAATCTTCGCGGGTGCGGCTGCGCTTTCCGGGGAGCCACAATTCCTCACCGCCGAGCAAGTCGAGCGCATCGCGGGCCGCCCTGACGAACATTACCGCCAAAAAGCGCTCGGTCTCTAATTTTCAACTTCTCATCCCAAATCATCATGTCCAACTACCAATACGTAAACTACCTCTGGGACGACGCCAAAGCCGCGTCCCTCGATCCCGTCGGCCGCCTGATTTATCGCTCGAATTTGCTCGGCAGCGATCAACGTATCACCAACACCGGCGGTGGTAACACCTCTGCCAAGATCAACGAAAAAGACCCGCTTTCCGGCGAGTCGGTCGAGGTTCTCTGGGTCAAAGGTTCGGGCGGTGACCTCCGTACCAGCACCCGTGATAACTTTTCCTCGCTCTATCAGGACAAGCTCCTCGATCTCCAAAAAATCTACTCCGCCCGCGCTGATAAGGGCCTCAAGTCACAGGCCGAGGATGACATGGTGGGTATGTTCTCCCACGCCACCTTCAACCTCAATCCACGCGCGTCGTCGATTGACACCACGCTGCACAGCTTCTTACCGGGCAAACACGTGGATCACATGCACCCGAATGCGATCATCGCGATTGCTGCTTCAGAGAACCGCGAAGCGCTGACGAAGGAAATCTTCGGTGGTGAAATGGCCTACGTGCCATGGATGCGTCCCGGCTTCGAACTCGGCCTTGCCATGCAAGAAATCGCCAAACAGCAGCCCAACGTCAAAGCCATCATGATGGGCCAGCACGGTTTCATCTCATGGGACGACGATGAAAAAGTCTGCTACGCCCACACCCTCGACTTCATCGAAACGGCCGCCGCATTCATCGAGGCCAAATACGCTGCCAAGGGCGGTGATGCCACCGCCTTTGGTGGCCAGAAATACGCGACCCTTGAGGCCGACCAGCGCAACGCCACCTTCGCCGCCATCCTGCCATGGCTCCGCGGCCAAGTGTCCAAAGAAAAGCGCTTCATCGGCACCGTCCAAGACGACGAAAAGATCCTCCGTTTCGTCAACTCCAAGGACGCCGCTCGCCTTGCTGAGCTCGGCACCAGCTGCCCCGACCACTTCCTGCGCACCAAGATCAAGCCACTTTACGTGGACTGGAATCCGCAGACCGAAGACGTCGCCACGCTCAAGGCCAAACTTGCTGCTGGCCTCGATGCCTATCGCGAGGACTACGCCGCATACTATGCGAAGTGCAAACACGACAATTCGCCCGCCCAGCGCGACCCGAATCCGACCGTCGTTCTCATCCCCGGCCTCGGCATGGTTGCCTGGGGCAAGGACAAGTCGGAAAGCCGCGTCACCGCCGAGTTCTACAACTGCGCGGTCGAAGTTATGCGTGGTGCCGAAGCGATCGACACCTACTGCGCATTGCCACTCCAAGAAGCTTTCGACATCGAGTACTGGTTGCTCGAAGAGGCCAAGCTCAAGCGCATGCCTGCGGAGAAAGAACTCGCCCGCCAAGTGGTGCTCGTCATCGGTGCCGGCTCTGGCATCGGCAAGGAAACCGCCCATCGCCTCGTCAAGGAAGGCGCGACCATCGTCGCCGTTGACCTCAATGCCTCGGCTGCAGAAGCCACAGCTAAGGAAATCACCGACAAATACGGTCTCGGCATCGGCGTGGCTGGCACCGGGCTTTCCGCCTGTGGTCCTGCCATTGGCCTCGCAGCCAACATCACCGACCGTGCCAGCATCCGCGCCATGCTCGACCAAGTCGCGCTGGCCTACGGCGGCTTCGATTCGATCTGCGTGACCGCCGGCATCTTCGTGCCGAGCGATACCTCAGGCCGCATCCCCGACGACAAGTGGGCGCTTACCTTCAACATCAACGTCACCGGCAGCTACCTCGTCGCCGACGAAGCGTTTAGCACCTGGAAAGAACAAGGCCTGCGCGGTAACCTCGTCCTCACCACCTCCGCCAATGCGGCTGTGGCCAAGAAGGGCTCGCTCGCCTATGATACCTCCAAGGCTGCCGCCAACCACTTGGTGCGCGAACTCGCCATGGAACTGGCCCCACTTGTCCGCGTCAACGGCGTGGCTCCTGCCACAGTGGTGCAAGGTTCCGCCATGTTCCCGCGTGAGCGCGTGATCGGCTCGCTCGCCAAATACGCCATCCCTTACACCGATGACGAGGCAACCGAATCACTGGTCACCAAACTGGCCCAGTTCTATGCCGACCGCACGCTCACCAAGGCGCCGATCACCCCTGCCGACCAGGCCGAAGCCTACTTCGTCCTTGTTTCGCAGCGCCTCAGCAAGACCACCGGTCAAATCGTTACCGTCGACGGCGGTCTCCACGAAGCATTCCTACGCTAAGATCCAAGGTCCATTCCTCAGCCGCAGCCTTCGCGATTCCGCGGTGGCTGCGGCTTTGTTTTAATCTCAAGGCTCGACCCGTGGTCTAGGCTTGCCTTTAATCAACGCTATCACTCCCCGCTATGAGCCTGCTATTCTTCAAGCGCGTCCTCGCCAACCCAGTTCGCGTAGGCTACCTCGTCCCCAGTTCTGGCATCCTCACTCGCAAAACGGCCAAATGCATCGATTTTTCCAAACCGCGCGTCATCATTGAACTCGGACCCGGCGAGGGTTGCCACAGCCGCCAGATCGTTAGGCGCATGAACCCCGAGTCTAGGCTCGTCCTTGTCGAACTCGACGAACACTTCGCCGCGCACCTTAAATTACAGTTCGCCCGTGACCCGCGCGTCACCGTGGTCCAAGCCGATGCCCTGCAGCTCGCCGACACCTTGGAGAAACTCAGTATCTCCCATCCAGACTACATCGTATCCGGCATTCCCTTCACCATCATGGAGCGGGAACTGCGAGAAAAACTCCTCGCTCAGATCTCCCAGGCCATGGGCCCCGACACGGTATTCATCACCTATCAGGTTACGCATCAAATCGCCGATCACCCACTTTTTCAACTTATCCGCAGCGAACACTGCCTCTTCAACGTCCCCCCCGTCACGATCATGGAATTGCGTAAATCCGCCGCTGCGGAGTCCGCCAGCAGTCCGGCTTGCTGATCCGTCGACGTTAATTCCTTGCGTTGTCGTTAGAGGCGGCGAAAGTGTGGCCACTCAACACACCATGGACCCAGTCATTCTTAAAACACTTCATCTTGCCGGCGCCTTTGCTCTTTTTGCTTCGCTGGGTGCTTCGCTGCTTGCGGGCTATAGCAAGAAGTCATCATCGATTCTGCATGGCATTTCGCTGGTTTTGATTTTGCTGGTTGGCTTTGCGATGCTCAAGAAGCCGCCGATGGGTCAGTCTTGGTGGATAATCAAGCTCGGGCTGTGGTTGTTCATTGGCGCGGCACCTGCACTGGCGAAACGCAAGGTGCTGCCTGCTTGGTTAGTGCTTGTCCTCTGCCTTGCCGCGGCGGGGGCTGCCGCTTGGTTGGGTCTGGCTAAACCATTCTGATGGGTGCTTAGGCGTCGAGGCGGAGTGCGGCTTTTTGAGCAGCGCTTGTGGCTTCGGTTTTCGAGGTGTTGCGGCCGTCGTCTGAAGTCAGACGCATCCCCACGGGTTTCGATACGCCGAATTCTTCCATGGTCACGCCGTACATCACATCGGCGCGGGCCATCGTGCGCTTGGAGTGAGTGACGATGATGAATTGGCTGTTATCGATGAATCGATCGAGCACTTTCACAAAGCGGT
The DNA here is from genome assembly GCA_037134575.1 of Verrucomicrobiota bacterium. Lineage (GTDB taxonomy): Bacteria > Verrucomicrobiota > Verrucomicrobiia > Verrucomicrobiales > Akkermansiaceae > Luteolibacter. The sequence goes on along the minus strand of JBAXLW010000007.1, from coordinate 22,491 downwards.
TGATGTTGGATTCGTCGAGTGGCGCATCGAGCTCGTCGAGTACGCAGAACGGGCTGGGCTTGATCATGTAGATTGAGAAGAGCAGGGCCACGGCTGTCATCGAGCGCTCGCCGCCAGATAGCAGAGTGATGGACTGGAGTTTTTTGCCGGGCGGCTTGACGGTGATTTCGATACCGGATTCGAGCGGGTCGCTGTCGTCGATGAGCATCAGGTCGGCCTCGCCCTTTTCGCCGAAGAGCTCCTTGAACATCTCGCGGAAGTTGATGCGTACTTGGGCGAAGGTCTCGGAGAAGAGGCGCTGGGTTTCGGTGTTGATGCGCTCGATGACTTCCAGTAGCTCGGTCTTGGAACTGACGAGATCGTCGTGTTGGTTTTTGAGGAAGTTGTAGCGTTCTTCGAGTTCTTCAAACTCCTCAATAGCATCAAGGTTGACGGGGCCCATGGCGTCGAGGCGGCGCTTGATGTCGGCGACGATCGATTCGACAAAGTCCCAGTCAGGTTCGCCGAGCATTTCGCCGGGGATTTCGCTCGCCTCATCACTGGTTCCGTCGACCACAACGGTTGGCATCTCATCGTCTTCACTGTCGTCGGAATCATCACCGCTCACGATGGATTGGCGGCCGCCGTTGCCTTGGAGGGATTTTTGGGAAGTAATGCTGGCGAGTAGGGCGTGGGCATCGGGTTGGAAGCTCACCAGCTCAATCTGGTGACGCTCCATGATGGTGGTGGCGAGGGCGTCGATGCGGATGTCGAGCTTGGCACAGGCGACTTCCTCGCGGCCTTTTTGTTCGTTGATTTTTGAGTGGTCGCGGCGGATGGCGGCCAGTTCGGTCTCGGCAGTTTCGATGGCTTCGAGCAATGCAGTGCGGCCTTCGGAACGGGTGTTGATTTCGACTTGCAGGTCTTCGGCTTCGCAGCGGTGCGTCTCTGATTCCTCGGAAAGTCGGGCGTTTTCGGCTTGGGCAGCTTCGATGCGTTGGTCAAAAGACTCGATCTCGGTCTCGCGGCGGATGGCGACGTCGCGCAGTTCTGACAAGCGCGCCTCCATCGGTTTCTGCTGTTCCTCGGCGGATTGTTTGGCGCGGCGCTCGACCGCCAGTTCGGTGCGAAGTTCGTTGAGCGTCTCGAGGATGTCCTGCTCTTGGCGGACGATCGCATCGGAGTCGGATTGGAGGCGGCGCGACTCGTTTTCCAAGGCCTCGAGCCGTTCGCGGGCGGCGGCCAGTTCGCTCTCCAAGTGTTCGCGGCTCTCGGCGGCGGCGCGTTCGCGGTTTTCGAGTTCACCGACCTCCCATTTGACGTTTTCGATTTTGGTTTCGAAGTTCTCCACCTCGCGGCTGGCTAGGCTGAGTTGCCCTTGCAGGGTGGATAGCTCCACCTTCTGGCGCTGCAGTCGCTCGCGGGAGACTTCCACCTCCTCGCGGAGTTGTTCGAGGCGGGATTCCAGATCCGTCACGCGGTTGCGCGCGGCACTATCGGCCGTGGTCAGGTCGGCCACTTCGGTGGCGAGATTGCGGACTTCGTTTTGAAGCTCGAGCACTGAGGTGCTGCCTTCCGCGCCGGTGCCGCCACGCAGCATGCCTTCACCGTTGAGAATGACACCTGCCAAGGTGACGAAGGTCACGTTTGGTTGGGATTCGCGTAGCCGCAGGGCGGTGGCAAGATTGGGGACGATGAGTACTTTTTCCAGCAACCGCTCGATGACCGGCGCGATGCGCTTGTCCGACTTGACGCGGTCGAGTGCCCATGCCGTGGCACCTTCTGGCAAGGCGACCATCTGGCTGCCGGGGGAATGACCGATGAAAGTCTCGGGCAAGACCGCGGCGACGCCGAGTTGTTGGACAGTCAGGCGCTCGATGATCAATTCCGCCATTGGCTGATCCGCCACCAGCACAGCTTGCAAATGGCTGCCAAGTGCCGCTTCGATCGCGCGGGCGCAGCTGTCATCGGCTTGGATGAATGATGCCAGCACGCCGTGAACCCCTGCTTGGAACTGTTCCGGCTTGCCCATGCCCTTGAGCACGTTTTGCGTGCCCTTTTCAAAGCCTTCGCCGGATTCGACGAGTTGCCGGACGGCGTCGAAGCGGGCGGAGCGCTGGGCTAACAGCTTGTTAGACTCCACCGCCGCACTACGCGCAACATCGAGATCCCCGCGCGTGTGTTGGTAGCAGCGTTCGGCAACTTGGAAGGATTCTTCCAGCTCGCCGAGCATGGAGCCGGTCGCCTCGACGTCGCTGGCGATGCGGACTTGCTCGGCGCGGTATTCTTCGAGTTCGAGTGTAAGGCGTTGCTGTTCCTCGCTGAGTTGGCGGGCACGCTCGCGGCTGCCTTCGAGTTGCGAGAGGGCGCTTTCGATTTTTGCCTGCATCGAGGCGATGATCGACTGGGTGCGGTTCGCCTCGCCGCGGGTTTCACGCAGGGCGGCTTCGATCCGTTCACGCTCTTCGCGGGTGCCTTTGGTGCGCGATTCCTGCTCGATGAGTTGGAGTTCTTTCTCGGCAATGATGCGGCTCAAGTGATCGAGCGACTCGTTGGCGGCGGTGCATTCAAATTCCTGCTGGGCGAGTTTCTGGCGCGTTTCTGCGATGTCCTCGTGGTTTTGGCGGATGCGCGATTCGAGCTCGGCCTTGCGCTCGTCGTTGAAGGCGACGCGACTGGCAGCGGAATTGAGCGCGTTGCGGTGTTCGTTGAGGCGCTGGCGCATTTCGGCCAGTTCGCCTTCGAAGATCCGCGCCGCTGTGCGTGATTCGGTTACCGCTTCTTCCTTGGCGGGCAGCTGCATTTCCAGCTCGGTATCTCGCACTTCCAGACCGCGGATGGACACGACCAGTTCGTCGCGTTCGGCGGTGAATTCGACAAACTTCTTGTGACCCAGGTGGGTATCAAGCACGCGTGTATCTGCGGCTAGGGCCTGGTAGCGGCGGGCCTTGGCGACTTGGCGGCGCAGCGAATTCATCCGCCGCTCCTGCTCGGCCAACACGTCGGAGACACGCAGCAAGTTGGCCTCGGTGAACTCCAGCTTGCGCAGGGCTTCCTTTTTTTCGCGTTTGAACTTGGTGATTCCCGCGGCTTCTTCGAACACCGCGCGGCGTTCTTCGGGTTTGGAAGAGAGGATCTGATCAATCTGCCCCTGCGCCATGATCGAATACGCGGTGCGGCCAATGCCCGTGTCCATCAACAGGTCGTGGATGTCCTTGAGACGGCAAAGAGTGCCGTTGATCCGGTATTCCGATCGTCCGTCGCGGAACACCCGGCGGGTGAGGGCCACTTCGTTGTAGTCCACCTTCAGCGGGCCTTCGCAATCGGCCATGGTCAGTGTCACCTCGGCCATTCCCAAGGGCTTGCGCTTTTCCGTGCCGTTGAAAATCACATCTGCCATCTCACCACCACGCAGCGCCTTGGCCGACGTTTCGCCCAGTACCCAGCGGATCGCATCGACCACGTTGGACTTGCCGCAGCCGTTCGGGCCGACGATGCCCGTCACCCCCTTGGCAAACTCGAGCACGGTCTTGTCGGCAAACGACTTGAAACCTTGGATTTGGAGCGTTTTAAGATACATGGCTATCGGGCTGGCTTGAAAGTGAAGTCCTAGCGATGGACTGCCGCCAGCCTAGCGGCGTCCCTCCGCCTTGCAATCCGGGATTCGCAAACAGCACTGGATGTGGTGTTTTATTTTCGACTTAAATACTGTATGTGGTGTTTTCGGGTATTTAACATCTCCAAAGTAATTTGACAGCGTCGCGTGGCTCTGGGCTTTACTCCTCGGTGGATTTGTGGCCATTGGGCGCTGTGATCGATGCGTATCAAATTTTGGGATTGGAACGACGGCTGGTTCTGAGCGACGAGACGCTGCGCGAAGCATTGCGCGAAGCGGGAAAGCGCGCGCACCCGGACGCCGGGGGGATGGATGGCGAGTTCGCGGGACTGCGCGAGGCCGTTGCCATCCTTTCCAGCCCTTCGCAGCGCTTGCGGCATTGGTTGGAGTTGCGGGGCGTGGCGATAGAAATCCGAGGCAGCATTGAGACCTCGCTGATGGATTTATTCGCCGAAGTCGGCGCAATCACTCAGCAGGCGGAAGGGTTGATTCGCAAGCGCGAGGAAGCGAAATCCGCGCTGGTGCGGGCGATGTTGGAGGCCGAGACGCAGTTGGGACGTGAAGCGGTGGAGCGTGCGATCGCCCAAGTCGATCGACGGATCGCGGTTGTGTGCGCGGTGTTTGCTGACTTTGAAGTAGCAGAGGAGCCTGATCTAACAGTCGCCTCGATGGCGGTGCGCAACCTGGCATTTCTGGAGAAGTGGCGGACGGGACTGCGCCGCGCGTTTTCGCGCTTGGTCTGAGTGGGAGCCGTTACTGAACTGCGGGCCGCGCTTTCACCGTGGCCTTGGGCACGGCGTGGGTGGGCACCTTGTCGCGGCGGGAAAACTCGACCGTGCTACTCAGGTACCAGAGCAGGGCCCCACCACCGATGACGGTGATGAACAAGGAAAAGGCCAAAAGGATGCCGAGGCAGGACTTCATGCGATGAAACTTAATAAAGACCTTCGGCGTGGTTTTGCCAGCAGGAATTCAGAGTTGCCGCTCGATGCGCGCGGCGAAGGCACCGTCGGTCTGGTCGCGGAAGGGCAGCGCATCGCGGCTTTCAACGAGCTTGAAATCGGGGTGATCGGCGAGGAAGGCCTCGACTAGGCCGAGGTTTTCGGTGTGCTCGATCGAGCAGGTGGAATAGACGATGCGGCCGCCGGGCTTGAGGCAGGGCAGAGCGTTTTCGAGAATCTTGCGCTGGGTGATCGCGATTTTATCGATGTCGGGCGCTTGCAAACGCCAGCGGACGTCCACGCGGCGGCGGATCACGCCGGTGTTTGAGCAGGGGACATCGAGCAGGATGCCGTCGAAGCTGCCGTGCCATTGGCTCGGCGCGGGCTGGGTCCAATCGTGGACGGCAATGCTGGCTTTGCCGGCGTGGAGGCGTTCGAGGTTTTCCTCCAGGCGCGGCAGGCGCTTTTCATTCGAGTCGGTGCAGACCAGATTTTCAGCCGAACCAAGTGCGGCGGCGATGAGGAAAGCCTTACCGCCCGGGGCTGCGCAGGCGTCGAGAATGCGCTCGCCGGGTTGGGGCGCGAGCAGTTCCACCGAGTGGCGGGTGGCGGGGTCTTGGATGTAGACCGAACCCGAAGCGAGCAGATCGGAAGGCAGCGGGCCCTCCAGTTTGTAAAATCCGGGCGCCTTCTCGACCGGAGTTCCCGGTAGAGATTCCGGGGCTGGGACGAGGGGATTGACGCGGAAGTAGGTGGCAGCGGGAAGGTTGTCCCATTCCATCATAGAGATGGCATTGCGCGTGCCAAAGGCTGCCCGCCAACGATTGTAAAGCCAGTCCGGGTGGGAGTGGGCGACGGGTTGCGGAAGATCGTTAAGTTCCTCCATCAACGGCTTGCGGGCGACCGTGGCGCGGCGCAGCACGGCATTGATCAGGCTGCGGACGCTGGCCTTACCGGCTTCCACCGTTTCATTGACTGCCGCGTGGTCGGGCAGGTTGAGGATGAGCAATTGGCAAAGGCCGACGCGGAGGATGTCGCGGGTTTCGGCATCCAGTTTGCCGTCGCGCAGTTTGCCGATCCAGTGGTCTAACAATCGTCGATGGCGCAGCACGCCGAAGAGGATCGCTTGCAGCAGCCCGCGGTCGGACGACGAAAGTTTGCGGCGCTGGGCGTGGCGCTCGATCAGGGTTTCGGCGTAATCATGGCCCTTGGCCCAGGCTCGGAGGGCAGAGACGGCAGCTTGGCGGACGTGGAAGTTTTTAGCAGACATGGAACAGGCAGCGCATGACTAGTCCGCCGGCCGGATAAATGACAGCAAAATCAGGCCGATGGACTTGGGGGCTTAAATCGCCAAATACGGCTCGGCATCGAGGAAGTCTTGGCCGTGGATCAAATGATCGAGCAGAGGGACCCCTGTGAGATCTTCCACCACGCCCTTGTTGGTGATCATGGCCATGTCCATTTCATCTTCCAGTTGGTTCATGATGATTCCGGCACAAATCAGGCCCTTGGCGCGGATCGCATTCACGGTGAGAAGAATGTGGTTGAGCGCCCCCAGGCGGTTGCCTGCCACGAGGATCACAGGTAGGCCGAGGTCGGCGGCGAGATCAGAAATCCGGTAATTAGGCGCGATGGGGACTTCCCAGCCACCGGCTCCTTCCACGAGAACCTGGGCGTGCTTGGCGGCGAGGTGATGGTAACCTGCTAACAAATCCGCGGGATCGATCCTGCGGTTTTCCAACATTCCTGCGACATAGGGCGCGACGGCACTGTTGAGGTACACCGGATTGACCTCGTCGAGATCGAGATCACCGGAGGCAGCTGCTAGAACGATGGCATCCTCGCGATCGCCGCAGGCGACAGGCTTGTAGCCGACGGCATCCTGGCCCGCGTGGCGCAGGGTCTCCAAGATCAGGCGGGTGACGTAGGTTTTGCCGACGCCCGTATCAGTTCCCGTGATGAAAAAGCTCATGCACGAGGGGTGGCTTGCCGCGGCGGCTCGGTCAAGGCGGGTGAATGACAAATTTCCCTTTTCGCTGGCAAATCCGCGTTCATGCTCACGGCACATGACAGCAGATTTCCTGGTGATCGGTTCGGGCGTTGCCGGACTTTCCTTTGCCCTGCGTGCCGCCAAGCACGGATCGGTGATCGTGCTCACCAAGGGCGGTGCCTACGAGTCGAACACTGCGTGGGCACAAGGTGGCATCGCCTCGGTGCTAGCCGACGGCTTGCGGGATCTTGGGGATTCCGAAGAGAGCCATGTCGCTGATACTCTGGATGCAGGAGCCGGGCTGTGCAACGAGGATGCGGTGCGCACCATCATCCAAGAGGGCGCCGCCGCGATCGACGATCTGGTGCAATACGGGGTGTCCTTCGACAAGGAAGACGGCCAGTTTCTGCTCGGCAAAGAAGGTGGCCACGGCTACCGGCGGATCCTTCACGCCCGCGATACGACGGGGCTGGAAGTTGCGCGCGCACTCATCGAGACCGCGCGCCAAACTCCTAACATCACCCTGCTGGAAAATCATTTTGTCATCGATCTGATCACCACGGCCAAGCTAGGCGGGGCCGTCGATGACCGGGTAGTCGGGGCCTACGTGCTCGAAACCCAGACCAACGAGGTCAAAGTTTTCCGCTCCGACCGCATTGTTCTCGCGGCGGGCGGCTGCGGCAAAGTCTATCTCTACACCACCAACCCCGACTCCGCGACCGGCGACGGCGTGGCCTTGGGCTGGCGTGCCGGGGCCTCCGTGGCGAACATGGAGTTCGTCCAGTTTCACCCGACCTGTTTCTACAATCCGGCAGCCGTCGGCCCCGAAGCTCGTTCCTTTCTCGTCAGCGAGGCCGTGCGCGGCGAAGGCGGGGTCCTGATCAATGCCAAGGGCGAGGATTTTACCAAAAAGATCGACCCGCGTGGATCGCTCGCACCGCGCGATATCGTCGCCCGCGCCATCGACGGCGAACTCAAGCGCACCGGCGCACCCTGCGTCTATCTGGACGTCACTCATAAGCCGCTGGGGTTCATGAAGGAGCGCTTTCCCCATATCTATCAGACGCTTTTGAAATTCGGCCTCGATTGCGAGACCCAGCCCATCCCCGTCGTCCCCGCGGCCCACTATCAATGCGGCGGCGTCGTGACCGATGTGAATGGCAAGACCACGATCCGCGGACTCTTCGCCGTGGGCGAGGTGGCCTGCACCGGCCTGCACGGCGCCAACCGGCTGGCGTCTAACTCGCTGCTAGAGGGTAACGTCGTCGCCCGCCGCGCCCTCGATGAAATGATGCGCATCTATCCGCCCGACAAGCTGGCACCGGAGCCGCCCGAAATCCCCGCGTGGGAATACGGCGACACCGCCGTGCCGGACGAGCTCGTCGTCATCTATCACAACTGGGACGAGATCCGGCGGCTCATGTGGGACTACGTTTCCATCGTCCGCACCGACAACCGCCTGCGCCGCGCGACGGCCCGCTTGCGAAATTTGAAAAAAGAAGTCCGCGAGTTTTACTGGGGCCACCGCGTCAATGCCGACATCCTGGAGCTGCGGAACCTCGTCACCACCGCCAGCCTCATCGTCGAGTGCGCCGTGCGTCGCAAGGAGTCCCGCGGCCTCCACTACACGCTCGACCACCCGGACACGGATCAAAATCTGTGCAGTGACACGCTTTTGCGGAGGTTCTAGCACCAAAAAAAAGAGGCGCACGCTGAGATTTCCCCCGGATCTCGCAGCATACGCCTCCTATGAAAGCCATTTTCGCTTCGCCAAGTTTGGTCAACTTCCCCCCGGAGATTGCACAAACCCGAATGGCTAAGCTCATCGGCTGACATTCCATCAGCGCCGAAGCGCGTCAGGTGTGAGATTGATAGTCTCGTTTTTACGAAGCTCAAGAAATTTTATAAAAAATCATTCGATAAGTTGGCTTCATACGAAAAAGAGCGGACTTTAGGGGCTATTGTCGGATTTTCAACTGTCGGCGCAGCGATGAGTTCCCCGGCCGCCAAGTCTGGCGCAAGCAAGAATTGACTCGAAGGGGTCTTATTGAAGAGATCGAAAAGCGCCGAGCCGAAGAAAGAAGTCGGGCAGGCGAAGGCAAGGGTCGAGAATTCTCGGCGCGACCGCAGGAGCAGGCTGCGGAAACCCTTGTCAAATTCACCCCGAAACGAGAGAAAATTATCCATGCTCGGGTGTCATAAATCCTAGCTCTACGACCTCACCCCTCCGATGTCATCTTTCAATGGCGCATCACACTCGCACGATAGTACAGAGCCGCAAAGTTTGAAGAGGGTGGGCAGAAAAATCGAACCACGGATGGACGCGGATGGACACGGATGAAGAGGGGAGTCGGTCGGTTTGTTCAGGTGTCGTTGTTCCCCGCTCGCTTCGGGAGCGGTCCCGTTCGGCCGATGACTGCGGCGTGGGGTGGGTGGGATCTCGCGGTTGGTAAACGGAATCGGATTTTGTGCGGGCGGAGTGGGCAGTGGCGAAGTCGGATAGGATCGCTGCTGATGACTCATGCTGCGCGGCTGATTTGGATCAATCCCAAACAAATTTAAAAGGGATTTTCGCCATTGTCCCTTTCTCCCGAGCTCCGCAAAAAGGGATTTCCGCGATTGTCCCGTTTTACCATACACGGCAGAACGGGACAATTGCATTTGTCCCTTTTTGCCACGCGACTTTAAAAGGGATAATTGCGTTTGTCCCGTTTTGCGCCGCGAAGTAAAAAGGGATTGCTGCGTTTGTCCCTTTCTCCCCAGCAAAGATAAAAGGGACATGCGCGTTCGTCCCTTTATGCGGAGCTTGGGAAAAAGGGACAATCGCGTTTGTCCCTTTTTGATTTGCGTGGGAGCATTCCTAATATACCCGCGACTCATTCACTTTTGCCGCGGAGCAAACGAACTCAGCCGCGCGGGGATGGAAATTCGCCCGCCAGCAATCCGCCGATACGCTTATTCAACCCAAACCTAGGAAGGACTCGTGCATCCAATCAATGCTCTGTTGCCGCGGCGGTGTTACATTGGCTAAAGGTGTGAGGCAGAGGTCATAAGTTGGCGGATCAGATTTCGCCGCTCACTTCCTTGCGTTTGTCTTGGAGGAACTGTTGCAGGGTTTGTTTGCTGGGCAGTTCGAATTGGTATTTGGAGACAAACAGGGGGTGATTCATGCTGGAAAGCGCGTATTCGACCAGCGCGTGGTCTTTGCCAGTACACAGCAGCAGGCCCAGCGGCGGATTGTCGCCATCCTGCATCAGATTCTTCTGATACCATGCGACGTAGGTATTGAGTTGGCCGAGGTGTTCGTGGCGGAACTCGTCCACTTTCAGCTCCACCAGCACGTGGCATTTGAGGATGCGGTGGTAAAATACCAGATCCACAAAACCGCAGGTCGTGCCGATGACGATGCTCTTTTGTCGGGCTTCGAGGCAGAAGCCGTGGCCCAGCTCTAGCAGGAACTCTTGCAGATTGTCCAACAAGGCTTGTTCCAAATCGGATTCAGCGACCGCTTCGGTCGGCTTCAGCCCGAGGAACTCGAAAATATAGGGATCGCGGATCGTCAGTTGCGGCGCGTTCGGTTCGGCCTTTTCGTTGGCGATTGCCGAGAGTTTGTCTTTGTCGAGCGAGAGGGCCGAGCGCTCGAAGTACAGGGAGCTGACCTGCCGCTTTAAGGCCCGCACCGACCAATTTCCGCGGATGCACTCGATCTCGTAGAAGGCGCGTTTGAGCGGGTCATCGATGGCCGTGAGCAATTCGAAGTGGCTATAGGATAGGCTGGCCAAGAGTTTTTCGCCCGGCAGCGCCAATTGTCCGTACGCTGTCCGGACAATTGGCGAGCCATCTGAGTCGCGTCTCAATCGTCCGGACGGTGTCAGGACTATTTCGGCGTTTCGGATTCTTGTGGGTTTGGCCGAAAGCTGGGGCCATGAATTGACAATGACTTCGTGAATTTGGGGGTATGTCCGAGAAAAGGCGATGTAGGCAAAAAGTCGCGGCCGATCGCAAGTCGGAACATTTTGTTGTCTCAATGCTTCGGCCAGTTTCTCCACAACGCGATTCCCGTATTTTGCGCGGTCCGCTCCATGGAGTTCGTATTCCAGGATGTAGGCGCCGATGAGCCAGTTGCGTAGTGTTAGGCTAGAGTTGACCACGCGGTTGACCATCGCCTGGCTCTGGCTGTTGACCTGCTGGATCGAGCTCACCAAGGAGCTAAAGTTCAAGGTCTCCTTGGGTGGTTTGGAAATGACGTGGGGGATCGGCATGGGCTTTGGGGTGAACCTTGAAGTATCGCACAGCGGCCGGTAATTGTCCGCGATTTTTTCGGATGGGGCCGGTTTAGACGCGCTTTGCTCTAACCTGGTAAATTTAGATTTCCGAAATAAATCGGGCGTGGTATTTCCTCGGTCGTGAATGCGCTGCGTTGGCTGATTTCTGTTGCGATATTGATGTTCGGCTGCACGCAGTGCAGCCCGATCGGTCCGCCCGGCGGCGGGCGTGGCCGTTATTCCTCGTCCGAGTCTTGCCGTCCCTTCCAGGGGGGGGCGAATTACGACGGTGGCAGATCCTGTGGGGCGATGTTGCGGCAGGTGAATGTGAAGGTCGACATGGTGAAAAAAGGATCGCAAGGCCGCAAGGTGGTGCGGCCGATGGTGCCGCGCTACATCACCATCCACAGCACGCAGAATTATAGTGCGGGTGCCAATCAGCATTCGATCGCGCTTAAAAACGGTGCCCTCCGCTCGGCCAAGCGCCCTCATGGCAATCGCATCGGCTTTTTGATTTGGCACTACACGGTCGATCAAGGGGTGGCGATTCAGCACATGCCGACCAATGAGCAGGGCGAACACGCGGACTTTGACGGACCGGGTAACCGGCTGTCGATCGGCATTGAGATGTGCGAAAACCGCGGCTGCAATCTGGCGGCCACGGTGGATCGGACTGCCAAACTCACCGCGGTGTTGATGAAACGGAATGGTATTCCTCTGAAAAACGTGGTGCCGCATTACCACTGGCCACGCCGGGGCAAGCATCCGCCCAACAAGAACTGCCCGCATTTCCTGATGGAGCATGGTCGCCCCGGTGCCAAATGGCAGACCTTCCTGCGGCGCGTGAATTATTATTACCAGCACCTCGATAACTGAACTTTGATGGCCGAATTTCCCGCAAATCACGGCAGTCCGGGAAACCGCGAGGTCACCTTAGACCCCGATGTCTATTATGTGTGCCAGCGTTGCACGGCCTGCTGCAAGTGGCCGGGTGATGTGCGCATAGAAGAGGACGAAGTTTCTCCGATCGCCGAGTTTTTAGGGCTCTCGGAGGCGGCGTTTTTGGATCAGTACACGCGGCTACGATCGAACCGACAGGGTCTGTCCCTCATTGAGAAGGACAATCACGAGTGCATCATGCTCAACGGCAATGCCTGCCGCATCCATCCGGTCAAGCCGGATCAATGCAGCGGTTTTCCCAATAAGTGGAACTTCGCGGGTTGGCGGCAGGTTTGCGAGGCTATTCCGGTGCCCGTGGCGAAGATGAGTTCGTGATTTTTGAACTCATTTACGGGTCGGTAACGGTCTATTATTGAAAAAAGGTGTTGAGTGATAGCCAAATGCCGCTCAAACCTGCGCGCGGTCACTCGCAGACTGATGAATTTATCTTTTAATCGTGAATGCCTTAAGCGGCTAGTTTCCGCTGCTTTGCCATTTTTATGTCTGGCGTTGCTGGCCTTTTCAGTTTGGTTGCTGGGAAAAGAGTGGGGCGGCTTTCATTTGGACGAACTGGATGACGCACTGGCCCGAATCGGGATTTGGCCTGTGGCGATCGCGCTGCTGCTGACGGCGGCGAGTTTGTTGTGCAATGCCGCGCTCGATTTAGTGGCGCTGCGGTGGTTGCAGCAGAAATTGCCGACCGGCAGGGTGTTGGGCACGGCGTTGGTTGCTGGTTCATTCAGCATGAACGGAGGGGGGACGATCTTAGGCGGAGGAACCATCCGGATGCGCTTTTATGGCCAGTACGGTCTAGGCGGGGCAGAGGTCGCCAAGATCACTGGGTTTTTGATGATCGCGGGTTGGCTAGGGCACGCCCTGCTTGCGGGGGTGATGATGTGTTGGTCACCGCCAGAGCTCAGTTGGTTACCCGTCGCGATGGGGCGGGGGATTGGGCTGTTGTTGTTGGTTTCCTGTGCGGCGATTTGTGCGATTTCCGCGAAGGGTTTTCGGGGCAAGCCGATTCGGTTCCTGCCGCCATGGCGGATTCTGGTGGTGGCGATGCTGGTTTCTGGTTTCGACTGGTTGTTTGCCGGGTTGGCGCTGCGGGTCTTTTTGCCTGCAGAGATTCCCACCCCAGCCTTTTTAGCGGCCACCGCCATCGGGCAAGCCTTGGGTGCTGCAAGCCATGTGCCGGGCGGTGTCGGGGTGATGGAGCTCTTCATCACCAAGTTTGCCGGAGGGGTGGTGGCCTCGCCGATCATCGTCGGGGCCTTATTGACCTATCGACTGACCTATTATCTCAGTCCGTTTGTGCTCGCCGTGGCGGTCGTGGCGGCGCGGGAAATCTGGGTCAAGCGCCATTGGGCCAAAATCACGGTCGACACGACAAGTAAAGCCTGGGCAGCCATTGCCCCGCGATTAGCAGCGATGAGTGCCTTGGTCGGTGGTTTTGTGCTGATGCTGTCGGCGACCACGCCGATGAATGACGACCGCCGAGTCTCACTGAAAGAGTTCGTGCCGCTGCCGTTTGTCGAAGCTTCCAACTTTATGTCGAGCATCGCGGGAACTATCATGATTATCGTCGCCAGCGGTTTGCTGCGACGGGTGCGGGCGGCATGGTGGACTGCAGTGATGATGGCCGCCGGAGGCATCGTCTTTTCGATATTGAAGGGTTTCGACTGGGAGGAATCGATTGTTTTGTTTATTTTCCTGCTTGCGCTGTTGCCGTTTAAAGCCCAGTTCCACCGCCAAGCCGTGATTTGGACGCGGCGGTTCTCTCTGCAATGGTGGGCATTGATTCTCTCGATCGTCGGCCTATCGATCTGGTTCGGCTTTTATTCGTTCCGCGAGGTGCCCTATGCAAAAGATTTGTGGTGGGAATACTCGTTTGACAGCGATGCTTCGCGGCTTCTGCGTGGCGTCGCAGGCAGCGCGTTGATTCTCGTCTTCGTCGCCTTGCTTCAATACTTCCGCCCGGCGCCACCGCGGGCCCGCGCGCCGCAGTTGCCCATGGACCGCATCCTCGAAATGGTCGCCCATACGTCGCGTTGCAGCAGTGCGCTGGCACTCGTCGGAGACAAGGAGTTCCTTTTCAACCACGAACAAAGCGCCTTTCTGATGTACGGTGACCAAGGACGTACCCGCGTCGCCATGGCTGATCCGGTGGGCGATGAAACAAAATTCGAGGACCTCTACTGGCGTTTTGTGGAACAGGCGCACGATGAAGGGATGCGCGTGGCGTTCTATCAAGTGGGTGCGTCCATGATTCCCGTCTCTGTGGAAATGGGTATGCGAATTTACAAACTCGGCGAGGAGGCGATGGTCCCGCTCGATACCTTCGACCTCGCCTCATCCGGTCTCAAAAAATTCCGCAAGGTCATGAACCGGATGGACCGTGAAGGCTGGACGTTTGAGATTTGGCAACCACCCCAAGTTGTCGCCCGTCTTGGAGAACTCCGCGCGGTCTCCGATGCTTGGCTCGCGCACCATAATGCCAAAGAGAAAGGCTTTTCGCTGGGCCGCTTTGAGGATGATTATCTCTGCCGCCTGCCCGTCGCGGTGATTCTGATCGGTGGACAGGTCGTTGCTTTTGGCAATGTATGGCCGGGCAACGGCAAAGAGGAACTTTCCACTGACCTCATGCGCCATACTCCGGATGCCCCCAATGGGGTGATGGACTGTCTTTTCGTGAGCTTGATGCTGTGGGGAAAAGAGCAAGGCTATCGCTGGTTCGACCTCGGGATGGCGCCGCTCTCTGGCTTGGCCGAGTACCAATTCGCCCCACTGTGGAGCCGCATCGGCGGCTTGATCTACGACAAGGGTGAAGCGTTCTACAACTTCAACGGCCTGCGCGCGTGGAAGTCAAAGTTTCAGCCATTATGGCAGCCGCGCTACCTAGCCCTCAGTAAGGCGTGGGATCTGCCCGCCGCCATCCTCGACATCACCAGTCTGATCGGGAAGCCGCCCTTGCGGCCTAGCCGTCTTGCGACTACAGTCAGCATATCACCTGCCCTGACGTCTTCTCAACCCATATGACTGTAAAGACCCGCAAGATTCTCCGCCTATCGCTTCTCACGATTCAAATTCTGCTAATGATCCCCATCGGTTGGTTTCTGTTGCACGTATTCATGCCCCGGGGATTTGCCAGCAAGACGTCAGAATTTCTGTCGCTTCAGCTCTCCAGCGGTCCTTTTAAAACGGGTTATTACCCGACCTCGTCCGCCCGTGGCGTCCTTATCGTTGCCACGGGCGACGGCGGGTGGTCGAATCAATGGGAGGAACCCGTTGCGATACATAGTTCTGAAGTCGGCTACGCCGTCGGTACTTTCGATTGTCGGCGATTCGCAGACACGCGCAAATTCAACCACGCACAGCTCGTCGAGGCCTTCAATGCCTGCGTCGCCGCAGTCCGTCAACGCGCCAAACTTCCCGCAGACTGTCCCGTTTGGTACACCGGCTGGTCCACGGGTGCCGAATGGGCGGTCGCGGCCGCAGCCAGTCTGGATCGCGAAAAGCACCTCGAGGGTGTCTTATGCGCTGCGCCTGGTGGTCGCAGCCGCTATGGGATTTCCCAAAGCGATCTGCTAGGACTCGATCCAAGCGGGCCCGACACCTATGCCCTGGCGGATCTCACGCCGGCGCTTCATGGGGTTCGCGTCGTGGTTTTTACCGGGGAGTTGGATCCCTTGGACGACACCCAATGGATTCAGTCGATGGATGCTGCCACGCCGCACAAAATCGTGGAAATTCCCGGCGTCCCACACGATATGGATGGCGCGGGACCTCGATTCCTGACGGAGTTCGACACAGCCATCCAGTGGATGATGGATCATCCGCTCTTGTAGTCGGGGGCGGGGCTTGTGCTGTCGCCGCCAATTCGCCCCGCCTGCGGATTTTTTGACGGAAGGAGTATTTTTGCCTTGCCACAAGTCGAGTCCAGATCCCAAGGTCCGCCCGCGTCTGCAAGGACGCACTATCCGGTGTAGCTCAGCGGCAGAGCGGGTGACTGTTAATCACTAGGTCGTAGGTTCGATCCCTACCGCCGGAGCCATTCTTAAGCCTTAACCCTCGCGGGTTAAGGCTTTTTGTTGTCCGCAAAGCAGTAACGAATAAACCTTGCAGTTCCAGCGAGATGCGTTATGCACTTGGGTACGTCTGCTACTTGTTGCAGGTCGGAGTCGATTGTATGGCTCCACCCTTTTCCGGTCTTCATCGATGAGAGATTGTTTGAGGTTACTTCAACCGCTCATCGACACCGCCTGCCGCCGCTATTGGATTGGGCAGGCAATCTACCAACATGACCCCGACTGAATTCGAGGCGTTGCCATTGGCTGCGCCCCTCCAACGCGTTTTGCGCGAACTGAACTATAACACGCCCTCGCCTGTCCAAGCACAGGCAATTCCTCTGCTCCTCCTCGGTCGCGATTTGCTCGGCTGCGCGCAGACAGGCACTGGCAAGACCGCGAGTTTTGCGCTGCCGATCCTCCATGCGATCCACGAGCGCCCGCGCCAAATCCGCCCGCGGACCTGCCGCACGCTGGTGCTGGCACCGACCCGCGAGCTTGCAGGCCAAGTGGGCAAAAGCTTCAGCACCTATGGCCAACACGTCCGCTTCAAGCAAACGCTGATCTATGGCGGCGTCGGCCAGAATCCCCAAATCTCCGCAATGCGCGGTGGCGTGGACGTGCTGGTGGCAACACCCGGACGTTTGCTCGATCTGATCGATCAACGCGCTGTCGATCTCTCGGAGGTCGAGTTTTTCGTCTTGGACGAAGTCGACCGCATGCTCGACATGGGCTTCGCCCGCGACGTGAAGCGGATTGTTTCGCTGCTACCGCCGAACCGCCAATCGCTGTTCTTCTCCGCGACACTTGCACCGAACATTGTCGAGCTCGCGCAAACGATTCTGCGCAACCCAGCCCGCGTCACGATCGATCCCGGCACGACAACGGCCGAGCGCATCGAGCATCAAGTCTGCTTTGTGGACCGCGACAACAAGCGCCCTCTGCTGGAGCAATTGCTCCGCGGCCAAGCAGCCGCGACTGGCGGTAAACTCACCATCGTCTTCAGCCGCACCAAACACGGCGCGAACAAGCTGGCGAAAAGCCTGTGCGAAGCCGGTTTCCCCGCCGATGCCATCCACGGCAATAAGTCCCAGGCGCAGCGCGAAAAGGCGCTCGAAAAATTCAAAAAGGGCCTCACGCCCGTACTCGTTGCGACAGACGTGGCGGCCCGCGGAGTTGACGTGAAAGACGTCGGACTGGTCGTGAACTTCGACCTACCGAACGAACCGGAAGCCTACGTTCACCGCATTGGCCGAACCGGTCGTGCGGGTGCCGAAGGCCGCGCGGTTTCGTTCTGCGCGGAAGACGAGCGCGAATTCCTCCGGGAAATCGAAAAAGTTATCAAGATGCCCGTTCCGCGTTGGGATGACCATGCGTGGCACGACGAGAGTCTGGCCGATCGCCATCTGCGGATGCGAACTGGTGGTGGCATGGTCCAAGGCGGTGGTAATCGCGGTCGCCAAGGCGGCGGTGGGAACCGGGGTGGTGGTGGCGGAAATCGCGGTGGCAATGGTGGCGCAGGCCGTGATTACAGCAACGCTTCCGGCCGCAACAATCGTCGCGGTCCCGCATCACGCGCTTGATCCTGCTTGCGGTTCGTTGACGATCCAAGTCAACTGCGGCCGTGAATTGGACCTACCAAAGCGTTGCGATCGTTGGCTCGGGCGCTGTGGGGCTTTACTACGGCGCGCGGCTCGCTGCGGCGGGGGAGGATGTTCGCTTTCTCCTCCGCTCCGACTTCGCCGCAATTTCTCGTGATGGATTAAAAGTCGCCAGCGTTCACGGCGATCTCGATCTGCCAAAGGTGAAGGCGTATCGCAGCGCTGCTGAAATCGGCCCGGTCGATCTCGTCATTGTCGCGTGGAAGACAACGTCCAACGACCAACTGGCTGCTGTTTTGCCACCGCTGCTGCACGCCAACACGCAAGTCCTGACCCTGCAGAACGGCCTCGGAAACTGCGAAAGTCTCGCGGCCATCGTCGGGCCCGGGCGCGTGCTCGGCGGGCTTTGTTTTGTGTGCATCAACCGCAGCGCGCCCGGTCAGGTGGTTCATTCCGCAGGCGGCAGGGTTTCGCTGGGCGAATGGCAGCCAGACGGCACCGGCCGGGCTGCGGAATTGGAGCGCCGCTTCAAGGCCGCGAAAATTCAAGCCGTCGCCGTGGATGATTTAGCCAAGGCCCAGTGGGACAAACTCGTTTGGAACATCCCCTTCAATGGACTCTCCGTCGCGGAAGGTGGCGTGACCACCGACCGCCTCCTCGCCACCCCGCAGGGGGAAGCGAAGCTGCGTGCGCTGATGGGGGAGGTCGTCGCGGCTGCTCAGGCATTGGGGCTTGATTTGAGCGAGGACCTCATCGACTTCCACATCGAGCGCACCCGCCCTATGGGCCCGTACCGGACTTCCAGCATGATCGATTTTGTCGAAGGCCGCGAGGTGGAGGTCGGACCCATCTGGGATGAACCGCTGCGAAGGGCCAGAGCTGCGGGAGTCGCCATGCCGCTCACCGAGCAACTGCTGCGGCGCATTCACGAGCAACTCGCCGAGCGCGAGATCTAAGGGGACCTTCTAACTCCCACTTGTCTGCGCAAGAATACGCTGGAACTTGCCCGTCTCGTTTGGAAACTTCACTCATCCACTGACGGATCGAGAAGTCGGTCACCCATATGGTCAGCCCATCCATTCCGCCCACGCCACAAGTCGTCATGCCCGAAGCCCTCCGGCTTCAGCTCGACGCGCTCCGGCGTCATCTCTGGCGGGTGAAAATCCTCGAGGCAACAGCCGCCGGCATCATCGGCCTGCTGGTCTCCTTTTTCTTCGCGTATGGCTTGGATCGGGCGTGGCAGACACCGGGCTGGCTGCGGCTGGGGATCTTGGCTCTTGGCGTCTCGGGCTTTGGCGGATTTGCGCCCTACTGGCTGCACCGCTGGGTCTGGCGGCAACGCCGGGAAACCCAACTCGCGCGCTTGATCGCCCGCCGATTTCCAGGACTCGGCGATCGCTTGTTAGGCGTCATCGAACTGCAAAACCAGCCAGAGCGTGCCGACTCGCTCTCGCCCCGCCTGCGCGAAGCGGCGATGGGGGCTGTCGCCATGGAGGCGAGCCAGCGCCGGCTCGAAGACGCCCTGCCACCTTCCCGCCATTCGCGCTGGGCGTGGGCAGCCCTCGGCCTTGTTGTGCTGGCCTTCGCCGCAGTTGCGCTGTCACCGCGGGCTGGATTCAATGCACTCCATCGGTGGTTGCTTCCCTTGTCTCAAACCGAGCGATACACCTTTGTCCGACTCGAGAACCCGCCGTTGGATCTCTCCGTGCCGCTCGGCGAAGCCTTCGATGTCACCCTGCAGCTTGCTAAAAATTCCGAGCGGCGCCCGGCTTTGGCATCAGTCCGCTACGGTGAGCGATCCGCCATCTCCGCCGCGCTCGCCACGGATCGCTACCGCTTCACCTTTCCCGGCCTGCAGGAACCCGTTGCCCTCAACTTTCGCGTGGGCGATCTGCAACACGCCTTGCGCGTGCTTCCCGTTACACGACCCGTCATCGAATCCGCTGTCGCTACGCTGAGTTTTCCCCCCGCGCTGCAAATCGCCGACAAGACCGTCAATCTCAATACGGGCGCCATTCACGCGGTGGCGGGCAGTCGCATCCAGATTCAGCTCACGCTCAATCGGCCACTGGCAGGTGCCGACTTCGGACCCACGCGACCGCTGAGCTCCGCTCCCTTCGTCGCCAACCGCGGTGCTTTGCTCATCCAAAACCGTACGGCCACCACCCCGACGCTCGACGTCGGTGCGGTGCCTTTTGAAATTCCCATCGCCTGGCAGGATCAACTCGGGATCGACGGGGCAGGGGGCTTCCGCCTGCGCGTTGATGCCGCGCCTGATGCGCCACCGACGTGTTACCTCCAAGGTATCGACCGCCAACAAGTGATGCTGGCCGATGAGACGGTCGATTTCGAAGTCTTGGCCGAGGATGATTACGGCTTGAAATGCAGCGGCGTGGAATGGTCGGGCGAGCCCTCGCGACCGGGTAGTAAGGCGGCGGCCAAGGGCGCGATCCGGCTTGGGCAGGGACAACCCGAGACACGGCGCTTGGTACACCGAGCCTCATTTGCTCCCGCCGCCTTTGGGATCACCCCGCAAAAGATCACCCTGCGTGGCTACAGCGAGGACTTCTCCGCCACCCACGGTCGCGTCTATTCCGAGCCGATCATCCTCTACGTCCTCACGCGCGATGAACACGCGCAACTGCTCAAGACCCGCTTGGACCGCACGATCACCGAGTTCGAGGATCTCGCACGGCGCGAGACCGGCCTGCTCGACGAAAACCAACGCCTCCAGCGTCTGACTGGCGAACAACTTCAACAAGACTCTAACACGAAGCGCCTGCAAGGCCAGGAACAGGCGTCTGCTGAGAGCAAGCGTAGCATGTCCGAACTCACCGAACGCATGGAGCAGCTCATGAAAGATGCGGCCCGCAATGGCCATATCGAAAAGAACACGCTCCAGAAAATGGCGGGCTCGCTCAAGTCGATGCAAGAACTCTCCCAACAAGACCTGCCCAAGGTTCAGGAGAAACTCGCCGATGCACAGCAACGTTCCAACACGGCCGCACAAGCCGTCAGCGATCTGGCCGCGGCCGTCCAGGCCCAAGAAGCCGCCGTCGAAAAAATGCAGCAAGCCATCGCCAAGGCCGACGATGCCGACCGTCAGTTCGAGGCTGGCACCTTCGTCAGTCGCTTGAAAAAAGCGGCGGCGGATGAGTCCGGCATCGCCACTGCCTTGATCGACGGCTACGCCCGCATCCTCGGCATCCGCCGCTCCAAGCTCGATCCCGCCGACCAACGGCATCTCAGCGAAGCGATCAACCAACAGGCCAACATCGCCTCCGACGTGCGTTGGCTCCAAGAAGACTTGGTTCACTATTCGGCGCGCACCAAGACAGAACTCTTTAAGCAAATCCTCGACCAGATGCGCACTTCGCAGATCGACGTCGGCCTTGAGGAAATTCGCACGCAACTGCTCGCCAACCACAGCTTCGTCGCCACCGAGTCGGCTCGGAAATGGGCGGATCAACTCGCGGCCTGGGCCAAGACGCTCGAGGGCGCGGTGGCCCCACCCGCGCCGGGCGCTGGCGGTCCCGGCAGCCAGAGTCCCGAGGATGAAGACTTTGAGTTCATGCTGCGGGTGATGAAGCTCGTCCAGTCCGAACAGGACCTGCGTGCGCAAACCCGTGCGCTCGATCCCTTACCCGAAAAACAACGCCGCGATGGCTCAGTCACGCTGGCCGACCATCAGGATGAACTCTCCGCCGACGTCCAACAACTCACCCTCGAACAATCGATTCCGCAGGTCATCGATCTGCTGCGTCAGGTGAAGCAGACCATGGATGAAGCCACCGAACAGTTGTCGCAATCCAATACCGGCGGCGAGACCATCGCCGCCCAGACCGAGATCATCGAAAAAATCCACAATGCTGCCCAACAGCAACAACAAGCGCAGGGCGGAGGTCCTGCCGGCGGCGCGATGATGGATATGCTCGAGCGCATGATGGGCCAAAAGCCCGCCGCCGATTTATTGGCCAAAGCTGCAAAGCCTAACGAGTCTGGCGCACCCGGTTCGGAAACTTCGCCGCCTGGCGCGGCCCATCCCGCAGCCGACAGTGGTAAAACCGTCGCCCGTCGCGTGCCAAAATCCAGCGGCACTGCGGGGCGTGCCATGCCGGAAGAATTCAGGGCCGCGCTCGACGCCTACAACCGGGCTGCCGAACAGCAGCTGAAATGAAAACCCTCATGTCTCCATTGCGCCTCCATTTCCTAGTGATTCTGATCATCGCCTGCAGCGTTCGCGCAGGGGCGCAAGATTTACTCAGTCGCCAAGAGGATGTGATCTCTGCCCAAACCGAATTGATTTATCAGAGAGGTTTGCGCTACCTCGCGGAATCGCAGGATGCCAACGGCTCGTGGAAGGATAGCGCCGGTTCGGAGGCGGGTGTGGTCGGGTTGTGCGTGGCGGCGTTTCTGGCCCATGGCGAAGATCCAAACAGCGGCCCCTACGCCAAGTCCATCCGCTCTGGCATCGACTATATCCTCACGCAACAAGACGAGAAAACCGGATACATCGGCAGCAGTATGTACAACCACGCCTTTGCCACCAAGGCCTTGGCCGAATCCTACGGTGCGCTCGATCACCCCAATATCGCACCCGCTCTCCGGAAAGCCGTCGCGCTCATTCTCAGTGCGCAGAAGAAAAACCGCTTCGGTGCTTGGCGCTACACGCCCGACAGTCGCGATGCCGATACGACCGTGACCGGCTGCCAGTTAGTCGCGCTCTTTGCCGCCCGCAATGTCGGCATGGCCGTGCCCGACGAGTCGATCCAAAAAGGCCTGGCCTATCTCGCGACCTGCTGCGGCAACGACGGTAACTATGGCTACACATCCGCCGCCGGGGGCAAGCCGACCCTCACCGCCATTGGTTCACTCTGCCAGTCGCTGGCCAAGGAGCGCGGCTCCAAAAGCTATCAAGCGAGCCTCGAGTATTTGAAAAAGAACCTCGATTTCCGCGACAGATTCTATCCTTTTTATTTCGAGTACTACATGTCCCAAGCGCTCTTCCACGCGGACGAAGCGACATGGATGGAATGGAACACCCGCAACATCCGCTACCTCGCGGCCCTCCAATCGGCCGATGGCTCATTTCCCGG
>JBAXLW010000006.1:0-41489 GCA_037134575.1 Verrucomicrobiota bacterium | reverse complement strand
ATTTGCTCAATCAATTCGGGGACTTCTGCAGCGGCTTTGAGGGCCGCTTGTTGAGCTGCACGCGCTTCAGCCGCGCCTTTGACGGGATCGGTCTCACGGCGTAAGGCCTTGAACGCGTCGTTCATGGACTCCATCTGCTTGGCCAATACGCTGTGTTCTTCGGCCATGGCAGGCATCAGCAAGGGCCCCATCGCGACGATCCCGAATAAGAGTAATTTTTTCATGCGCCAAGATTTCAACAGGAGCCATGGGGTTTACCAATCTCAAAGATGAGATCCTTGAAATTGGTAAACCCATAAAGAAGCCCACGCGCATCAGCATTCAAGGCGAACATCGAATGTTGGGCTTTTTGCCTCAGTGCTGCGGTTTTGATAAGTTGGACTGTTTAAGCTACCGCTCCCGCCGTTCTCCTGCCCTTCGCGGAAGTGGCGCGATCGGGTTCACTTCAGTCGTAGTGGATCGCGGCGGTTGCTTGGCCCGTGCGAATCTCTGGATGGTGAATTTCGCCGCCGAGTTTTGCCGTCAACGCCATGCAGCCGAAGGCGATCAGAGCGACGCCTGTGACGATCGAAAAGGAAAGTGTTGAAATCGAGCGAGCACCGCGGGCGAGGAAGAGGGAGCCCAAGGCCAAGACTCCGACCAGCAGCGTCGCCGCGAGCGCGATGGAAGCCGCCGCTTCGTGCTGCTCGATCAATGCCTTGGAAATGTCTGGCAGCTTCTCGACAATTTCTTCGGCAGGCTCCCCGGTCAGGTATGCTGGAATGGCGAAGCTGCCAGACGCCACACAAAGCCAGAAGCCGACGCGCACAGTGACACCACTGTGAATGAAACGACCCACGATCAACACCCCAAGGCCCCAAAAAAGTCCGAGGACAGGAAGGTGATTGATCGCCAAATGGAAATGTGCCGCATTCATGGTTTTTTCGGGGTTGCGCCGGCTCTCGCATTTACAAAACGCGAATGTCGACTGTTTGTCGGATTTCTAACGAATCCATGTCAGTCATAACACAGATCGAATAGAGATACAACTTTCAAGGCTACGATATGGTGGAAAGCCTTTCAGGGTGGGGCGCCACTTCCTTTTAGGCGCAATTTTACTGCGAAGTGATTCAAGTTGCCTTATTTTATAAAACCTACAGGTCCCCCCAGCCACTTCTACTTGAGGAGGGCATCAACCCTGAAAAGTATGAGAACTCAAAAATTTGGAACTGAAACGTGGGGCAACGCCGACGTTTGTCGCTGTTAAATGGGCTTTAGATCCATGCTGTTCCATGATTTGAAGCTGCGAGGCCAAGCCATCATCAACCCCGACTGGGGGCCGGTCTATAACAGCATTTTCGATCTCTACGCGACTTGGGGCGTCAATGACCCGTTGCAGATCAATGTCGACACGTTTGAGGTTAAATTCACCAAAGAATACGAAGTCTCCCCCAAGGAAATCGTGACGCTGGAGCGCTCGCTGCTGATCAACTAGCTGTCACCCGGACAAATCACCGGTCTCTGGGTCAATGGCAAAAAAGTCGCCGGTTCTTGGAATTGCGAACTGGGCATCTACGCCGCCGACATTCAGGAGGAGTTCACCGCGACCGACGTACCCGATGTCTGGGGAGTCAGCATCATCCCGACTTACAACATCACCGACAAACTGCAGTTGGTGACAGGCTATCAGTGGGCGACTGCGATCAAAACAACGGCATCGAGTATGCCAAAATGCAGGATGATGCGAACGACGGCGGCGAATACAACGGATGGACCTGGACCTCTGGCTTACGCTTGTTTTTCTAGGCCATCGTTGCAGTAAATCCTCGGCGACATCCCGCGGCCTCAGAACCTCTCAACTAGAAGCCTGCAATGATAGATGAAAATTCTCCGGCTGCGAGATCGTCATCCAGCCGCCCAGACGCTGACGTTCGGAAAGAACGACACCCTGAGACGAATTGACAAAATATGGATGTGGACATAATATGTCCACATGAAAACGGTAACGGTCAGAGATCTCCGCAATAACTTTGCGAAAGTTGAAACGTGGCTCGGCGAGGGCGAGGAAATCCAGATCGAAAAGCGCGGCAAGCCGATTGGATTTTTATCGGCCACCCCGAAGTCTGGGAACAACAGAGCAAGCAGGCCGGACTGGGCGGCTCGGCGCACGGCGATTTGGGGTGATCGAATTTTTTCTAACGAAGAGGTGCGTGCGATGCGCGAAGCCGAACTGGAAGGAGAAGAAGGATGAGCATCTATCCTGATACATCGATGCTTTGTGCGATGTATCGTGAACAGGATAACTCGCGGCGCGCCGATGAGTGGGTGGACGTTTGCCTAGATTCTTTGCCCGTTTCGACTTTGCTGTTGCTGGAGTTTCGGCAGTCGGTTCGTTTTCAGATGCGGCTGTTCGGAAAGGATCGCAGCAAGGGTTTTTCGAAAAACGAAGGCGCGGCGGTGCTGCGTCTGTTACAGTCCGATCTGACGAACGGAGTGTTGACGATGGTCTCGCCCGACTGGGCAGATGTTCATCGGATCGCCGAAGACCTCAGCTTCAAGTACACTGAAACAGAAGGCCATCGTTTTGCCGATATCCTGCACGTCGCCACAGCCATCCATCTTGGCGCTGAGCAATTTTTCACGTTTGACCTGAATCAAAAGCGCTTGGCCGAGGCGGAGGGAATGATCGTTCCTGAGTGAAAATTGCTTCCTCCCGTTGATGCGGAACTCGGTGATATCGACGGGCCCCATCGATACAAATAAGCCCCGACTCGCAGGACGCGGGTCGGGGCTTGGATTGGACCGATGAGGCCTGACGGGAGTTAGTTAGGCTGTCGCCACGTCCTCTTCGTCGATGATGACTTCCGAAACTGGAAGGATCGGCTCGGGTTCCTCGACGGTGAACTCGAACTCCGCCTCGCGGTGGTGATAGAAGCCCGTTCCGGCAGGAATGAGGTGACCCATGATTACATTTTCCTTGAAGCCGCTGAGGTAGTCGACGCGGCCCAAGGTCGCGGCTTCGGTCAGGACACGGGTGGTGTCTTGGAAGGAAGCAGCGGAGATGAACGAGTCGGTTTCCAGCGAGGCCTTGGTGATGCCGAGGAGTACCGGCTCACCTTCGGCGGGCTTGCCACCGTTGGCAACGATCTCGGCGTTGATGCGCTTGAAGTTCGAGCGGTCGACTTGGTCACCCCAGAGGAATTGATCGGCATCGCCTGGCTCGGTGATTTTCACCTTGCGGAGCATTTGACGAACGATGACTTCGATGTGCTTGTCATTGATTTCCACGCCTTGGACGCGGTAAACGGACTGCACTTCGTTGACCAAGTGTTCTTGGAGCTCTTGGGCGCCGCAAGCTTCGAGCAAGTCTTCCGGAGACACGGGGCCTTCTGTGATTTGGTCGCCGCGCTTCACTTGGTCGCCTTCAGTGACGACGATGTGTTTGCCCATCGGGACCAAGTGGTCGATTTGCTCGCCGGTTTCGGCGTGAGTGACGATGACCTTTTTCTTGCCGCGAACATTGCCGCCAAAGGAAACCGAGCCTTCGATCTTGGCGATGACGCAGGAATCCTTAGGCTTACGAGCTTCGAAAAGCTCGGCCACCCGTGGCAGACCACCGGTGATGTCCTTGGTGCGGGCAACCTTACGCGGAGTCTTGGCGATCTGCGTACCGGCCGTGATGACTTGACCTTCCTTGACGGAAAGGTGGGCGCCGACGGGAATTGAGTAGCTGGCTTTGACTTCGCCGGTCTTCGGATCAATAAGAACAACCTGTGGATGGAGGTCTTCTTTGTGTTCCGTGACGACCATGCCCTTCTTGCCGGTTTCCTTGTCCGTCTCGTTGGAGACGGTGATGCCGGAGATCATGTCGCGGAGCTCAACCTTACCGTTTTTCTCGGTAAGAATTGGCACGTTGTATGGATCCCAGGTGACCACGGTGTCGCCCTTCTTGACGTCTTCGCCGTCCTTCACCGAAATGATGGAACCGATGACAATATTGTGGCTTTCGAGCTCGAGGCCGGCCTTGTCGCGGATGGAGATGGTGCTGTTCTTGTTGAGAACGACCCAGTGACCACCGACGTCTTGGACGGTGCGCATGTCCTTGTAGACAATGCGACCGGTGTTTTTGACCTTGATGATTGGCTGCTTGAACGTCGCGGCGGCAACACCACCCACGTGGAAGGTCCGCATGGTGAGCTGCGTGCCGGGTTCACCGATCGACTGAGCGGCGATGATACCGACGGCTTCACCGATCTTAACGGGAAGTCCCGTCGCGAGGTTGAGGCCATAGCAGTTGGCACAACAACCACGTTCCGCTTCGCAAGTAAGAACCGAACGGATCTTGAGCTTGAGAACGCCGATGCGCTCGATGCTTTTGGCTTGGACCTCATTGATGACGTCGTCGACTTCAACCAAGATACCGCCAGTGACAGGATCTTTGATTTGTTCGCACGAGACACGACCGTAAATCCGGGTTGGGAGTGAGGCGGTTTCTTCGTCGCCATCATAGATGGCAGCGACGGTGATGCCGTTCGCGGTTCCGCAATCCTGCTTGAAGACGATCACGTCTTGGGCGACGTCGACCAGCTTACGAGTCATGTAACCCGAGTCGGCGGTTTTCAGAGCGGTGTCGGAGAGACCCTTACGAGCTCCGTGAGTGGAGATGAAGTATTCCAGCACCGTAAGGCCTTCGCGGAAGTTGGAAATAATCGGGCGTTCGATGATTTCGCCGGATGGCTTGGCCATCAGACCGCGCATACCGCCGAGCTGTTTGATCTGGGACTTGTTACCCCGTGCACCAGAATCGACCATCATGAAGAGTGGCGATGCCTTTTTCTTGCCTTCGTTGTGCTCGATCTTGCGATAGAGCGCGTTGGCGATGGTGTCGGTGGCTTGGGTCCAGACGTCGACGACCTTCTGGTAGCGCTCGCCGTCGGTGATGACGCCGTTGCGGTACTGTTTGGTAACTTTTTCGACCTCTTCGTAAGCCTTGGCGATGACCTCTGGCTTTTCCTCGGGGATGACCATGTCGACGATACCAATGGAGGTACCCGAACGGGTTGCTTCGCGGAAACCGAGGTTTTTGAGCTGGTCGAGAACCTCAACGGTCTTCGGCTTGCCAGAAACCTGATAGCAGCGCCAGATGATGTCGCCGATTTGCTTCTTGCCGACGTTGTTGTTGATGAAACCGACGCCTTCAGGCCAGATTTCATTGAAACGAACGCGACCCGGAGTGGTTTCGATGATCTTACCTTGGCGCAGGGCTTGCTCCAGCGGGGTGAGCTCCTTGCGGTCCTTGGCGGTGAGATCTTCACCCTTGTAGCCAAAGACGCTGTCTTTGCCATGGTCAGGGTTGCGGATGCGGATCCACTGGTGATAGTCGATCTTGTCGGCAGCGAGTGCGAACTCGACTTCCGAAGCGCTTTCGAAAAGTGGCAAGTGCTCCTCTTTTTCGCGATCCTTCTGGGTGCGAATGCCTGCCCATGTCAGGTAATACGTGCCGAGAATGATGTCCTGAGTCGGAACCGTCACGGGACGACCCGAAGCAGGCGAGAAGATGTTGTTAGGCGCGAGCATCAGCTGGCGGCACTCCATCTGGGCCTCGATCGAAAGCGGAACGTGGACGGCCATTTGGTCACCGTCGAAGTCGGCGTTATAAGCCGTACAAACGAGTGGGTGAACGCGGATGGCTTCACCTTCGATCAATTTCGGCTCGAAGGCTTGGATCGAAAGACGGTGAAGGGTCGGCGCGCGGTTGAGTAGGATCGGGTGACCCTTGGTGACTTCCGCGAGGATGTCCCACACTTCGGTGGTCTTGCGATCGATCATCTTCTTGGCCGAGCGCACGGTGTGGCAATAGCCAAGCTCCTTGAGGCGGCGGATGATGAATGGTTCGAACAAGGTGAGCGCCATCTTCTTGGGAAGACCGCACTGGCCGAGCTTGAGATCGGGACCGACGACGATGACGGAACGACCGGAGTAGTCGACGCGCTTGCCGAGAAGGTTCTGACGGAAACGACCACCCTTACCCTTGAGCATGTCGCTGAGGGATTTGAGCGGACGGTTGCCAGCACCCGTGACAGCGCGGCCGTGGCGACCGTTGTCGAAGAGGGCGTCGACCGCTTCTTGTAACATCCGCTTTTCGTTGCGGATGATGACCTCTGGAGTTTTGAGCAGCAGAAGGTTCTTGAGGCGGTTGTTGCGGTTGATGACGCGACGATAGAGGTCGTTGAGGTCGGAAGTGGCGAAACGACCGCCTTCGAGTGGCACCAGCGGACGAAGGTCTGGCGGGATCACAGGAAGAACAGTTTGAATCATCCACTCAGGACGCGAACGCGATTGCAGGAAACCCTGCGTGATCTTCAGACGCTTCGAGAGCTTCTTCTTGTTCTGCTTGGAACGGGTCGTTCCGAGTTCTTCTTCAAGTCTCACGATCAGGCTTGGCAGATCGCACTGACGGAGCAGTTCCATGATCGCCGCAGCACCCATGCTGGCTTGGAAGGATCCGTCGCCGTAGGTGTCTTCGGCTTCGCGAAGTTCGTTTTCCGTGAGGAGTTGGCCGACTTCGAGGGCGGTGTTGCCCTGTTCGGTCACGACGTAGTCTTCGTAATAAATGACGCGCTCCAACTGACGGGCGCTCATGTCTAGCATGAGACCGATGCGGGAAGGCATGCACTTATAGAACCAGATGTGCGAAACTGGCACGGCCAGTTCGATGTGGCCCATGCGCTCGCGACGAACGCGGCTGAGGGTCACCTCGACGCCGCAACGGTCGCAGATCACGCCCTTGTGTTTGATGCGCTTGTATTTACCGCAGGCACATTCCCAGTCACGGGTAGGTCCGAAGATGCGCTCGCAGAAGAGACCGCCCTTTTCGGGTTTGAAGGTCCGGTAGTTGATCGTCTCCGGGTTTTTCACTTCGCCCTTGGACCAAGAGCGAATGATTTCCGGTGATGCTACGGTAATAGAGACTTGATCGAAGGCCTCTGGGCGCTCGTCCACGCTAAATAGTTCGCGAAGGTTAGTATCGACACTCATGTTGTTAAAACGGTTTAGGTCAGGTTTGGGGTTCGCGTTAGAGATTACAGGGTAAGATCATCCAAGGAGTAGTCATCCAAGCCGCCGGTCATGCCGGAGCCATGGGTAGAGCCCTTGCGACCCGGACGAACGTCGAGGCCGAGGGATTGCATTTCCTTGATGAGAACGTTGAACGATTCAGGCGTTCCGGCTTCGAGGTTATTGTCGCCTTTGACAATCGCTTCGTAGATCCGGGTGCGGCCTTGCACGTCGTCCGATTTGACGGTGAGGAGCTCTTGAAGAGTGTAAGCGGCGCCGTAAGCTTCGAGCGCCCAAACTTCCATTTCCCCAAAACGCTGACCACCGTACTGCGCCTTACCACCGAGCGGCTGCTGGGTGACGAGCGAGTATGGACCGACGGCACGAGCGTGAATCTTGTCGGCAACCAAGTGACCGAGTTTCAAGATGTAGATCATGCCCACCACGACTGGGTTGTGGAAGGCTTCGCCAGTGCGACCGTCATAGAGGGTCGATTTGCCACCGGTGGTACCGTCTTTGCCGTCGCCGATCCAAGTGTAACCGCGGCCTTCTTTTTCGCCGGGCTTGCGCTCGCGAAGATTGCCGTTGTCACCGATGAATTTGACACCATCGACTTGCTTAGCCTTGGACATGAAGTCCCAGATGACTTCTTCCTTGATGCCGTCGAAAATCGGGGTGGCAACCTTGAAACCGAGCGCCTTGGCAGCAACTCCGAGGTGGGTTTCAAGCACCTGACCGACGTTCATCCGTGATGGCACGCCAAGCGGGTTGAGGCAGATATCGACCGGAGTACCGTCCGACAGGTAAGGCATGTCTTCCTCGGGAACAATCGTTGCTACAACGCCCTTATTTCCGTGACGACCGGCCATTTTGTCACCCACGGAGAGTTTCCGTTTGGCGGCAATGAAGACCTTCACTTCCTTGATGACGCCTGGATCGACTTCATCGCCGGATTCCAGCGAGTCGAGTTTGCGCTCGCGCTCGGTGTCGAGTTCTTGGAAGCGCCCTTCGAAGGAGGTGATGATTTCCAGAATCTTGTTACGGATCGGGGAAGGATCGATTTCGATGTGATCGTGGACCGAAGCCAGCTTGCGAAGCAGGGTCTTGGTGATCTTGCGGTTCGCAGGGATGATGATTTCACCGGTCTGCGCGTTGACGACGTCGAGTGGGATTTTTTCACCCAGCAAGATGTCAGAGAGGCGCTCGGTGAGGTCATCCGTGAGCTTGTCCGCTTTCTTTTTGTGCTCATCGCTGATCTTCTTGAGCGTCTTCTTGAGCTCAACGGGATCAACTTTTTCAGCCCGCTTTTTGGCAAAGCCGCTTTGCGAAACACGAACGTCTTGGACGATTCCTACGCAGCCGGATGGCACGCGGAGGGAAGTGTCTTTCACGTCGGCTGCCTTTTCACCGAAGATGGCGCGAAGGAGGCGCTCTTCAGGAGCCAGCTCGGTTTCGGACTTCGGAGTGATCTTACCGACAAGAATGTCGCCAGGCTTCACTTCAGCACCGATGCGGATGATCCCGTCGTGGTCGAGGTTGCGGAGTGCATCTTCGCCAACGTTTGGAATGTCGCGGGTAATTTCTTCAGGTCCGAGCTTGGTGTCGCGAGCTGCCACGTCGAATTCCGAAATGTGGATCGAGGTGTAAACGTCGTCTTTGACCACGCGCTCGGAGATGACGATAGCATCTTCGAAGTTGTAGCCGTTCCAAGGCATGAACGCGACGAGAACGTTACGACCGATGGCGAGTTCGCCGTCTTCGGTGTTCGGTCCGTCAGCGAGAACTTGGCCCTTCTTGATCTTCTGGCCTTTCTTGACGATTGGCTTCTGGTTGATGCAGGTGCCGGCGTTGGAACGCATGAACTTCCGCAGAGGATAGGCCATGATGCCCTTCTCCACATTGGTTCTGACGGACTCGGCGTCACTCAGGAACTTCTCTTCCGAAACAGGCAGGGTGCCGTCTGGAGTCGTGACAATGATTTCCGCAGTCGCAGCGGCAACAATGCCGTCGGCTTCAGAGACCACCACCGCACGGGAATCGCGGGCAGCCTTGCCTTCGAGACCGGTGCCGACGAGCGGCGACTCGGAAACGAGCAGCGGTACGCCTTGGCGTTGCATGTTGGAACCCATGAGCGCACGGTTGGCGTCATCGTGTTCGAGGAACGGGATCAGACCGGCAGCCACGGAAACGAGCTGCTTGGGCGAGACGTCCATGTAGTTCACTTCCGTTGGAAGTGCTTCAATGAACTCTCCGCCTTTTTCACGGGCGGTGATTCGCTCCGTCTGGAAAGCACCTTTTTTGTCGATCGGATTGTTGGCTTGGGCGATGAGGAAGTTTTCCTCTTGGTCGGCCGTCAGGTATTCGATTTCGTTGGTGACCTTGGAGTTCACCACGCGGCGATAAGGAGTTTCGATGAAGCCGAACTCGTTGATGCGAGCATAGGTACACATCGAGTTGATGAGACCGATGTTCGGACCTTCGGGGGTTTCGATCGGGCAGATCCGGCCGTAGTGAGATGGATGAACGTCGCGGACTTCGAAGCCAGCACGGTCACGATTGAGACCGCCAGGTCCAAGCGCGGAGAGACGACGCTTGTGCGTCAACTCGGCGAGTGGGTTGGTTTGGTCCATGAACTGCGAGAGCTGCGAGCGGCCGAAGAAATCACGCACGACGGCGGAAAGCGCCTTCGGATTGATCAGCTTCTGCGGCGTCATGCCTTCGATGTTCACGTCGAACAAAGTCATGCGCTCTTTGACCAAACGCTCCGTCCGGGCAAGACCGACGCGGCACTGGTTGGCAAGGAGTTCACCCACCGCACGAACGCGGCGCGAGCCAAGGTGGTCGATGTCGTCGATGACACCGTCGCCTTTTTTCAGCTTGAGGATGTAACGGACGGCCGCGAGGAAATCCTCGGGAACCATGATCCGCTGATCGGAATCCACTTGGATGCCGAGCTTTTGGTTGATCTTGTAACGACCCACGCGAGTGAGGTCATACTTCTTCGCATCGAAGAACAAACGCTTCAGCAAAGCACGAGCGTTGGCAGCCGTTGGCGGATCGCCAGGGCGGAGTTTGCGGTAGATGTCCTTGAGCGCAGATTCTTCGTCCTTCGCTGGATCCTTGCGGAGCGACTTGAGCAGAATTTCGTCTTCACGACCGTCGATGACTTCGACAGCCTTGTGGCCGAGAGCCAGCAATTGGCGGACGATGCCGATGGTGAGCGGCTCATAGGCCTTTGCCACGGTCAGTTCGCCATCGAGGATGTCTTCGAACGGCACTTTGTGGCCGAGTTCGCCTTCGTCCATCGCCTCGCTGAGAGGAAGTGACTCTGGGGAATAGAAGTGGCTGACGATGTCGCGGTCCGTCGGGTAGCCGAGCACGCGCAGGAACGTGGTCGCAAGGAATTTGCGACGGCGACGACGACGGTCGAGATAGACGTAAAGTAGATCGTTAGTGTCAAACTGCACTTCGAGCCATGAACCGCGGTCAGGAATGATGCGGAACGAGTGAAGCAGTTTGCCGTTAAGGTGCTGCGAGGTTTCGAAGCAGATACCTGGCGAACGGTGAAGCTGGGAAACGATGACACGCTCAGCACCGTTGATGATGAAAGTACCACGGCGGGTCATCATCGGCAGTTCGCCCATGTAGACGCGCTCTTTCTTGGTGCCCGTCTCGTCTTTCAGCTTAAACGTCACATAAAGTGCCGCACTGAAACTCTCACTGTTGCGCAGCGAGTCGAGTGAGGTGATCTTTGGATCTTCGATGTCGTAAGTGACGAAATCGAGTTCGATCGCATCGTCGTAGCTTTTGATGGGGAAAACCTCACGGAAAACCGCTTGGAGGCCCGCATCAGCTCGCTCGCTAGGGAGCACTTCCTTCTGAAGGAACTCATCGTAGGACCGGCTCTGAACCTCAATGAGGTTAGGCGGTTCGATGACTTCTTCGAATTTCCCGAAATAGAGACGTTCTGCCATGGCGTTAGGTGGTATTCTTTCTTACAAATTGAGCCCGAGCCGCGAACGGTCTCAGGCAGGGGTGGATCAAGCGATGAAAAGTTGTGTCGGAATCGGCGCGAAAACCTGTTTCAAGTGCTAGAGTCTCGCGTCGGTTACGACAGAAAATCCCGAGGCAGATCTCTCTGCCCCGGGACTAATCTGAAAGGTGTTATTTGAGTTCGATTTTGGCACCAGCCTCTTCGAGCTTCTTCTTGGCAGCTTCAGCAGCATCCTTGGCAACGCCTTCGAGGATTTTCGCTGGAGCAGCTTCGACGAGCTTCTTGGCATCTGCAAGACCGAGACCTGGAGCAACTTCGCGCACTGCCTTAATGACAGCGATCTTGTTGGCACCACAGTCGGTGATGACGACGTCGAATTCAGTCTTCTCTTCGACCGCTTCAGCAACAGCAGCTGGACCGGCAACGCCGACAGGTGCGGCAGCGGATACGCCCCAAGTTTCTTCGAGTTGTTTGACGAGTGCGACAGCTTCCAAGACGGTAAGTTTGCCGAGTTCTTCTACGAGTGTTTCAATATTAGCCATTTTTTGTATTCTCCTTGTTCGGTGTCGTCGCCCCCAGAGCTTCTGGGGA
Organism: Verrucomicrobiota bacterium; assembly: GCA_037134575.1. Taxonomy (GTDB): domain Bacteria; phylum Verrucomicrobiota; class Verrucomicrobiia; order Verrucomicrobiales; family Akkermansiaceae; genus Luteolibacter. The sequence continues at coordinate 29,869 of JBAXLW010000006.1, read as the reverse complement.
TTTCAAGGTAACTGCTGTTACCCCGACGAGGAACCATTGTGGGTTCAAGAGACAACGGGAGCCGCTGCCTCCATCATATCAGATTGTTTGTTATTCAGCGGTTGGCGCTTCTGCCTCAGCAGCTGGAGCTTCTTCTGCCACGGGGGCAGCTTCGGCTTCGGTGGCTGGAGCTTCTTCTACCACGGGGGCAGCTTCGGCTTCGGCAGCTGGAGCTTCGGATTCTGCAACTGGAGCCTCTGGGGCTTTTTCAGCAGAATCGTCGCCATCTGGGCTGAATTTGTTTTGGATGACGCGAGCGATGCGAGTAGCAGGCTCGAGGATGGTGGCCAAGAGTTGCGAGAGAACTGCTTCGCGGGAAGGGATATCAGCGATGGACTGCAGCGCTGCAGCATCGAGTACGGCATTACCAAGAATGCCAACCTTCATCTCGGGCTTCTTGAATTCCTTTTCGAAATTCTTGATAGCCTTCGCTGCGGCGAACACTTCGTTGTCGCCCATGACATAAGCCATTTGACCGACGAGGTCGGCACCGATGTCGGGCAGGCCGGCTTCGGTCAATGCTTTGCGCATGTAGCTGTTCTTGGCGACGGTGCAGCTAGCACCACCTGCGCCAAGACGATTGCGGAGTTCCGTGAATTGCTGCACGGTAAGGCCGGTGTAATCGATGACGATCAGGTAAGGGGACGCGTTGACGCGATCCAACAGGCCGTTGATGATGATTTTCTTATCGGGATTCATATGCGTTGGCGGACCGTGGATTAAGCAGAAGTTTTGCTGTAGGTGCTGGCTTCCAGAGGAATGCCGGGGAGCATCGAAGCGGCGAGAGTCACGGCTTGGATGTAGTTGCCCTTGGCGGAGGCTGGCTTGGCGCGAACCACGCTGTCGACGAATGCGCGGGCATTCTCTTCGAGCTGCGAAGATTCAAAGGAGGACTTGCCGATCGAACCCGAAACGTTGCCGTTTTTGTCGAGCTTGAAATCAACGCGTCCGGCTTTCACTTCGCGCACTGCTTTCGCGGTGTCATCGGTGACGGTGCCAGTCTTCGGGTTCGGCATCAGGCCGCGTGGTCCGAGGACCCGGGCGATTTTCCGAACTTCCGTCATCGCATCAGGAGTCGCGATGGCCGAATCGAAATCCGTGAAACCTTCTTGAACGCGCTTGATGAGGTCTTCGTAACCGACGTGCTCAGCACCTGCGGCGATGGCTGCCTCAGCAGCTGCGCCTTGGGCGAAGACGACGACGCGGACGTTTCTGCCGGTGCCGTGTGGCAGCGAGACAGAGCCGCGGACCATTTGGTCGCTCTTCCGTGGGTCCACGCCGAGGTGGAACGAAAGGGTCACGGTTGGGGTGAACTTGGGCGCCGGGAATGTCTTCACGGTGCTGATTGCGTCAGTCAGCGAGTAGTTCTTGCCAACTTGGACAAGAGCGACTGCCTGTTTATAGCGTTTGCTGCGGTGTTTTGCCATTTTCGTAGTAGTTTGCAGTTCGGTCGGAAATCGCGAGACGCGCTTCCCTCCTGCGGGTGCCGGAAACCTCAGTAAGGCCTCCGACTGAGAATATTACATGCCTTCGATTTCCAGACCCATTTGACGGGCCGTTCCAGCGAGGATGCGGGCGGCGGCCTCGGGATCCTTGGTGTTGAGGTCGGGCATCTTGATTTTGACGACCTCCATCAGCTGAGCCTTGGTGATCTTGCCAACCTTGATCTTGTTCGCCTCTTTCGAGCCGGAAGCAAGACCTGCGATCTTCTTGAGAAGATTGCCGGCAGGTGGCTTTTTGGTGATAAAGGAAAAGGACTTGTCCTTATAAACCGAAATCACAACCGGAAGCACGTCGCCGACTTGGTTTTGAGTTGCAGCGTTGAATTCCTTACAGAACGCCATGATGTTGACACCTGCCTGACCGAGGGCTGGGCCGACTGGAGGTGATGGATTGGCGGCTCCTGCTTTGATTTGGAGCTTGATGATTTTGACGACTTCCTTGGCCATATTAAATGCGGTTTATCTTACGGGAGAGGGGTGATTGTTTATTCTAGAGTGCAGGTCGAGACATTTATTCTCTTTCGACCTGCCAATATTCGAGTTCGACGGGTGTGCTGCGGCCGAAGATGGTCACAGACACACGAAGTTTGCCACGTTCCGGGTCGATTTCTTCGACCACGCCATTCTGACTTTGGAACGGGCCGTCGGCCACCTTGACGGTGTCGCCAACTTCGAAACTGATAGCGGGGCGAGCGCTTTCCTGACGCTCGCTGATTTGCGAGAGCATCGCCTCCACCTCGCGTGGACGCATCGGCGCGGGACGATCCTTGGTGCCCGCAAAACCGATCACGCCGTCCATCTCCTTGATGAAAAACCAGGTCTTCTCGACGAGCTGGTTATCCTCGGTGGCGAGGTTCATGTTGACGATGATGTAGCCGGGGAAGAATTTCTTCTTCGTCTCGGTCTTTTTGCCACGGCGGATTTCCGACACCATCTCGGTTGGCACCAGGACCTCGCGGATGTATTCGGTCATCCCTTCGGCCTCAGCCGTGCGGGCGATCCGGTCGCGAACTTTGCCTTCTTGACCCGAAAGTACTTGGACAACGTACCACTGATCACGGAATGATTTGGATTCTGACATGAAGGAAAGGTCGGAGATTAAAGAAAAAAGCGGTGGACGAATCAATGGCCGAAGCTCTTAAACAAGAACCCGGTTAGATCGTTGAGGAAACCCACAATCAACACGTGGGCAAAGTCCCAGAATTGCACGAAGCCAGCCAGCAGGACCATGGCGATCAGGACCACGATGGTCGAATCAACAAGTTCTTTATATTTCTTCAGGCCCTTGCTCTTAGGATCGGACTCCCAGGGCCAGCTCGCTTTACGGAGCTCGCCTTTTACTTCGCCCAAGAAATTTGAGATTTTCGAAAACATGATGTCGATTGACTGATAACTGAAAGGAAAATGGCACGCCAGGGGGGACTCGAACCCACAACATTCGGTTTTGGAGACCGACGCTCTACCAATTGAACTACTGACGTTTTGAGGCGAATCGGGGGCACCCCGGGTGAGCGAGGTGCCCCAATTCTAGCATTTAAAGTACCACACGAATGCGGAACTCAAAAGCCTCTTTGCTTAAACTTACTTGATGATTTCGCCCACGCGACCTGCACCAACGGTACGGCCACCTTCGCGGATAGCGAAGCGCATGGTAGGCTCCATGGCGATTGGGGTGATCAACTCAACTTCGAGGTTGATGTTGTCACCTGGCATCACCATTTCGACACCTTCTGGAAGCTTGATGCTGCCAGTCACGTCCGTGGTACGGAAGTAGAACTGCGGGCGATAGTTCGAGAAGAACGGGGTGTGGCGTCCGCCTTCTTCTTTCGAAAGAACGTAGATCTCGGACTTGAAGATCGTGTGGCCCTTGACGGTACCAACCTTGGCGATGACTTGGCCACGCTCCACTTGGTCCTTCTTGAGACCGCGGACCAGCAGACCGACGTTGTCACCGGCGCGACCTTCGTCGAGCAACTTACGGAACATTTCGATGTCCGTCACGGTGGTCTTCTGGGTGTCGCGGATGCCGACGATTTCGACTTCTTCCATCTTCTTGACGATACCGCGTTCGACACGGCCGGTGCAAACCGTTCCACGACCTTCGATCGAGAACACGTCTTCGATCGGCATGAGGAAGGTTTTGTCGATTGGACGCTCAGGCTCTGGGATGTAGGAATCCACAGCGTCCATGAGTTTCATGATGTTTTCCATTTGGGCAACATCGCCGTCGAGGGCGGCCTTGGCCGAGCCCTTGACGATTGGAATGTCGTCGCCTGGGAATTCGTACATCGAAAGGAGGTCGCGGACTTCCATTTCGACGAGTTCAAGGAGTTCTTCGTCATCCACAAGGTCGCACTTGTTCATGAAGACCACGAGAGCAGGAACACCCACTTGGCGTGCAAGGAGGATGTGCTCGCGGGTTTGTGGCATTGGGCCGTCCGCAGCGGAAACAACGAGGATACCGCCGTCCATTTGGGCCGCACCGGTGATCATGTTTTTCACGTAGTCGGCGTGTCCTGGGCAGTCAACGTGCGCATAGTGGCGCTTGACGGTTTCGTACTCGACGTGAGCCGTGTTGATGGTGATACCGCGCTCGCGCTCTTCAGGGGCTGCGTCGATGTCGGCGTAGCTCTTCTTTTGGGCGAGACCCTTTTCAGCAAGCGTGTTGGTGATTGCTGCAGTGAGGGTGGTTTTGCCGTGGTCAACGTGACCGATAGTTCCGATGTTAACGTGCGGCTTGTTGCGCTGGAATGATTCTTTAGCCATGGTGGTTGTTGGTTTGCGTGAGACAGTTGAGATTTTTCGTGATTGCCCTGGAGCTCGCGGGGGGAATTGAACCCCCGACCTCATCCTTACCAAGGATGCGCTCTACCCCTGAGCTACGCGAGCAATCTGATGTTGTAATGCTCTTCCTTCGACCCGACAAAAACACCGCGTCCGATCTCTTTTTGAGAGGAGATTAGGCGCGGCGCCCCTGACTTGTTGTGGGGAAGAACGGCCGGACCTTAGCAAAGTCGGTCAGTCTGTCAAAAAAAATATCGATGAAAAGGAAATTTATCAAAATCACCTGAAAATGTAAGCCTCAGGCGCTGGGAGCACTCGCTTCCGACAGCAACAAGGAGAGCCGGCGGATGGCTAGGCACGCGCCGTTCTCTGGATTTACGTCCACGATCACGCCGCATAGGCGCACCGCGCCCTTAGCGACGGGGAAGCGAGTCGGCAGCCCGGATTTGAAGCGCCAAACCACCGACTCAATACTGCGCCCGAGAATGGATTCCTCTGGGCCGCACATTCCCGCATCCGTCAAATAACCCGTGCCGCCGGGAAAAATCGTCTCGTCCGCCGTCTGCACGTGGGTGTGCGTGCCCACTACCAGCGAAACCTTGCCATCGAGCATCCGCCCCATGGCGATCTTTTCGCTCGTCGTTTCCGCGTGATAATCCAGCACGATCGTCGTCACGCCGTCGGCCCGCAGCCGCTCGACTTCCTTTTCGACCGCCAAATAGGGGTTTTCCAACGGCGGCTGGATGAACGAGCGGCCCTGCGCCTGAATCACCGCGATCCGCCCCTTCGCCGTTTCCAGCACCACGCTGCCGTTGCCAGGCGTGCCTTCAGGGTAGTTGATGGGCCGCAGCAAGCGCGGCTCCGACGGGATGTAATCCACGATTTCCTGCTGATCCCACACATGGTCGCCCGTGGTGATGACGGCCGCGCCGGCGCGCAGCAGGTCGATGGAAATCCGCAGCGTGATCCCCTTTCCGCCCGCCGAGTTTTCGCCGTTGACGATGATGAAGTCGATCCCTTCCGACTCCCTCAACTGCGGCAATTGCTCGATCACCGCCTTCCGCCCAGGCTCGCCGACAATATCCCCCAAAAATAAAATACGAATCGCAGACATGATAAATACTTGGTCGGAAATCGCTCGTTCCTCAAGAAAGCTTAACCTTCCTTGGCCTTCCGACAATCCTATTTCCTGAATGAGCTCCAAGTTCCGCCGCCCTCGCCCAAGGCCTCGCCACCCACTACACCGCCGCCAGAAAGCAACGCTGAAGCATCGTTCGTATGAGTCCCGGGCTTCAGCCGGTCTTCGTGCAGCAGCGAAGACCGGCTGAAGCGCGGAACTACATGCGATCGCCAGGCAATCACCAGTCGCAGCCAGGCAATCACCAGTCGCGGCCAAGCAATCACCAGTCGTGGCGTGGCAATATCCAGTCGCGGCCTGGCTATCACCAGTCGTGGCCTGGCAATCACCAGTCGTGGCGTGGCAATCACCAGTCGTGGCATGGCAATCACCAGTCGTGGCGTGGCAATCACTGCTCGTGGCCAAGCAATCACTGGCCGTGGCCTGGTGAAAAATTGGCCCGCAGCGGAGTAAATGGTCCGAAATTTCAGGATTTTGCGCTTTTCTCTGGAATTATTTTAAAAATCCGCCCGCCCACTTAGTGATACACCCCTATCGCAGAAAACCCATTTCAGAGCTACAGGTTTACTTTGTAACTACAAGTCGAAAACCACTATATGTTGATATGGGGGTCTCCCGGAAAACTACCTGTGCAATTTGATGTTTGACCACTCCATAAAATATCAGCGATGCTTCAGGTCTCCGGGAAAAAAGTACAAAGCGTGTTAAGTATCGCTCCAGCTTGATTACCCGGGGACCCGAAAAACAAACCAGATGAGTGCCATCAAAAAAAAGAACGTAGCCGCCCGCCGTGATCAATTCATTGATTCCTGGAGGAAATTTGCACCCGAACTGACCCTCTCCGGCTACACGCTGGCGCAGTTTGAAGTGGAAGCCCAACAATCTGCCGAGGTGCGCCAGCGCCTCTCGGCGGCCAAAACCGAAGTCGCCGGGGTGATCATCGAACGCAAACAGGCGGATAAACTCCTGCGGGTCAAGTTGCACATGCTGACGGATGTCCTACGGGGCACCCCCGGCTTTGGCTACGACAGCCCGTTCTATCGCTCGCTCGGCTTCAAGCCGAAGAGTGAAATCAAACGGTCTGTGCGGACTGAAACCGTGATCGTGACCCAGACGATTCCGGCGGCACCCGCGCCAGTCAGCGAACCTACAGTGCCCGCCTCGAACGCTGCTTGATCGAAAAGCCCTCAGAAAGCTGATCAAGCAGCGCCGCTAGCGCGGTGTATCAATAAGGGACCACCGGCTCGCAAGGGCCGGTGGTTTTTCCTTTCCAGAGAGGAAAGCAAAACACGGGGTGCGGTGCAATCGGAAAAGATGGGACTGATGGGGCCTATAGGAATTACGGGAGTTATTTGACTCACAATTCTTTGAAAGGGCCTTTGACGTGGGGGCCTGGACGCTACATGGTCCGCGCGCCATGGCGTTCGCCGAAGTTTTTCCTGATCTTTTGAAACAGCCCACTCCGCTGATGCGGCGCTTTGCGCAGCTCATCGACGAGGCGACGGGCGGACCGCTGGAGGAACTGGCGCGCCAGAGCCAGCAGACGACGCGCCGCCACTTTGGCAAGACGATGCGCTTGTTCGCGCCGCTGTATGTCTCGAACGAGTGCGTGAACAATTGCAGTTACTGCGGGTTCTCGCGCGATGCGGGGATCTTCCGCACGACGCTGACGGTGGACCAAGTGGTGACGGAGGCGCGGCACTTGCACGGGCTGGGGTTCCGCAATGTGCTGCTGGTGGCGGGCGAGCACCCGAAGTTTGTGTCGGAAGGCTACTTGCAAAACTGCCTGGATGCGCTGAAGCCGTTCATCCCGACGCTGGCGCTGGAAGTGGGGCCGATGGAGGATGACCAGTACTCTGAAATCGTCGGCCACGGCGCGGAGGGGCTGGTGGTCTATCAGGAAACCTACCACCGCGAAACTTACCAAAAGCTGCACACGGCGGGGCCGAAGAAGAATTTCGACTGGCGGCTCGATTGCCCGGAGCGGGCGTACGCGGGTGGTTTCCGCCGGATCGGGATCGGCGCGTTGTTCGGGCTGGCAAACTGGAAGTTCGAGGCGCTGGCGCTGTGCGCGCACTTGGAGTATCTTTGTAAACACTGCTGGAAGGCGCAGTTCACGATCGCCTTTCCGCGGATGCGGCCCTACGCGGGCAACTACGAATACGAGCCCGACCCCGAGCTTTACCTGCCGGACAAGGCGTTTGTGCGGCTGATCGCGGTGTTCCGGCTGCTGTTTCCGCAGGTTGGGATCGTCGTTTCCACCCGCGAGCCCGCGCCGCTGCGCGATGCGATCGCGACGCTGGGCGTGACCCACATGTCGGCCGGAGCCAAGACGGAACCCGGCGGCTACACGGGCGCGGGCAGCGATGATCTGCACCTGACCGTCAAAGGCCGCCGAGTTGAACTTGAGGAAAAGTCGGGCTGCGAAAAGGCGACCGAGCAATTCCAGATCCACGACACCCGCAGCCCAGCGGAAGTGGCGGCGATGCTGCGCGGACAGAATCTGGATCCGGTGTGGAAGGATTGGGACGAGTCGTTGCTGGCGTTGGCGTGAGTTGGAGCGCCAAGGTGGCGCCAAGGTGGCTCCAATGTGGCTTTGACCTTTTGGTGCGTTTGCGGCATGATTCACAGTCCATGACCCCGCAAGAAACCATCGTCGCGCTCAACATGCTTCCAAAGATTGGGCCGATCCGGGTGCGGCGGTTGCTGGAAGCGCTGGGCGATCCGGCGGCGATTCTTGGTGCGCCGAAGGATCGGCTGATGCGGGTGGACGGCATCGGCGAGGAAATGGCGAAGATCCTTCTTTCGTGGCAAGACTACGCCGACCCCATCGCCGAAATCCGCGAGGCCACGGCGCGCGGGATTTCCATCGTCACCCAAGACGATGCTGACTACCCCGCCCCGCTGCGGAATGCCTACGATCCACCGCTGTTATTATACGTCTGGGGAAAGCTGGAGCCGCGTGACCGCCACGCAATCAGTATCGTAGGATCGCGGCGGACCACCCTTTACGGCACACAGGCGACCAAAAAGCTCTCCTACCAACTCGCTCAAGCGGGGTTCACCATCGTCTCGGGCCTCGCCCGCGGGATCGACACGGCGGCGCATGAAGCGGCGGTCGCGGCGAATGGACGGACGATCGCGGTGGTCGGCTCGGGGTTGGCACAGCTTTACCCGCCAGAGAATCTGGTGCTGGCGGAAAAGATCGCTTCGGGCTTTGGCGCCGTGGTTTCCGAGTTCCCGCTAAACACCCCACCCGACAAGCAGACCTTCCCGATGCGCAACCGGATCGTCGCGGCATGGGCGCGGGCGGTATTAGTGACTGAGTGCCCGGCGTGGTCGGGTTCTTTAATTACCGCGAACCTCGCATCCGAGTACGGCAAGCCGATCTTCGCCGTGCCAGGCCCGATCGACAAACCGACATCCGCAGGCTGCAACCAACTGATCCGCGACGGTGCGACGCTAGTGGCTGATGTCAGCCACATCCTCGACGATCTGGGCGAGCTGCCTTTCGCCCGCCAGCCCAGCGCCACCGAGCCCGCAGCGGAAATCCCCGAACTGCCCGAGGAGGAAGCCGCCGTTTTTGCCGCTGTGACGGCAGACGAATCGCCCGTGGACCACATCATCGAGCGCAGCGGACTACCCGCCCATGTCGTGACAGCCAACTTGATGAAGTTGGAAATGCGCCGCCTCGTTCGGGTGTTTCCGGGCTTCCGATACGCCCGCCGCTGAACCCCGAAATTGCGAATTGTCACCAATCCGCTTGCCAAGTCCCGCTTCTTAAGTCTAGTCCCTGAACCCAGCGCCGCTCAACGGCCCTACTTTTTTATGGGAAAAACACTGATCATTGCCGAAAAACCGAGTGTCATGACCGACCTCAGCCGCGTCTTGGCGAGAGAACTAGGCCAGTTTGAAAAAAAGGGCACTGGACGCGATGTGTTTTTTGAAAACGAGAAGGCGGTGATCACCTCCGCCGTCGGCCACCTGGTCGAGCTGCGCATGCCGATGGGTCCGAACGGCAAGAAGCTGCCGTGGAACTTTACCGTGCTGCCGGCGATCCCCGAGAAGTTCCAGCTCGACCCGATCGAAGCTTCCGAGGCCCGCCTCAAGCAGGTCCTCAAACTGGCCAAGCGCAAGGACATCGATCTGATCGTCAATGCTTGCGACGCCGGCCGCGAAGGGGAACTGATTTTCCGCTACATCATGGAAATCGGCGAGCTCGACAAGCCCGTCAAGCGGCTGTGGATGCAGTCGATGACCAACAATTCCATCCTCGAAGCGTGGGAGAAACTGCGCCCCGGCGAGCAGATGAAGCCGCTGGCCGACGCCGCCAAGTGCCGCTCTGAGTCGGACTGGCTGGTCGGTCTCAACGCGACCCGTGCGCTCACTTGCTTTAATTCCCGCCACGGTGGCTTCAACATCACCGCCGCGGGCCGGGTGCAAACGCCGACGCTGGCCATTCTCGCCCAGCGCGAGGCCGAGATCCAAGCCTTCAAGCCGACGCCTTACTTCGAAGTTCACGCCACCTTCGGCGTTGAGGCGGGTGAATACCTCAGCAAGTGGATCGATGAAACTTGGAAAAAGGACGAAACCAAGCCGCTTTCCAAGCCCGAGCGGATCTGGGACCAGCTGACTGCCGAAGCGATCCAAGCCCGCTGCCAAGGCAAGACGGGCAAAGTCAGCGAGGAAAAGAAGGCGAATACCCAGATCGCCCCACAGCTTTACGACCTCACCACACTCCAACGCGAGGCACCATTTTCCGCCAAAGGCACGCTCCAGATCGCCCAAGCGCTTTATGAAAAGCACAAGATGATCACCTATCCGCGGACGGATTCCCGCTACTTGCCGGAAGACTACGTCGGCAACGTCCGTGAAACGATGCAGGACGTCGGCAACAGTGATCTCGACGTCGCCCAATACGCCAAGGCGGTGCTCAATGGTAGTTCTGACAAGGGCCCGCGCCTCCACCAGTCGCGCCGCGTGTTCGACAGCAAGAAGGTTTCGGATCACTTTGCCATTATCCCGACGGGCAAGTTCGCCAAACTCAGCGAGCCCGAACAGAAGCTCTACGACCTGATCGTCAAGCGCTTCATCGCCGTCTTCTACCCGTCCGCCGAGTTTGAGCAAACGACGCGCCTGACCCGCATCGAACAAGACACTTTCAAGACCGAAGGCCGCATCCTCGTCAAACCCGGCTGGCTCGAAGTTTACGGCCGCCGCCCCGGCGTCGCCGCCGGTAAGGACGAGCTGGTCCCCGTGACTGCAGGTGAAGCCGCCAGTGTCGAGTCGATCGAAGTGCTGGCCGAGGAAACCAAACCGCCAGCGCGGATGACCGAGTCCACCTTGCTCTCCGCCATGGAAGGCGCGGGCAAACTCATCGACGACGAAGCGCTGCGCGAAGCGATGGCCGAGCGTGGTCTAGGCACCCCCGCCACCCGCGCAGCCACCATCGAAGGCCTGATTTCCCAGAAATACCTAGCCCGCGAAGGCCGCGATCTCTTTGTCTCCGGCAGCGGCATGCGTTTGATTGCGCTCGTCAAAGAGATGGAGATCGAAGGCCTCTACTCGCCCAAACTCACAGGCGACTGGGAGTTCAAACTCCGCCAGATGGAGCAAGGCAACCTCCAGCGCAGTGATTTCATGAAGGAGATCATCGCCTACACCAACGAGATCTGCACCAAGGCCCGCCAGTCGGCCGATCTGGCGAAAAGCGAAGTATTCCCCGATCTCAAGGTCGCCTGCCCGATCTGCGGTGCGCCGAGCCTGAAACAAACGGAGGCGACCTACGAATGCCGCGAGCCCGAGTGCAAGTTCAAGGCGAAGAAACACATCGCTGGTCGCTTGCTGACCGAGGAAGAAGCCACTGAGCTCTTCACCAAAAAGTTCGTCGGCCCGCTCACCGGCTTCCGTTCCAAGTTCAACAAACCCTTCGACGCGGCGCTCGAACTCGACCCGAAGTTCAAAATCAACTTCGTCTTTGAAAACGACGACCGCGACGGCCCGCCCGAGCTCACCGAAGAGCAACTCATCGGCGAAGCGAAAAACGAAGATGGCCAGTCCTTCAAAGTTTACGCCACCGACAAGGCCTACCACGTCCCCGAGATCGTCACCAAAAAGGACCCGCACGGCATCCGCATCGGCAAGTCGATTCTCCAATGCGAGATCCCTGCTAACCAAGCTCTTAAACTCATCGGTAGCGGCAAAACCGACGTCCTCAAAGGCTTCGTCTCCAACCGTACCAAGCGCAAGTTCGACGCCTACCTCACCTTCGACCCGAAGGACGGCAAGATCGGCTTCGACTTCCCGCCCCGCCCCGCGAAAAAGGCAGCCGCCAAAAAAGCGGCGAAGACCAAGGAGGCCTGAAGATACTGAAGGGCAGCCGAGGCTCCGTCGGCCCTCTTTCGCTCAGGCAAGTCGGGGCTACCATGCGCCGGCGAAACACTTCTCCCGCAAATTCGCGGGTACAGATACGAAAAAACCTCCGTCGCGACTGGCGGACGGAGGTTTTTAGAAACGGAATCGAAACGTTTTCGATCAGGCTTGATCGGCCTTTTCTTCAGTATTTTCCTTAGGTTCGAAGCCGTAACGTGCTTCGAGGTCTGCGACCACTTCTGGTGCTTCCGGTGTGGCAGCGACTTCAACCACGGCGGCTGGCGCAGCCTCGGCAGTTTCAGCGACGGCTGCAGTCTCGACGATGGTTTGGATCACCAACTCAGCAGCAAGCCCGGCAGGAGCCGTGGAAGCGAGCACCACGCGACGAGGCTCGCCTTCGGTGCGGCCTTCTTGGTCTTCGCGCTCGTCTTGGCCCTTGGATTTGGCGCCTGAGACGGTCATTTTACGGCCCATGAAGGGTTGGTCGTGCAGAACTTCCACGCAACGGACGGCTTCGTCCATGCGGAGCATTTCCACAAATCCGTAGCCTTTGGAGCGGTGGGTGCTGCGATTGTAAACGATTTCCACGTTGCGAACGCCGCCAATGCCTTTGAACAGCTCTTGGAGGTCTTGCTCGGTGACGTCGTAGGACAAGTTTCCGACGTAAACGCGGGTGGACTCGACGCTTTTTGGATCACCACCACGGCTGCGCTCGCTGCCACGGTTGCCGCGGCCACTGCGTTCTTGGGCTGGGGCGCGATCGCCTTCCTCGCGCTTTTCGCGAGGCTCACGAGGAGCACGCGGCTCGCGTGGGGCACGCGATTCGTTTTCATCGGAACGGGCGTTGCGGGTGTTGGACTTGGGCGCGCGCGTGGTTGGAAACGGCGTGGAAGGCTCAGAATGACGACTCTTGCGGGATGGCGGAGCAGGCTGCTTGTAAAGGCCGATAGCACTGAGGATTTTTTGCCAAAAGCTCAGTTTCGCAGGAGCGTATTTACGCGGTGCGCGAGGAGCTTGAGGACGGAATTCCTCGGAACGGTTGCCGTCTTGGCGGCGACCACGATCGCCACCGTTGCGGCGATCGTCGTTCTGATTCTTATTGCGGTTGGAGCCTCCGCGTGAGCGGCGGCGACGACTGTCTCCCGAATTGCGGGAATCTTGTGTTGCGTTTGACATGGTGTCAGTTGGGGTCTTGGTTTCAGGCGGCCCGGCGCGGCGGGCTCAGGAGCCCGGCAATGCTGGAAGGACCTCGTGCTGACTGGCATAACTCCGACGATCCGGCGTTTTGGTGCCGGGGTGAAGCTCCGCAGCGTCTGCGGAAAGGGGCTTCACCCGTGTCGGAACAAGCCAGCTTTGCGCCGCCGCCCGTGAGTCAAATGATTCCGATTTCCTGACCGCATGCCGAATTTGCCCCAGTGGAAAGGGGGTTTATTCGGAAAGCGCATCGGCCTGATGCGGACACCGGAGTTTGGAAAAACCTGCTCATGTTCGATCATAATGACTTTTTTGGCCTTGGCAAGGCTGGACGACGCCATCTGCGTTAAAACGCAAAAAATATTCGGTTCGCTTAACAATGTTTTGCCAAATCGGCCGGATCGACCATGCTCTTTGGCATGAAGTCGGTTCTATGGATCCCTGCATTTTGCGCCTTTGCCCTCACCCTTTCCAATTGCGGAAACCTCAACAGTGGCGGCGGCAAAATTGGATCCAATCCTTTGGGCACAGGCCCTTTTGATGAAAACGGCAACTATGTTGAAGCCTGGGCGGACAACCCCGCCAAATGGCGTAAAAGCGGCAGCGCTCCTTCTCCGCATGAGTTGAGGTCTGATGAAATCCCCTTGATCGCCAAAAGCGAACAGCCGCCACAAGGGTCGATCCCGCTCATTTCTGCGAGCGAATCTCGACGCAAAACGTCCATTTCGAAATCCTCGGCGAAGCCCAAGGGCAAATCCGTGGCCGAAAAAACCGTCAGCGTCTCCTCCAAATCGAAGTCTTCTTCGGGTTCCACCAAGTCTAAAACCAAGTCCCCGAGCAAAAAAGAGTCCGAGCCGAGGTCGACTAAAACCAAGGCGAAATCAAAATCCTCCACCAAAGAGGAGCCCGAGGCAAAGTCAACTAAACCCAAGGCTAAATCGAAATCTTCCACCAAAGAGGAGTCCGAGCCAAAGTCGACCAAAACCAAGGCGAAATCAAAGTCCTCCACCAAAGCGGATCCCGCGCCAAAGTCGAAGCCAAAATCGACCAAGCGTGTCATCAAAAAGGACGACTGAGCCTCCATTTGAGAGCCTGTGCGCGGCTCATTAGGCACCGCGATGGCCTCCAAAAATCCCTAACGCGTGCCACCGACAGCAGCCATCTTGATTCGACTGACTCGTTTGACGGAAACCAGTTTGATCGTGCACTGGTTCACGGAATCTCAGGGCTTAATTAAAACCGTGGCAAAAGGAGCCCGGCGGCCAAAAAGCCATTTTGCAGGGCAGTTGGATTTATTTTTTGGCGGCGAAATCACGCTGACTCGGTCGCGCCACAGTGACTTGCACACTTTACGCGAGGTCGCTATCCGCCAGTGGCGGGGTGGGCTACGACGCAACTACACGACCACCTTACTCGCCGCCTATTTCTGCCAATTGCTGGAAATGGCCGTAGAACCTGAACACCCGCTGCCCGAATTACACGATTTACTTAAGCGGGCGCTCGATCACTTGGAAACGGCGGAGCCAAGTTTACGAATCCTAGAGCACTTCGAGAAGGAACTCGCGCGACTTCTCGGAGTTTTCCTGGATTCAAGCCACGTCGAGGTTTTACTGCGCGACTTACTCGGCACACTGCCTGCGAATCGAGTGGAGTTGATCGAAAGACTTTCGCCTAGGGATGCTTTCCTCTCGTCAGGAGCTAAAAATTGCGAATAGTTGATATCAATTCTGGATAATTATGGACACTGCCACAGTCAATCTCATTGCCATTCTTCTGGGCCGCGCAGAATCCCTCCGTGCTGCGGGAAACCTCCACGAGGCGCTCCACTCCGTGAATGCTGCCGTGCAGAAATGCCAGCATCTTCTGAGTCCCAATCTCGACGATATCGATGCCTTCGCCACCGCGCTCGAAAAGCGGGGCGACATCTACCGTGAGATCAGGAGCTGTGAACTCGCCCGCGATGACTACCGCCAAGCGATCGACCAGCTGGATAATCGACCTGACCGCTTCGCCCAAATTGGACGACTACACGCGGCTCTGGGTGCCGCTGAGGACGAGCTCGAGCACGAAGAAAAAGCCGTCCATCACTGGCAAAAAGCCATCGAATTTTTCGAAAGAAACGAGCCGCCGCTCTTGCTCGATATCGCAGCGATTGCAAACAACTTGGGCGTCGTCACCAAAGCCAGGGGCGATTTGGAGACCGCCGAAGCTTATTTCTTGCGAGCCTTGGAAATCCTCCACTCACTACTCGGGCAGGAGCATGAACAAACTGCGACGGTTTCGAGTAATCTCGGGGCACTCTATCAGGCTGCTCGATACGACGATCAAGCGCGCGAGCTGCACATGATCGCACTGGAAACTCGCCACAGATTGCTGGGCGATGAACATCCGGATACCGCCCAGTCCCATAACAACCTCGCGCTGGCCTTGCTGCGTACCGGCGACCGTGCGTGGGCACGCCGACATTTTGAAAGTGCTTTCGCTAGCTATGAATTACTCGGCGGCGAGTACGCTTCCGACTTGGAGGCCGTGAGCTCGAACTACTGCGATTTTCTTCGCGACGAAGGCGAAGACGAACTGGCAGAATTGATTGAAGGGCGCACGCGCGATGCCGTCGAATCTTCTGCGGCCTACTAAAATCACCAAAGTTCAACCTGCGCGACGGCAAGAGCGGCGATGCCTTCCTTGCGACCAATGAAGCCCATGGTTTCATTGGTCGTCGCCTTGATACCGACGCGCTCGGGAATAATCCCTAATGCCCCACCGATATTTTCGCGCATGGCATCCCGGTGAGGCAGCACTTTGGGGGCCTCTGCGATGAGCGTGGAATCGACATTGATAATGGTGAATCCCCCCGCCGCTGCGAGCTCGCGACATTTCACGAGGATTTCGAGCGAACAAATATCTTTGTAGGCTGGATCGCCCGGCGGGAAAAAATAGCCGATGTCCGGCTGCCCCATCGCACCAAGGACTGCATCAGCGATCGCGTGGCTAAGGACATCCGCATCCGAGTGCCCAGCGAGGCCGTGACTGTGCGGAATAGTCACGCCACCAAGAATCAGTGGGCGTTTTTTCGCGAATTGGTGAACGTCGTAGCCGATGCCAGTCATGGGAGCCGTGGAGAGTTACAAGATTTCTTCAAGCGGGATTTTGCCATTGCTGGCCACAATCGAGTAGGCATCATCACTGCCAGACACAGGCGAAAGGTCAACGGAGCCGCCGACCGTTTCAATGAGCAACTGACCTGCGGCGATGTCCCACAGGGAGATGCGTGACTCGATGTAGGCATCCAGTCGACCGCAGGCGACGTATGCCATCCCCAAAGCTGCGGAGCCCATCATGCGCATTTTTTTGGCCCGCAGCGAGGCACGATGAAAGCGATCGATACCAGTGCGGAGGGTGGCATCGTCCTTGCCGCAACCGACGTAAAGGATGGATTCCGCAAGAGTGGCCCGTTGACTGACGGAGATGGGGCGGCCATTGAGCAGAGCTGGGCCACCTTTTTCCACGGTCCATGTCTCACCCACCATCGGATCATGGATGACGCCGACCACGATTTCACCCGCAACGCGAAGAGCAATGGAGACGCAAAAATGAGGAATGCTGTAGAAGAAATTCACCGTGCCATCGATAGGGTCGACGATCCATTGGCGGTCGGACTCCTGATTGCCTGCGATGCCTTCTTCACCGTATAGTGCATCGCCCGGGCAAGCCCCGAGAAGAATGCCAGTGATGAGATCCTGAGATTCCTTGTCGAGCGCGAGCTTGATGTCGTGATCCGTGGATTCATCAACTGTGGCGGCGCTGCCGAAGTGTTGACGGAGAAGTTTTCCCGCTTCAAGTGCGGCATGAGTGGCAAGTTCGAGATCGGTCATGATAAATATCAGATAGGCATTGGAGAAGAGAGGCGTTCAGCATGAAGACGGCCGATGGCCGCGACGAGCTGATGGGAGAGATCGTGCTTTGAAGCGGCCGGAAGCGCCTCAGAATGCTCGGGGTAAACGAGAAGGATCTCGTTCTGGTCTGATTCAAAGCCCAAGCCAGGCTTCGAGACGTCGTTGGCAACAACCAGATCACACTGTTTGCGGGTGAGTTTGTCGCGGGCGTTGAATTCGAGGTTTTCGGTTTCTGCGGCGAATCCCACGAGTGTGCCGCCAAAGCCCAATGACTCACGAGCGGAGCCGAGTATGTCGACGGTGCGGATGAGCTCGAGACTCAAAGTTTCTCCCGATTTTTTGATTTTCTGGGGCTCGACCCGTGCCGGAGTATAGTCCGCCACTGCAGCGGCGAATACCGCAATGTCCATGCGGCCGATGTAGCGCGAGACGACATCGTGCATCTCTGCAGCCGTCTGCACTGAGACGAAATCGACATGCTCGGGCACATCCAAATCCGTGGGCCCCGAAACGAGGAGCACCGAGTACCCCTCGTGGGCGAAGGCGCTGGCGAGTGCGTAGCCCATTTTCCCCGACGAACGATTCGTCAGGAAACGAACCGGATCAATCGGTTCGCGGGTAGGGCCAGCGGTGATGATGACTTTCACACGCCCAATGTGATCAGTCTGCGGCGGGAGGCAAGCCATAGCCACGAAGGATCCTGTGGAAATCCAAAAAAAAGCCCGCCACCGGATCAACCAGGGCGGGCAGGTTTGATAGGTGTTCTCTTATTTTATTTTTTCGCAGGTGCGGCTGGGGCGGCAGGTGCGGCAGGCTTAGCAGCTGCCTTGTTTGACTTGATGTCTGCGAGCTCCTGTTTCGCAGCCGCCTTTTGTTTATCGTCGAGTTTTGCCGCAATCTCATCAACGAGCTGCTTGGCGGCTTCTTCGCCTCGTTCTTGGGCGATAGTGGCCAAGGCCCACGCCTTGACTGGGTCCGCCTTGGTGCCGATTCCTAGGTAGGTGAGACGAGCCAGCGACAGAGTTGCGGGGCCACTTCCTTGGTTCGCAGCAAGTGTGTAAAGCTGGCCGGCATTTTCGATGTTTTGTGGCAAACCTGCAGCACCGCGTTCATAGAGAGTGCCTAAATTGTTTTGCGCTTTGGCAAAGCCGCCTTGTGCAGAACGCGTCAGCCATGCAACGCCCGCAGGCACATCGATACCGGCCAATTTACCCGAAAGGTAGAACAAGCCGAGTTCGTTCTGAGCCTCGGGCATGTTGCCGGAGGCTGCAGCGATGAGATACTTGTAGCCTGCGACTGAATCTGGCTTGTCAGCCGAAAGCATTTGCACTGCGAGGCGATAATTGGCGACCGGGCTTCCAGCTTCCGCCGCCTTTTCAAGCAACGCCATACCGCGGGCCGCGTCTTTTTCCACGCCCTTGCCTTCGATGTAGAAGTCAGCGGCGCGAAGGATACAATCAATCTGGCCTACATCCTTGCCGCGTTCATATTCGTTCATAGCGGCCTTGGGGTTCTTTTTGACATTTTCCTCATAGTCACCCAGCGCGAGGTAGGCGGCGTACTCCTTGCCGGCGATGGCTTTTTTCAGCCACTCACGGCCTTTGGCCTCATCGCGGTTTTTTTCATCACCATTGAGCAAACGGGAACCTAGGGCCGCCATTGCGCCGGCGTCACCCAAGCCTGCCGCCTTGCTGTAATTGGCGAGCGCTTCGTTGTTATTCTTCAGCTCGGGAAAGCCGAACTGACCTTCGTAAAATCGAGCCACCAATAGCAGCGATGGAATGTCGCCCGCCTCAGCCGCGCGCTTCCACCAAAAGATCGCTTGGTCAGGAGCTGCCGTTGGGGTCAAGAGACCGCGCAGATAGGCCTCACCCAAGATTCGCCCAGCTATCGTGGGGTCATCTTTGGCGGCAGACTCGAGAGCCTCCTTGGCTTGTGCGCGCTCTTGCTCCTTATCCGAAGCGAGCAGAATGAGAGAGAGACGGTAAATTGCGTCCTTATGCTTCAACGCGGCAGCCTTGCGGTAAAATTCGAGCGCTTTGTCGCGCGATGCCTCGGCGCCTTTACCTGTCTCATGAGCAAAACCCATCAGGTAAAGCGCGTCGGCGTTTCCTTGTTCTACGAGGGGTCTTGCCAGCTCGACAGCTTTGGCGTGTCGGCCCGCTTGGAAGGCATCGATCGCCTCTTTGGCTGGTCCTGCACCACCTGTTGGAAGGGTAGTAGGGCCATCGGCTGGCAGCGAAACAGCAGCTTGTGCAGACAGAGCAAACGCTGAAAACAGCAACAATTGGGTTATAGTGCGAAGACGCATATCGATAACCAATCTGGATTCCCCGACGAATGCAAGTACTCGCTTCAAAAAGTCTTTAAGCTGTTTTCCCAGCGCTTTCGAAGCTCGTGGATGCAATCGCCGAGTAAATCCTCGTCAAAATGATGCACATCCACGCCCAGCCCCACATCCTGCAATAGCAAAACCGTCAGCTCTCCGCCGAGATGTTCGCGAAATTCCACCAACCCATCCAGCACCCGTCGCCACCCAGAGTCATCCAGCCAATCCAGCGCCGGGTGGTAAATCTGGAGTCCAAGCCCCTCCAAAACGCGCAGCACTCGGTCGGCCAGTGCCGTATTCAGTAGCCCGACACGCGCAGAATACCACGTATCGAGCGCTACCCCGACCGCAACCGCCGGTGCATGAGAAAGCTGATATGCCGTCAACGCTTCTAACTTATGCGCTGCCCAGTGGCCAAAATCCAGCGGTCTACTCGACCCTGTCTCGAAGGCATCCCCACCCATCGCAATATGCTGGGCATGCAGCAGTGCGGACTTCTCCACGCAGCGCTCCAAAATCTCTGGTTCCAGCGCAGCCAGCGCAGATAGATTCGCTTCAATCCATTTGAAAAAAACACGGTCGCGTACGAGCGCGACTTTCACTGCCTCAATCAGGCCGCCACGCCGCGTTTCCTCGTCTTGGCTATGGAGAAAACTGAAATCATTGATCACTGCGTAAGGCACCGCAAATGCACCCACCCAGTTCTTTTTGCCAAATGCATTGATCGCGCACTTCACACCCACGCCGCTGTCATCCTGCGACAGCGTAGTCGTCGGAAACCGAACCAGCCGCATTCCCCGGTGCGCAGTGGCCGCCGCATAGCCCACCGCATCTAGAAATGCCCCACCGCCAATGGCCACGACATACGAATGCCGATCCAAATGCGCCGTGTCGATTGCCGCCCAGACTTGCCGGACCAAACGATCATCCGCCTTCACGGCTTCACCACCGGGGAAAACAAAAATCCCGCGAAAGTCCAGATCCAGCGCCGCAAAGTAAGCGACCACGGCCTTTTCCAGACTCGGCCACGATGCCGCCACCGCTTCCTCCACAAAAACCATCGCCCGCCGTCCCCCGCCCTCATTCAGGATCTCGGCCAGCGCCGGATCCCCAGGGGCAAACGCATCGCGCGTAAAAACGATACGGTGCTTGAAGGTGACGGGAATCTGGAAATCGTAACGAGACATCAGCGCGCGGCAGCAGTAGCCTTCTTTCTGCCCATATACCAACGTTTCTTGCCTAATTCATTCCATGCCAAGCCCCGAGACACTTTTCGAAACCCGCTGGCTCGGCCTTTACCGCATCGGCCACTGGGATTTTGTCCGCCGCCCTCAGGCAGACACCTGCGTCGGCATCCTCGCCATCACCCCCAAAAACGAAATCATCCTCGTTGAACAATTTCGCATCCCTCTCCAGCGGCGCGTCATCGAACTTCCCGCTGGCATCGTCGGCGACGAACCCAAATTCCTCGGCGAAACCATGGCCGAAACCGCTAGGCGCGAACTGCTCGAAGAAACCGGCTACCGTGCCGAAAACATGGACCTGCTCATGGTCT
This sequence comes from Verrucomicrobiota bacterium, assembly GCA_037134575.1. Classification (GTDB taxonomy): domain Bacteria; phylum Verrucomicrobiota; class Verrucomicrobiia; order Verrucomicrobiales; family Akkermansiaceae; genus Luteolibacter. Next base: position 9,060 of record JBAXLW010000006.1, on the reverse strand, counting down.
CTCCTACCTCCTCAGGCATGAGCTCGGAATACATTCATCTCTTTCACGCCAAAAACCTCACCCGTGAAAGCCAAGGCGGCGGCACCCACGCCGAAGACATCGAAGTACACCACATACCCCTCGCTGAGCTGCGCGCGTCGCTAAGCCAGCGCGAAGCGGAAGGCGTGGCGGTGGATTTCCGAATCCACGCCGCACTCTGGGCAGCGGGGATCAACGCTTAGGCCTTGCGTAGCGGAAACGCTCGCGAGATCTCCCGACCCTTGCCTTCGATCTCTAGGCGATCGGCATATAACCGAATCGCAGAAAAGGCCGTCACTTCAGGTTGGTGCAGGAGCGACTTGAAGGTGATATAGGGCACGCCGTTATGGATACGCTCCGCGCCTGCGTGCTGGTGGCCGTTGAAAAATGCGGTCACACAGGAATGACGATCCATCACGTCGATGACGGCCTGGTGATTCCAAAGCTGATAGCCATCTTCAGGCAAAAGCGGATGATGACCGCAGATGATGACCCGTTCCTTGGCAGCGTCTGCTTGGGAAAGTTCGCGCTCGAACCACGCGAGCTGGGTTGCAGAGAGGCCACCATTCCATGGCTTGGCGCTGCTGTCATTTTCCGCGACCCGAGTGGCCAACATTTTGCCTGATTCCAAATCCTTCGGGCAACCGTGTGGATATTTGTAAACGGAAAGATCGTTGGTATCCAACATCACAAAACGCACGCCCGCAGCTTTGAACGAATAGTAGTCATGCGGCATGCCCAAGGTGGAGCGAACCTGCTCCTTCTGCCCTTCCGCCACAGAATAGTCATGATTACCCAATAGATGATAAACCGGGTGCTCCAACTCGTCGAGCAGCGGCAGGACCGTCCCGAAGGCCTGGAAATCCCGATCGATCAGATCACCGAGGTGCACGGTGAATGGCAGCTTCTTAGTCGCCAACCATGCCACCGCCACCTTCAATTTCTGGATTGAATCCCGGTAATGCCGCTCCCCTTCCGGATCGGCATCCGCATACTGTACATCCGTGATTAACCCGAAGCTAAGAATCGGACCTTCGGATGGATCACCATTTGCCCTCCCGCGTGTCGTGGCAAGGCTAGCAGCCACCGTGGAGAGCCCGATAAAATTCCGACGATTCATGGGCACATCATTACGCCACAATCGCTCTCGGTGGCGATGGCAAAAAATCGCACGCCAACGGATTCCGGTCGTGACTCTCTCGCCTCCGCTCCGTACACCCGCTGCATGTCCGATCCTGAATCCATCGCCTACCGCTTTGGTGGCATCGCCCGGCTTTATGGCCAGGCGGCGCTGGATCGTTTTCTCACCTCACGGGTCGCAGTGATCGGCGTCGGCGGTGTGGGTTCGTGGGCCGTGGAATCGCTCGCCCGCTCGGGGATCGGCCACTTGACACTCGTCGATCTCGACGAGATCTGCGTCACCAACGTCAACCGCCAACTTCATGCGATGGATGGCCAGATCGGCCGCCAGAAAACGGAGGCGATGGCCGATCGCACACGCGCCATTCACCCCGACTGCGATGTCCAGATCGTGCCGAAGTTTTTCAACGAGAAGTCCGCCGCCGAAATCCTCGACCCGGGCTTCGATGCCGTCATCGACGCCATCGACTTCGCCCGCCACAAATCGCTGCTCGCCGCCGAATGCCACCGCCGTAAAATCTACGCTGTCACCTGTGGCGGTGCGGGTGGACGCCGCGACCCCACGCGCATCCGCGTGACGGATTTGGCCTACAGTGGGATGGATCCCCTGCTGCTGCAACTGCGCCGCGGGCTGCGCAATGATTTCGGATTCCCCAAAACTCCGCGTGGCCAGGAGCCGATTCTCTTCGGTATCGATGCGGTTTATTCCGATGAGGCTCCCTACTATTCGAGCTGCGACGGCACGGTCTCCAAGAACAAGCCCGAGGAGATTTCACTTCGCCTGAACTGTGCCTCCGGCTTCGGCAGCGCCGCTCATCTGATTGCCAGTTTCGGCATGATCGCCGCCGGCCGCGTCCTGGAACACCTCGCCGCCCGGCAATGAAAAAAGCGACCCAAAGGTCGCTTTTCTCAAAAAATTGTCTTCGCTTGGGAAAGCGCAGGGGTCTCTTACAGACCCTTCTTCGAAAGACGAGTGCCAGCCGTTGCGCCTTGGCGGGCCTTGAACTTCGGATTCGATTTGCAGATCACGTAAACCGTTCCTTTGCGTTTCACGACTTGGCAATCAGCGTGACGGCGTTTTGCGGAGGCAAGAGAGGAGAGAACTTTCATGGCGTAGGAATGTTAAAATGAATGGTGACGTGAACCGCCGGGACGCGAAAACTAGCCAGCGGTTCAGCCTTGTAAAGTCATTTCTCGCCCTAAATGCCCATTTTGCGCGAAAATCCCCACCAGCTGCACAACCTGATTACTTAACTTTCCCTTACTTTGTGCTTTCCACGAGTCCACCGTCGCCCTAATTCTTCGGCCATGAAATTGCTCATCATTGCTGCCGCCGTGTTAGCTCTTAACTCCTGCAACACGTCGATCGGACTCTACCGGGACACCAAAGCAGGCGTCATCTGGACCAAAAACAAGATTCAGGGTAGCGAATATTGAGCCATTTCGCGGCCACCATCCCTCCCCGCGCATGGGTGCGAATTTCAGGCTTCGCAAAATCCGCATTTCTGCTTTGATACAGGTGTGACCTTCGCCAGCAAAATCACCGTCGCGCGAATCATTTTGGTTCCGGTGTTTGCCGCTCTAGCATTTTATTACGGCCACACGGTGAATCTCGGCCTGCCCGTCGAGTCCCTGCGCTGGTGGGCCTTAGGCGTCTTTGTCACTGCCGCCAGTACCGACGGCATCGATGGCTGGGTCGCGCGAAAGTTCGACCAGTGCTCTGCTTTTGGGGCCTACATCGACCCCATTGCGGACAAGGCCCTACTGCTCACAGGCATCGTCACGCTGTCATTGGTCGATTGGGGCTCGCCCGGCTGGCACCTGCCGCGGTGGTTTGCCGCGATCGTCGTCTTGCGGGATTGCATCATCCTCGGCGGCATCAAAATCCTCTACTGCAAGCACCGCGAGGTGAAGATCATCCCTCACTGGACGGGCAAAGCCTGCACCGTCACTCAAATGTTCGCCATCGGCTGGGTAATGCTCAGGGTCGTGCCGATTTCGCCCGTTTACCCCTGCGTCATTGCTGGCATCTTCACTGTGTGGTCCAGTATCTCCTACATCCGCCAAGGCCAACGCATCCTCCGCGGGCAATAGTGGCAACGTGCTCAGTCCAGAAGGACAATTCATGCTGGGCTTTGCTGAAATGTCCAAACCTAGGATCGAATCCCCACCATTGCAAACGATGGTCTAGCCGGGACGAAGCACTGCTGCGAGGCATCGCAGCAACACATCGAGGCTCCGAAGTAATGCTCCAAGCTAATAAAGCGGGGGGGGAAGTGGCTGGAGCGTCTCGCTCCAGACCGTTGTGGGAGGCGTCCCGCCTCCCACAAGATTACTTTGGGCGAGACGCCCAAACAACGTTCTGGGGCCAGAGGCCCCAGCTACTTGGCACCACAGATCAGTCTTTCCGCTTGAGTAGCGGGAAGAGCACCACGTCGCGGATGGTCGGTGCACCCGTAAGCATCATGCAGAGGCGGTCGAGTCCGATGCCGATGCCGCCTGCGGGTGGCATGCCGTGTTCGAGGGTTTCGATGAAATCGTAGTCCACTTTCTGCGTCTCTTCGCCCGATTGGGCTTCGAGGCGTTGGCGCTGAACGTCGGGGTCGTTGAGCTCGGAATAGCCTGGGGAGATTTCCTGGCCGTTGATGATGAGTTCGTAAACTTCAACGGTTTGACCGCCAGGGCTGACTTTCGCCAGCGGCACCAGCTCGCTGGAAACGCGGGTGACGAAGCAGGGATCGAAGGTTTTTTCCTCCACGAACTTCTCGAATGCCTGCTGGATGACTTCGTGGTCCTCCATGCCTGCGGAAATCTGGATGCCCTTTTCTTCGCAGCGGGCGCGGCGGCCAGCGGCGTCGATTTCGAAGAAGTCTTCGCCTGCGGCCAGCTTGATGAGGTCGTGGTAACTGGCGCGCTTCCACGGGCGGGCGAGGTTGATGGTGCGGGTGACATTGCCCTCCTCGTCCTTGTGCTCGATCTGGAGGCCGCCGCAGAATTTTTCAGCGAGGTGGCAGGTCAGTTCTTCGACGAGATCAGCCATTTCCTCGAAATCCGAGAACGCCCAATATGCTTCGAGCATCGTGAACTCAGGGTTGTGGCGGCGCGAGATCCCCTCGTTGCGGAAACTACGGTTGAGCTCGAAAATCTTGGTGAAGCCGCCGACGAGCAGCCGCTTGAGGAACAATTCGGGGGCGATCCGCAGTGTCAGCGGCATGCCGAGCGCGTTGTGGTGCGTCTCGAACGGACGGGCGGCGGCACCACCGGCGACGTCGTGAAGCATCGGCGTTTCCACTTCGAGGAAACCGCGGTCCTGGAGGAAGCGGCGGATTTCAGCGATCATCAGCGAACGCTTCACAAACAGCGCGGCGCTGTCGGGATTGCCCATCAGGTCGAGGTGGCGCTTGCGGTACTTGATCTCGCGGTCGGCTAGGCCGTGCCACTTGTCGGGCATTGGCCGCAGGGATTTGGAAAGCACGGTGAACTTGTCGAGTTTCACGGTCGGCTCGCCGGTTTTGGTGAGAAAGGTTTCGCCTTCGATGCCGATCCAGTCGCCGCGATCGAGGCATTTCCACGCCGCAGCTTCGGTTTCTCCGAGGTTTTTGATGCTGACGTAGCCTTGGATCGAGCCATGCACGTCGGCCAGTTGGAAGAAACACGACTTGCCCATGTCGCGCAGCGCGGTGATGCGGCCAGCGACTTTCACCTGCAGGCCTTCGGCGAAATTTGCCCGCAAATCGGCGGGAGTAGTCGTCACTTCAAAGCGCGCGCCGTAGGGATCAATGCCCAATTCGCGCAGTTTCGCGAGTTTCTCGCGGCGAACGGCGATCAGTTCTGCTTCGGTGGATTGCGGCTGCTGCGGGGTGAGGGCTTCACTCATGTCGAAGACGGAATTAAGGCGCGGGCGGCCAACTCGCAAGCGTTGAAACGAAATCGGGGCGATCATTCGCGCTTTTACGAATCGATTTTCGCCAGCAAGGACCGCAATCGCTAGAAATTTCACATAGCGGAAGGAACTCTTCGGTGTTACGTCTTCTCGCGGATGTTCGAAGTCAGAGAAAAGCCAGACATGATCGAGCGCGCCTTGTTGGTGCGCTTCTATTTTGACGCCCGCGAAGGGGTGGAATCGGAGTCGTTGCTCGAAGAGCTCGGCGAACTGGTGAAAACCCTCGGCGTCGAGGTGGTCGAGTCGGTGCTTTATCGCAGCCGCGAGATGCACAAGAAATTCCTCTGCGGCACGGGAAAGGCCGACGAACTCGTCCAACTGGCCCGCGCCCACGAGTGCGACGTGATCGTGATCGACAACGGTCTGGCCCCATCCCAACAGCGCGAGTGGGAAAAACTCGCCGACCTCTGCGTGATCGACCGCGAGGAAGTCATCCTGGATATTTTCGCCAAGCGCGCCCAGACCAAGGAAGCTCGACTCCAAGTCGAACTCGCCCGCATGCAGTATGCACTTCCCCGTCTGGCACGGATGTGGGGCCACCTTGACCGCGAATCAGCGGGCTCGGGCGGTGGCGCAGGTGGCGGTGCCTCGCGCGGCATGGGCGAAAAACAAATCGAGGTCGACCGCCGGCTTGCTTACCAAATCATCGACCGCGCCAAGCGCGAAATCGAAGTGGTCCGCAAACAGCGCAAGACCCAGCGCAAGGAGCGCGAAAAATTCGCCACGCCCCATGCAGCCATCGTCGGCTACACCAACGCCGGCAAATCGACGATGCTCAACATTCTCAGCGGTGCCGACGTCATGGCCAAGGACATGCTCTTTGCCACGCTCGACACCACCACCCGCCGGATCGAACTGCCCGACGGCCAGCCGCTGCTGATCACCGACACCGTCGGCTTCGTCCGCAATCTGCCCCACCGTTTGGTCGAAGCATTCATGGCCACGCTCGAAGAAGCCACCCTCGCCGACTTCATCATCCACGTGCTCGATGCGACCTCCCACGAAATCGAACGGCTGCACAACACCACGCTCGAAGTCCTCGGCGAGCTGGGTGCTGCCGACAAAGAGATCATCACGGTTCTCAACAAAATCGACCGCGTCACCAATCCCTTCGAGCTGATCGCGCTGGAAAAGAAATACCCCGATGCGCTGCACGCCTCCGCCGTCACGGGCCAAGGGCTGGAGGAATTGCTCAGGACCTGCTCCGAAGTGCTTGCCCACCGCGTCCGCGAGCAAGCCTACCGCATCCCGCAAAACCGCGCCGATCTCGTCAGCTTACTGCACCGCGAGGCGAAGGTGACCACCACGGACTACGATGGCGACGACATCCTCGTCAGTGCCGTCGTTCCTGCGCTGATCGCTGGGCGGCTCGAATCCTTTGCCGTCGTTCCCGAATAGTTTTTCCGCCAGGCGCTCCCACTTATGATTCGTTTTGTCGCTGTTGTTTTCATCGCCCTCGCCACGCTGGTTTCTGCCCAGCCCACCGCGCAGACGACGTCCGTTCCTTCGCCAGCATTGCCCAAGGTTTCTCCGCTCGAGGTGAAACCCACGGGCGACGACGCGCTACGCCTGCAAATCTTCCTCGACGAGGCAAATTTTGGTCCCGGCATCATCGACGCAAAACCCGGCCGCTTCACCGAGCTAGCCGTGCAATCGTGGAACGAAGTGAACGGCTACCCGATCGAAGACTGGGCCGCTGCCAACACCGCTGCCCGCAAGGCTGTGCTGAACCCGCTGGCCATTGCCGTCGTCCCGGATTTTTCCATCGACTGGGTGAATGAAAAGTTGCCGACGAAAGTGGAGCTGCAGGCCAAGGCTAAGCGCATGAGCTACCGCAACGTTGCCGAGTTCATGGCCGAGCGCTACCACTGCGACGTTCCCTACCTAGCGTCGCTCAACGGCGAGTTGAAAATCGAAAGGCTCAAGCCGCGCGACAGCCTGACCGTTCCGAACGTGCAGCCTTTTCGCATCGAAGTACTCACCGGCGCGGGCTACAAAAACGACGGTATCCTGAGCAAGCGCCACGCCGTGGTAGACACTAAAATCAACCAAGTCCGTATTTACGAAGCCGAACCCGCCGCCCTCGTGGTTGCCGAAGCGAGCGCGACCATGCCGATCACGCACGTCACCCGCCCCAATCGCGGGCTCATCGCCTCATTCCCAATCACGCCCGGCGAAGACCGCTTCCTCCAGTTCGGTACTTGGGAAGTGAGAAATGCCGTCGAGCTCCCGTATTGGCGCTACGACTTAAAGCTGCTGGAAACCGGCAAGCGCAGCAGAGAATCCGAGGCGCTCAACATCCCGCCCGGCCCTAACAGTCCCGTCGGCATTTTCTGGTGCGGCCTGACCAAGCCCGGCGTCGGCATGCACGGCACACCCAGCCCCGAAACGATCGGTCGTGCCCGCAGCCACGGTTGCATCCGCATGGCCAACTGGGACGCCGTCCGCCTACCCACCCTCATTCGCCCCGGCACCACCGTCGAGATCCGCTGATCTCGCGGCTGGCACGATGGTGGATAGCTTCACAAATGATTTGAATGGGTCTGTTGATGCCTGGCACCTTGAGTCATGCGGGGCGGAGTTTTTCCCAGTCTTCAGCCGAGACGCAGCAGGGATCGGCGGCCACCCAGTGGGCGGGGGCGATTTGCTTGAGGGAAAGGTCAACGCCTATGGTTTTGTCGTAGTTCGGATGATTCATGCGGTGACCAAAAGCGCTGCCGGGCGGCGGATCGATCGGCGATGGGACATCCCCCTCGAGCAGGATTTTTTCGCGTTTCACACTCGGGTCAGGTGAAGGAATCGCAGAGAGCAGTGCCTGAGTGTAAAGGTGGCGTGGATCTTGATAGATGGCGTCCGCCGTAGCCAGCTCAACGATTTTTCCCAAGTACATCACGGCCACGCGGTCGCTGACGTGCTTGACCACCGAGAGGTCGTGGGCGATGAACAGATAGGACAGCCCGAAATCCCGCTGCAGCTCGACGAGCAAATTGAGAATTTGCGATTGCACGGAAACATCGAGCGCGGACACGGGCTCATCGCAGACGATGAGCTTCGGCTTCAAGGCCAGCGCGCGGGCGATGCCGATGCGCTGGCGCTGGCCACCGGAAAACTCGAAGGAGTAGCGATCAGCGGAAGACGCGGGCAAACCCACTCGGTCTAGCAATTCATTAACCCATTTCAAACGCTCTGCACGGTTGCCGAGTCTGTGGATGATGAAGGGTTCCTCGATGATAGCGCGCACACTCATCCGCGGGTCGAGCGACTCGGCCGGATCTTGGAAGATCATTTGGAAATTGCGGCGCAGCGGGCGCAGGGCACTTTGGCTGGCACGACTGATGTCCTGAGACTCGAAATGAACGCTGCCCGAAGTTGGTTTGAGAAGGCGGACGATTGCTTTGCCGAGCGTGGACTTGCCACAGCCGGATTCCCCGACGAGGCCGAGAGTTTCGCCGGGCGCGATGTCGAACGACACACCATCGACCGCGCGAACGGCGGCGGATTTTTGCAGCAGCACGCCCGATCGCACGGGGAAGTGGACGCGCAGATCGTTGACGGAGAGAAGTGGATGAGTCATGAGAAAATTGAGCGCTGCTTCGAGCATCGAAGTGAAGAGCGATTAAGAAGTTAGCCGTTGGGTGGCCGCGTTTTGGGATGAGGTCGGGGGCGACTCGGCGTCTTACGCTTCGCCCTCACCCCATAAGCCCCCTCTAACAAATTCAGCATCTCTGCGAGTTTCCCCGCCTGTTTGAAAACCAGCGGCTTTCCAAAAAGGGTTGAATCATAGTCATCCATGGCAGCCACGATCTATCACAAAATCCCAGCACTCCCAAACCCGAAATCGCCCGTTGGACACCGTTTTAACCTTGTAATTTCAGGAACTGCATCCAGCAACCCGCTCTTTTTAAAAGGGGGTGTAAGATTTTTTGTGTAAGTAGGATTCCACTGGTGAACCTGAACGA
>JBAXLW010000005.1:0-49408 GCA_037134575.1 Verrucomicrobiota bacterium | reverse complement strand
AAACGGCCTGTGATATCGTCGTCGTACGCATCTTTAGGCGTCTCATAATGGGAAAGACGTTCTTCCAGTTCAGTCAGTGTAAGGATTTTAATTTCCATATGTGTTTATTTTCTATCAAAAAATGGCGGAATCAAGCCAGAAAAGCTCAGGCGGAGGTGGTTTCTTGGCACGGATTCAATAGCTGCGATTGAAACAGCGATCGATCCAGTTGACGATTTTTTCCGGTGAGCTGAAGGTCTTGGGAGTTTTTCCATCGGATCCGTCCTTGGTCTCTCGGATTTCGGCCATTTTGGCGGAGCGGTCATGCGCGGCGGTAAGGAGACCTTCGGTAAAAATGAGCTCGATGACTTTCTGAAATTTCCAGGCCGGGTGGAATCCCATGTGCTCGTAGAGTTCCTTGATGAAACCATCACCGAGAAGCAAGCCGCCGGAGAATGGCAGCGGTAGGTCGAGGTTGTGGTAGTTGTCGGTAAACGCAAATGTGGCTTTCGGATCCTCTGCTGCCGCGGGAAAAACGCCGTGGATTGGAGGTCCGTACGGCCCTGGATTCCATTTTTTGGGTCGCGGTTTCGGCCCTCTTTGATGGGGCGGCAGATTGCGCCAGATCTCCAGGATTTCATCAATCCGTTGGAGTTCTTCCACCCATTCGGAATTGCGAACATTGATTTTTAGTTCTTCAAGGATTAGGTGGTTCTCGCGCAAGCCATAGGTCGCGACGAAGCCGCGCCAGCAGGCGGTACAATTGGAAAAAGTCCTGATTCCAAGGCGCTCTGGATCGAACAATTCATCGGGCGGATTGTCTGGTGAGACCCCCACGAGATTGTAGTATTGTCCAGCGTAGCGGATCGAGTCACCGATTTGTGCGGTCATGGCGGGATGATGTTTTTTAGTATCGATCTAGACCCATGCGGGCGATCTCCTCGTCTTGTTCTTGGTCATACTCATCCCCGCGATGGTCGTCCCAAGCCATCCGCATTTCTCCTTCTTCGGTGAGCACGGGGAAAAAACTTTGGATAACATCGAAGTAGATGAATCCGGCGGATCCCGTCTGGCCTTGGCGGTTTTTGGCGATCTTGAGTTCGATCCAGGATTGATCCTCGGGGACGTGTTCGCCGTTAATTTCCCCGCCTTGTCGGCGGTGAAGCAAGCCGATGACGTCGGCTTCGTATTCGAGGGCTGCGGATTCGCGCAAGTCGGAGAGAGTGGGGAAGGGGCGCGAGTCGGCCCGGCGTTTGAGCTGGGCGAGAACGAGGACGGGTAGGTCGAGCTCGCGAGCGAGGCTTTTGAGTTGGCGGACTACTTCGTCCATTTCCTGTTTGCGCGAGGGCCAGGGCTTTTGGGCATCGGAGGAGAGGAGGTGAAGGTGGTCGATGGCGACAAAGGCGATCTCGTTGGACTCCTTGGCGAGCAGGACTTTGGAGCGAAGGGATTCGATGGAAATGCCCCGCGTATCGTCGACGATGTTCGCGCTGCCTGCGATGGTGACCGCGGCTCGCTGGATTCTGAGCAAATCTCCTTTGGTTAGTTCGGTAGGCTGGCTGGAAATTTGCTCATGTGAAACGCGAGCACCACCCAAAATGAGGCGCTCGACCAGATCGGTGGCGCTTAGGTCGCCCGTGAGCACATAACCGGAAATTTTCTTTTCGAAGCAGAGATGTTCCACGATGTTGAGCATGAGAGTGGTCTTGCCCATGCCCGGTCTGGAGGCAATAACGACTAGCTTCCCCGGTGCCAGTCCGCCGATGATGCGATCGAGTTCGGGAAAGCCTGTATCAAGGCCGAGTGGATTCACTTCTCCGCTGAGGATGTGCTGAAATCTCTCGATGACTGCGTTTGTTGACGCTTTGATGCTGGGTGGGGAGGGATCACCCTCGTCTGTTGGGTTGGTTTTCATCGCTTGGTTCAATAATTTGACGCACTCTTCACTTTCTCAATCTCTTTTGGAGTGAGCTTGGCCACTCTGACATATTCACCTTCAAAATAGGCGCGGGCCCCATGGTAGTGATCGGATTTGGCTTCGAAGACCTCGAGTTTTCCATTTCGTTGGATAAATGCCAAGTTGGTCTCGTCCTCTTTCTCTTTCTCTTTTCCTTTGTCGCTAAACCACCCAAGCGGACTGTTCCATGAGGCGATGCCCCCAATGCTGCCTAAATGAGCGGTTTCACCGCGAACGACGTCGATGGTGAACATGAGTGAAGACCCTTCCTGGATAATTCTCAGGCATCCCCCGTAGCTGTCAAACCAACGTCCCGTCAATGTATCGCTCGATTCAGGATCATTGATTAGGCCGTGCAACCATTTGGACCGATCTCGCGTGAGAATAGCCGCAGTGACTAAATAGGCTTGGGTATCCTTGACTTTTTCTGGGGGGACTTTAGTTCCAAGATTGAAAGGCGAAGCGGCCATCGCATCACAATAATGCAGCCACTGTCGCTGCTCGATTTTCATTTTGTCCAGCCAATCGGGACCATAGTCGGCGTATTTTTTCATCAACTGGGCCCAGGTGTGGTTGATTTGCCGGTTTGCACTCACAAATTCGCTGCGGGCCTGTTCCTTTGTGAGGGCTTCACCTTGTGCGAGACTGGTTAGCAAAAAACAGGCGCTGATGAATTGGATCCATGATTTCATAGTTATTAGGGTAAATCTGCGCCGGTAAAAAACTGCCACAGTCGAACCATGGCCCAGGTATCCAGCTTGCAGTAGGCGTTGAGTTGCTCTTCGAGTTGTTGCTTTTTGTCCGTCGTTGTTTCCGGATGAATCGCTTCCATATACGCGGCGATTGCCAAGCTGCCGTTTTGAACTCCATCGAGTTGATCGTAGGAGAGCTCGGGAACAGCGGCGGGCAGGACGTGCTTGATACTCCAGCTGCCGTGCTGACTGGGATGGTAGTAGTGCTCCCGTGCGATGGGCAAGAGATCGACCACTCGGGAAATGATGGACTCCAAGGCGGTGGCGAATTCAGGAAATCGCGAAGCGAGTTTGGACATCACGGAGCACTCGAAGCTGGCGTTGTAGGCGAAGACGGGGCCGTCCACTCCGCAAAGATCCATCAGCGACTGGGCGCAGGCACGGGAGGGATCGTTGCCCGAAAGATCGAGAAATCCGTGATGGCGGAAAGTCCCGTTTTCTTCGAGAACGTGGAGACTGAACTGGAAGGGAATTTTCTGATACGGGCTTGTGTCGTTCCACCTGGGAACGGCGGGGGCGACGGTCTCAAAATCGAGGAAATACGCTGGGAAGCGATGGGGGGCGAGGTCCGCTGCCGCGCCTTCTGCGTCAAAGTAGGTTTCACCTGAGGCGGCACATTTTTTCACCCGCTGCTGGATTGGGGAGAGGAGATGATCGTCGATATCACGAAGGTCATCGCTCCCCATGGCTTCAAATTGGGTCCGTTGCGGTTTCGAGAGTTTCGGCAAGGTGCTGATGGGGTATTGAGCCCGGACTTTGGTTCGATTGCAGTAGTTGCTAAAACCACAGTTGAAAGGCTTGCTGCAATGAAGGCCGGTCGGAGTTTGCGGCTCTGCTTTCAGGGCGGCCACCGCGTGAGCATCCGCGATCCATTCCTGAACTTCTCCGCTGCGCCCAAGTGCTTCTTCCGTGAGGTCGTTTTCCTTGAGGAGCCCCCGATAATCGCCGTTGCCCTGATAGACGAATGAGCTATCGACGTGGGCGATGGATACGGATGAAAGTCTGACACCCGCAGAAGTGGCAATGTACGACTGAATCGCGATGTCCTCCCGGTAGTAGTCCTTCACACTGGTAGACGACTTTACCTCGATCATCTTCCAACGGAGCGTTCCGTCGGTGTGATCGGGGAGCATGACGTCGGCATAGGCGATGGCTCCGTTGGAGGCCACACCAGCTTCAAAGATCGGGGCTTTACCCTCTACCAATAGGTCGGCACTACGGGCAAGGGCACCCGAGTGGCCGAGCTCTGCGATGCTGATGGTTGTGCCCGTGTGATGGGGGTCATGGATGTCGCGGGCCATTTCCCCAACTTCGTGGCCAATCTGAAATACCATCTCGGATGCGGAGTTGTCGCACAGCTCGGGCTGGTGGATTTCCAGCCACAAGCGCTTAGGGCACTGGCGGAAGGCAATGATTTTTGACTTGGAGAGATTGCGCATGGGTCGGTCAGATTAGGGCGGGGCGAAGTCCTTATTGCGTAGCGCAGAAGAAAAGCGCCCACAAGCAAACAGGTGTTCGTGAATCTATTATACAGGAGTTCCTTTTGAGTTGGCTAGGCGTGCAATTCCATCGCGAGAAGCTCACAAATACGCCGCAAATTGAAGCAAACTCGGAGAAATCAAGGCCGCGGCCACCCAGTACCAACTGCCGACGCTGGCGCTTGTTCCAAACATGAAATCCTCCAGTCATGATGGAGGATTTCAACCTTGATCGAGCGCGCAAACGATCTGAATGGCATCCAGATTGGAGTGACCTTGGGAGCGAAGCTGAGGGTTCGCGGCCGAGGGTGGCTCAAAGCTCATCACCGTTCACTACGGCGTTTTTGGGCGCGTTCACGCAGCTTATTCATCACCACCTTCGCCGGGTCACCGCGATCTCCTTTGGCGTAGTTTTCCACTGCCTCGCGCAGCCTGAGATCCATGCGGTATTCTTCCGCCTCGTGAGCCTGTTCTTTAGAGCGTCGCCGCGCTTCGGCCAGGCCGTCATCGTCTTCCGTGAGAATTCCCGGCAGAGAATCGAGCAAATCCGCCGCGAGCTTGGCCCGATCCGACCCTGGCAATCTCAATGCCAGCATTGCGATTTCTGCGGCAGTAGCCATATCAAGAGAATGCCAGAATTCTCAGTCAGATCAAGCAAGTTTGAAGCTCGCTTTTTTCCGGGCGAGAGGTATTTTATTCCCATGTCGGTCAAAAATCCCAGTGGCCTTTCGCCTCAATCTGCGAACCCGCGACAGCCGGGGCGTGCCGCGCGCAGTGGACCCCCGTCGAAGAAAGCGACTCCTGATACTTGGGGTCTGGCCCCCGCCGCCAACACCCAGCTCAAATCCGATCCGTTTGCTGACCCGGCTTGGCGAGAAGTAACCAACCTCGGTATCTGCACCGCCTCACTCACGGGTCCAAGCGAATTGACGGAGCTGACCGCAACTGCTATCGAGATCCGATGAAAATAACCGCTACCATGGACAGCGACGGGCGCATCAAGCTCCCGCGCAAAGTCAAGGAGCGCTTGAATCTGCAGCCGGGTTCTCGGGTCTCATTGTCGATTGAGGATGCGACTGCCCATCTCAATCGGGCAGAGCCACCGCTGGCAAAAGTGGAAATGCGCGATGGGCGCTGGGTCATTGTATCGCCGCAAACGGGATTCATTTCGGACGATGACGTGATTTCTGCAATCCAAACGGGCCGAGACGAGCGCGAAGACCGCATCCTTCGCCACTCGTCATGATCGCTCTGGATTCCTCCATTTTGATCGCGGCACTGGTCCCTACTCAGGCCCATTCCAAAGCATCAGCGGCCATCCTGCGGGAAGGCGGGCGGGTCGTCTCTGCCCACGCTTTGACGGAGACATTTAGCACGCTCACAGGTGGTAAGCTGTCGCTGCGGTTCCGTGCCGATGACGCGCTGCAACTCATCCGCGATGACATTCTTTCCGTTGCCAACTCGATTGAACTTGGCACAGTAGATCTGCTCGCGGCTTTTTCTGAGGCACAGGCACGCGGAGTTCGAGGCGGGGCGACCTATGATTATCTCCATCTTTTCGCTGCTAGAAAAGCGGGTGCGGAGAAGCTCTTCACGCTGAATTCATCGAATTTTCAGGCGTTCTGGCGCGTTGGCGACCCTGAAATTTTGCATCCTTCATAGAGAGTGTTTTGTTCACCTCCGAAAGCGCTACTTGATCTGTGCGGAGCCAACCCTCGTGCCGCCAAACTTTGTCGAATCCACAGTGCTAAATTGCAAAATGGCTTTGGACTGCGCGAGGTTGAACCCGTCGCGGCAGACTTTTGTGGGGGCGGGTTGAGGGTTGGGTTTGGCGGGGGCTTGTTTGGCTTTGCGTGTGGCGGATTTGTGTGGGGGATGCTGAGGGTTGCGTGTCGCGGTTGCGGGGTTAGGTTTTACTCGGATGGCGGTCGATGCCTGGGGTTCGAATTTCGATGAGCTGGTTCCATCGTTGGATGTGGGAGATAGATCTCTGGTCGACGGAGATCGACTTCTGATCATTAAAGGTTGGCTTCTTGTCGACAGAGATAAATCTCTGGTCACAGGAAATTGACTTCCAATCGACGGAGATTTACTTTCGGTCGCCAGAGATAAATCTCCAATCGACAGAGATTGATTTCCAATCGAAGGAGATGAGATTCTTGTCATCGGAGATTGGTCTCCAATCGCGAGAGATGGACTTCTGGAATGAAACGATGGATTTTTGCAAGCCAATGATTGACGTGGATCTTCGTAGCATTAATCATTTGTATGCAATTCACGCTCAGGCCAAGCGGCGGATGGCGAGTGACTACGGAATTCTGCTTCGGGGCACCTGAAGGCAGGCCCCGTGGGATCGACCACCTGACGCGCCGCTGCCAAATCCGCTTCGCACTCCTCCGACGACCCCAAAGACTCATGGCCTACACGCTAAACGACATTGTTGACCGCATCAGAGCTTTCACCGCTTCGTGGCGTCTCAACGCTGCGGCCGAAAGCTTCGCGGACCTGACGCTCGCCGAATTCGAGGCGATCAATGATGCGCCGCTGCGTCTGCGCCGGGAAATCGACGCGCTGAACCTGCGACTGGCGACGAAAAAAAACGAACGCGATGATGCCGACCGCGCCGCGCGGGCCTGCCTGACGAGGGTGGCTAACTCGATCAAAGGCAGCCCCCGACACGGCGCTAACAGCGCGCTCTACGGCGGACTTGGCTTCATCTGCGACCGCGACCGGAAGAGCGGCCTGCGCCGCAAACTCAAAAACCCGCCGACGAGTCTTCCTGAGGCTTGATGGGTAGGTGGACTGACTTCAGCCGGTCTGGTGGCAGAGTCGCCATTTCCCTTTTGCGGGTGAATATGAGAAACGGCTCAGGAGCTGGCATGGAGGAAGATTTGTTTTACCTGATCCTCGACCTGGCGTTGGCTCCAATCGGGATGTTGGAGTCGTAGCGCGGCGGCTTTTAGCTTTCTGGCAGACCAATAAAGTGAAAAAGCAGTTCGCAGTTTTTGCTGGCCCGTCATTCGTTGGAGAGTGGCGATGTATTCGGGCGATAGGCCGTTTTCCATGCCTTCAATGTACTGGGTTGATTGCTGGCCTCAAGTGGCAATTCGCTAAGATGCTCAGGATTTGATTTCCGCTGCCTTGGCGATGCGGAGCAGCTGGGCTTCGCCGAGGTGTGGCGCGAGGATCTGGAGGCCGACGGGGAGGTTCTTGCTGCCGTCGAAGTCGGTGGTGCCGCAGGGGATGGAGATGCCGGGAATGCCTGCGAGGTTGGCGGCGAGGGTGAAGATGTCGGAGAGGTATTCGTGAAGCGGATCGCCCGAGGAGCCGCCGAGTTTGCGCGCGGGGCTGGGGGCGACTGGGGAGAGGATGGCGTCGACTTGGGTGAAGGCGGATTCGAAGTCGCGGCGGATCAAGGTGCGGACTTTTTGAGCGCGGCTGTAGTAGGCGTCGTAGTAGCCGGAGGAGAGGACGTAGGTGCCGAGAATGATGCGGCGTTTGACCTCGGGGCCGAAGCCTTGTTCGCGGGATTTCTGATAGAGATCGAGAATGTCGCTGGGGTTTTCAGCGCGGCGACCGTAGCGGATGCCGTCGAAGCGGGAAAGGTTGGATGAGGCCTCGGCAGGAGCGATGACGTAGTAGGTGGCGACGGCGTGTTCGGTGTGGGGCAGGGAGATGGGGACGATTTCCGCACCTTGTGCCGCGAGGGCTTGGATGGCGGCTTCGACGTTTTTGCGGACGCCGGGATCGATGCCTTCGCCGAAGTATTCCTTGGGGATGCCGAGCTTGAGGCCTTTGACTCCGTCGTTGAGACCGGAGAGGTAATCGGGCACGGGTGCGTCGAGACAGGTCGAGTCGAGCGGGTCTCCGCCGGCGATGGCTTGGAGCACGCGGGCGGCATCTTCGACTGTCTGGGTGAGCGGGCCGATCTGGTCGAGCGACGAGGCGAAGGCGACGAGGCCGTAGCGCGAGACGCGACCGTAGGAGGGTTTGAGCCCGACCACACCGCAGTGCGAGGCGGGCTGGCGGATGGAGCCGCCGGTGTCGGAACCGAGGGAGGCGATGGCCGTTAGATCCGCCACCGCAGCTGCCGAGCCGCCGGATGAGCCGCCGGGAATGCGGGCAGGGTCGTGGGGATTGCGGGTGATCTGGAGGGCGGAGTTTTCGGTGGATGAGCCCATGGCGAACTCGTCCTGATTCATGCGGCCGAAGGGGATGGCCCCGGCAGCGCGCAGCTTGCGGATGACGGTGGCGTCGTAGGGGGAGATGAAGTTTTCAAGGAACTTGGAGCCGCAGGTGCAGGGCTGGCCGAGGACGTTGATGTTGTCCTTGATGGCGATGGGGATGCCGCCGAGGGGCAGGCTGAGATCGGCATTCGCGGCTTCGGCCAGGGCGGCTTCGAGGTTGTAGGAAAGGTAGGCGCCGGTCTGGCCGTCGCGAGCGGAGATTTCCCCGGCGAGGCGATGGAGAATGGCGGCGGGTGTGGTTTCCCCAGAGATCAGTTGCTGGCGGAGCGTGGAAAGAGTCATGTGAAGACGATTTGAAATTTGAAAGTTGAGATCAGGCGTCGGTGACGACTTTGGGGACGCGGATTTGGCCCTGCGCTTGGTCGGGGGCGTTTTGGAGCATCGCTTGTTGGGTGAGGCTGTCGTGCGGCACGTCGTCGCGCATTTTCCCAAAGACGCCGGTGTGGGCGGCGAGGTCGATGCCGGAGACGTCGAGTTTTGAAAGTGCCTCGACGTGGCCGAGGATGGCCTCGAGCTGCGGCTGGAAAGTGGCTACCTCGTCGTCGGTGAGTTCGAGACGGGCGAGTTTGGCGACGTAGCGGACATCGATGTGGCTTTGCGACATGGCGGGAGCGTCATCAACTGGCGCGGGTTTTCCAAGTGCCAAGTGCGGCGATTTATCCAAGTGCCCATCACAGTTCCACCGCGAAACGCAGGGCAGTTTTCACGCGTTCCAATGCTTCGCCGTAGATGACGCCGATCGGTCCATCCATTTCATGATGCTGAATCGCCTGAAGACCTTGGATATTGGCGGAGCTGGTCGCTCTCAGGAAAGGTCTGGATGGCAGCTCCACCTCGTAGGGCGAATTCCGGTTTGAGGTGGTGATCGGCACACAAAGACTCAGCGCCCTTGGTGCTTCCGAGTCTTCACGTGAGACGACGAGCATCATCCTGACCTTGGCCCCCATGCCGAGATCGACCCGGTAAACCTCCCCGGGCTTAGTCGTCATACACGGAGTCGAGGGCGGCCTTTCTCGTCGAGTTCGAAACCAACAAGTCATCGTTTGCTGGAACCTCTACGGAAAACGGCAAGCCTCTACGCAGACGGACTTGGCTTAAAAACATGCGAATCGCTTCGGTGGTGTTGATTCCGAGCGTCTCGAACACCTTTTCCGCGTCGGCCTTGAGATCCGGACGGACTCTCGCCCTGACAATTGCGTCTTTCATGACGTGGAATGTAGCCCATTTGGGCCACGAAGCAAGCGGGTAAGTCTGGGAAAGCAGTCGAGAACTTCGAGTCTGCGGAGGTTTTGATTTCTTCAAGCTTGGGGGGGCCGCTTTTTACGCTCCAGCATCTGATCCGGTCTGCGAGAGCTTATTGGGCGCGGAGGTTTTGGATTTTTGTCTCGGTGGCGGCAGCGTCGTCGGGGAGGGCGGCTTTTTCGTAGACGGCTTTGAGGTCGAGGAGGGTACGGATGTCGTTAGGAAACTCGGCGAGGGCGCGCTGATAGGGTTCGATGGCTTCTTTGGCTTGGCCGGTGGTTTGATAGTATTCGCCAAGGCGGGCGGCCATCGGGGTGAGGACGGCGGGCGGAAACATCATCAGCGCGGGGCGTTGGAGATCTGCGGCGGAGGCGAACCAATTGTAAGCGAGACTGAATCCGTCTTTGGCGCCAGCGAGGGCCAGCCGACCGCGCAGATCTCTGGCGAGGATGTCGAGCGCGGTGAGGGCGCGATTCCAAGCAGAGCGCTCGCCATTGGCAGAGGCGGTGGCCTGGGTTTGTTGTATTTGCTCGGCGTGGTGGGTGATGGCGGCCGTGACGTCGCGGGCTTCGCTGAGTTTTGCTTCATCGATGAGGCGGTGGCCTTCGGCGATCAGGCGCAGGCCATCGATCCACCAGTAGGCGAGCGATGCGTCACGGGTGTCTTTGATTTTGTCAGGCTTGGGCAGGGAGTTGAGTGCATCGGCCGCATCGCCGCGCAGGCCACGGCGCAAAAGGATGCGTGCGGGCAGTGTTTTGGCTTCCCACAGCAAGGCGCGGGCACCGGGAGAGGCGAGACGCGATTTGGGCAACGGTGTGGCGGCCAATTGGCGGGCGGCGGGCAGGGCAAGATCGAACTCGTTTTTGGAAGTGAGGACGACGATGCGGTAGCTTTCCGCAGTCACCCATTCCGGACAATCGGCGAGGTTGGTTTTGTTTTCTTTCATCCAGCGGTCGAAGCCGCTTGCCGCGAGGCTGAAGGCGGCTGCTGCACGGGCATGGTGGCCACAACGCCATTCATAGTGGCCTAACAGATGGGCGTAGGGTGGATAGTCCGGCATCAGTTGGCAAAGCTTGCGAGCGAGATCCAGTGAGTTGCTGAGGTCGGGGCCTTCTGCGCGAATGGTCAGCAGCGCATGGAGGGGTAGGGGGCTTTGTGGGTTTTTGTCGATGAGGGCGAGTAGGCTTTTTTCGGCCGCTTCTTGATCGGGGGTGGCGGTGCCGAATTCGTCATAGCCACCTCTGCCGAAGAGTGCGGCAAAGATGCCGGCTTGCGGGTCGTTGGGGAATTTTTCGGCGGCCCAGCGAAAGGCGTTGGCCGCCCGGGCGGGGCCTTCTTCGAGATACTTGACCAGGCCGTAGGCGTAGCTGCGCTCGAGCTCGCTGCCTTTTCCTTGATCGATCAAGTCGAGCAGGCGGCTGGTGACGGCCGTGCGGGCAGGGTTGGTTTCGGGCGACGGAGTGAGCATCGACATGAGCATCCCCCAATGCGCGAGCATGCATTCCGGGTCTTCGCGCAGGGCGGTGGCGAAGTGGCGGCTGGCCTCGAAATCCCACCCGCCATGCAGATGATTGAGGCCTTGGTTGACGTGGGCTTGGGCATTTTCGGTAGCGGCGGTCACGGCCATTTGGATTCCACCGGGGAAGTTCATCATTGCGGGTTCGCCCAGCGCTTTGACTGGGGCGGGGATGGCGGACTCCACGCTGGGGCTTTCTTCCGCCGCGAATGCGCAACCCACCAGCCATGCCGCCATCAACCAGAATTTCATGGGCAAAGCATGGCCATGCGCGGGCGGTGGCACCAAGTAAAATGACGCTGGCGTCAGCCGTGGGCATCGGTTTAGTCTCCGGCCATGAAGCTTGGAGTCATTGGATGCGGTAAAATGGGCACGGCGTTGATTCAAGGCGCGATCCGTGCCGGAGTCGTCTCTGCGGGAGATGTGATCGGCTGCGATCCTTATGAAAAATCCCGCGAGTCATTCGCCACGGCGACGGGAGCGAAGGTCACGGCCAACGTTAGTGAGCTGGCGGCAGCGAGTGAGGTGATCCTGCTTTGCACCAAACCACTTGATGTCGCCACGGCCCTAGCCGATGCCGCGAAAGTGGCGGCTGGCGCGCCACGTTTGGTGATTTCCATCGCGGCCGGAGTGACGCTGAAGGCTCTGGAGTCTGCAGCTTCGGAAAATTTCCGCATCATCCGTGCCATGCCTAACACTCCTGCTCTGGTCGGCCACGGCGCTGCTGGCTATTGTCTCGGAACCCGAGCCAACGCCGAAGATGGCAAGACTGCGCAAGCCCTGCTGGGTGCAGTCGGTCTGGCGGTGGAAGTTCCCGAGCGGCTGATGGATGCGGTCACCGGGCTTTCCGGCAGCGGGCCTGCCTACATTTATGTGGTCATCGATGCGCTGGCTGACGGTGGCGTTCGTGCAGGGATTCCGCGGGCGGATGCAGTGCGGCTTGCTGCTCAGACGGTTCTCGGAGCCGCAGCGATGGTGTTAGAAACCGGCGAGCATCCAGCCGTGCTCAAGGACATGGTCACTTCTCCCGGCGGCACGACCATTGCGGGATTGGCGGCGCTGGAAACTCACGGTCTGCGCTCGGCCTTGATCGAGGCCGTTGGCGCGGCAGTCCAGCGCGCGACGGAACTTGGCAAGTGATAGATTTTGGGCTTTCCCAGCTCATTCTGTGCTCTATGATACGGCACATGACCTCTCGGCTTATTGCCTTCGCGTTACTATCCGCTCTCGCCATCCCCCTCACTTCCTGCAGCTCGGATACGGAAATGCCGGTCATGGCAGGAGACACCCGGGCTGCGGCAATCAAGGGTGAGGCGCTCTATCAGGAAGCGAAGCAAGCCGATGATGCTGGGAAAGCCGACAAAGCGATCAAGCTCTATGATCAAACCGCATCGCGCTACCCATTCGCGCCATCGGCACCGCAGGCACGCTTCCGCCAAGCTCAACTGCTAGAACAAAAGGGCGAGATCCTCAAATCCTTCGAGGCCTACGACAAGTTCCTCTCGCGCTTCCAAGGCAGCGGCCTCTACGCGACGGCGCTCAACCGCCAAATCGCGATGGCGCAGTCGGCGGCTGATGGCGATATCAAATCCAGCATGCTAGGATTTAAGACAAAGCTTTCTCTCGAAAAAACTGTCGAGATGTTAGGCAAGGTGCGCAACAACGCACCGAAGTCTGCGGCTGCGTCCAAGGCGCAGTTTACGATCGGTCAACTTTACGAAGCGAAGAAAAAGTCGAAGGAGTCGATCGCCGCCTATCGTCAGCTGGTCCACGACCAACCCTCCAGCCCTTTGGCTCCTGAAGCGTTGTTCCGAGTGGGTGTCATCCTGACTGCCGAGGCTGATCGGGGGAACCAAAACCAAGCGAACCTTGACCTCGCCCGCGAGGCTTTCAACGACTATCTCATCCAGTATCCCAACCACTCGCGCAACAGCGAGGCGCGGAAGTTGATCGCCGATCTCGGTGGTCGCGACCTACAGCGCTCTTATGATATCGCCGAGTTTTACCTAAAAACCGGCAAGAAGGAATCGGCCAAGGTTTACTACCGCGACATCGCGGCTCGTGCGAAGTCCGGTAGCTTGTACGATAAGTCGCGCGCCCGACTCAAGGAGCTCGGTGAGTGATTCTTTTGTCCCACATTGGCCCCATGAAACTGTTCGCCCTGCTCACTCCCGCGCTGCTGTTAGTTTCCTGTGCTGGCTATCAGATGGGTGGCAGTAAGCCGCCATCGTTGGCACGGGTGAAAACGATTGCCGTGCCGATGTTTGTCAACTCGACCTTGCAGCCACGCGCTGAAGTTCTGGCCACCTCCGCCGTGGCTAATGCCTTCCTGCAGGATGGCACCTACCGCATCGGCAAACGGGATCAGGCCGACGCCGTGCTCGAAGGAGATCTCCGCAGTATTCGCTATGCGGTAAAGCGCAGCACCCGCTATGACACGCTGCGTCCGGAAGGGCTTTCCAACACGGTCACGATCAGCTGGAGACTGCTCGACGCCAAGGATCCAACCAAGGTTCTCGCGACGGGAACTTCCACAGGCAGCAGTGAGCTTTTTGCTTCGGGAAATATCCAGACGGCGAAGAATAACGCATTGCCAGAGGCCTGCGAGCGGGCCGCGGTGAGTCTCGTTTCGCGCTTAGCCGACGGCTACTGAGCCGCTGCGCGGACTAAAATAGAATTTCCGAAAGAATCGTCAGCGCGACGACGAATACCAAATTGAGGATCAAGCCCACGCGCATCATCTCGCGTTGCGGGATCTTACCGGTGGCAAAGACCAAGGCATTTGGCGGCGTGCCCACTGGCATCATGAATCCTGTCGATGCCGCTATGGTTAGAGGTAAAATGAGTTTTTTAGGCTCAATTCCCAGCTCGCCGGAAATCAGGAAAAAAATCGGCACCATCAGCGCCGTCAAGGCCGTGTTGCTAATCAATTCGGTGAGGAAAATCATGAAAAAAATCACCGCAGCAACGATCAATGGCACCGGCCAAAACTCGACCCAGTGAGCAAACAAGCGCGCAATGAATAAGCCTGCCCCCGTCTGGCCAATGAGGGTGCTAAGGGTGATCCCGCCGCCAAATAATAACAGAATCCCCCAGTCAGTGCCTGTCTTGAGTTCCTGCCAACGCAGGACTCCACTGGCGACTAAGGCCAGCACGGCGACCAGCGCCACTAGCGTATTAAAAGCCCCCGATGCACCGAGCCATTTAGCCAGGGGTTCGCTGAGGATCCAGCCCGCCGCCGTCAGGCCAAAGATCGCCAGCGTCATCACGCGGGATCGATTGAATGAAAATTCCAGCTTCTTCAAATCCGGGATCTTGAGTTTCTCAGGCCGACACGCCCGCCGTAAAACCACCACCAGCAAGGGTAGTAAAATCAACATCGCAGGGATGCCGAATTTCAGCCAATCGACAAAGCCGATCCCTAACTGCGCCGCCGCGATCCCGTTCGGCGGCGTGCCGACCAGCGTGCCGATTCCTCCCACGCTCGCCGAGTAGGCCACTCCCAGCAGCATGAAAATCGCGTTGCGTGACGATCCTTCATCGCTCGGCATTTGCTGCAGGATTCCCAATGCCAGCGGCAACATCATTGCCGTGGTTGCCGTATGGCTCACCCACATCGATATTGCCGCCGTTACGCCGAAGAGTAGATAACAGACGCCCAGAAAATCCCCTTTACCCAGTCGCACGATGCGATGCGCCATCCACCGATCCAGTCCTTGGCCAGACAAGGCGGCGGCAATCGCAAAGCCACCGAAAAACAGAAAAATCAATGGGTCTGAGAACCCCGCCAGCGCCTCTTTCATATCCATCAATCCGCAGCTGTAAGCCAACACAGGCACGAGCAGTGCCGTAATCGCCAGTGGCAATGCCTCCGTAAACCAAAGTACCGCCACACAAGCGCAGATCCCGAGTCCCAGCCTCACCTTCACTGGATCCAGTCCATTCAAAGCAGCTCCCGCCAAGTCGAAAGGAAGCCAGAATCCGATCCCCACCCACAGCAACAACCCCACCGTTACGCCAACGATGGTCCGTAGTTCCGACTCTCGTCCTGCTGTTGCCGCGACACCTTCTGACTCCAGTTTGCCCGGTTCTTTGAACATCGACCGTACAACATGACGCAATTTGCCATCCGCTACAATGCAATCTGGTCAAATTTTTTTCGGAAACCGCTCTTGTCCGCGGGACAGTCCTTGGCATACGCTCGCCCAACCTTACGTAAGCGTGACTCATTCATCAGCCCCAACCTACATTCTCGGAGTACTTCCGTCTCGTTGGGGCTCCACACGTTTTCCCGGTAAACCGCTGCATTTGATCGCGGGCAAACCCTTGATCCAGCACGTTTGGGAGCGTTGTCAGCAATGCTCGCGGCTGGATGAGGTCATCGTCGCCACGGATGATGAGCGCATTCGCGACGCGGTGATCGCCTTTGGTGGTAAAGTCGCGATGACCTCGCCTGACCACCCGACGGGCACTGATCGCATCGCTGAAGCCGCCCGTGCCGTCCCGCAGGCGACCCACATCGTTAACATCCAGGGCGACGAACCGCTGATCGACCCCGCACTGATCGATGAACTCGCCGCCGCGATGGCTGCCGATTCCACGCTCGACATGGCTACCGCCGCCAATCCGCTCGATCCCGCAGATCCGGCCGTGCAGGACCCGAACGTCGTCAAAGTCGTCCTCGCGCTTGATGGCCGTGCGTTGTATTTTTCCCGTTCGCCGCTGCCATTTTTTCGCAATCCGGAGGAAGGTCTGCCCGTGCTGCGGCACAAAGGGATATACGCCTACCAGCGGAGTTTTCTCGAACGCTTCATCACGTGGCCGCCTTCGCCACTGGAAAAAGCCGAGTCGCTCGAACAGCTTCGCGCCCTCGAAAATGGCGCCAGCATCAAAGTTCTCATCACTTCCGACACATCACCCGGCGTCGATACTCCCGAGCAAGCCCGAGAAATCGAGCGGCTCTTGTCGTCGTCGGATCACACAACACTTCTATGAAATATATTTTTGTCACTGGCGGCGTCGTCTCATCACTCGGCAAAGGTCTTGCCGCAGCATCCATCGGCACCTTGCTCGAACATCGCGGACTGACCACGCTGATGCAGAAATTCGATCCATACCTCAATGTCGATCCCGGTACGATGTCCCCTTACCAGCATGGCGAAGTCTATGTGCTCGATGACGGCGCGGAAACCGATCTGGACCTCGGCCACTACGAGCGCTTCACCTCGGGTGTGCTGTCGCGGATGAACAACCTGACTTCTGGGCAGGTCTTCGATTCCGTGATTAAGAAGGAACGCCGCGGCGAGTATCTCGGCAAGACCGTACAATTCATCCCGCACGTCACCGACGAGATCAAATCCCGCATGCACCAAGTCACGGTGGATAATCCAAAAACCGACGTGCTCATCACCGAGATCGGCGGCACCGTCGGTGACATGGAAGGCTTACTTTTCATCGAGGCGCTGCGCCAGTTCGCACTCGAAGTCGGCAAGGAAAACGTCTGCTTCATCCACGTCACGCTGCTGCCTTACATCAAGGCCGCTGGCGAAGTAAAAACCAAGCCGACCCAGCAATCCGTCGCCAAACTCCGCGAACTCGGCATCCAGCCCGACATCATCATCTGCCGCACCGAGGCCGACCTCGACGAAGACAATCGCAAGAAGATCGCGATGTTTTGCAACGTCGAGCGCAAGAATGTCGTCGCCTTCCGCGATGTCGCTCACACGATTTACGAATGTCCGCTCGACCTGCGCCGCGACAAAATCGACCGCCTCGTCGTCGATAAACTCGGACTCGGCCACACGCCGTCGCCTGCGCTCGAAGATTGGGAGCGCTTTGTCCAACGCGTGATCCATCCGAAGCACAAGGTCACCATCGCCGTGGCCGGAAAATACATCGAGCTGCAGGACGCTTACAAATCCATCTACGAATCCTTGATTCACGCCGGTGCCCATCATGACACCAAGGTGCAGATCGTCCGCGTGGAAGCGGAAGCCATCGAAGACCGCGGTGCTAAAGCCGTCATCGGCGATGTCGATGGTATCCTCGTTCCAGGCGGTTTCGGCGATCGCGGCACGGAGGGGAAAATCCTCGCCGCCAAATACGCTCGCGAGAACAAGATTCCTTACTTCGGCATCTGCCTTGGCATGCAAATCGCGACCATTGAATTCGCCCGCAACGTCTGCGGCCTGAAAGATGCCAACTCCACGGAGTTCAACAAGGCGACCAAGCACCCGGTCATCTGCCTTCAGGAAGAGCAAAAAGGCATCGAAGATATGGGAGCCACCATGCGTCTCGGTTCCAGCGAATCCATTCTCTTCGCCGGCACCAAAGCCTCTGACCTTTACAATAACGCGAATCGCATTCTCGAGCGTCATCGCCATCGCTACGAGTTTAACTCCGACTACCAAGAGCGCCTACAAGAGGCAGGCCTCGTCATTTCGTCAGTTTCGGCGGAAGAAGGTCTCGTCGAAATCGTCGAACTGCCAAACCACCCGTTCTACATCGGTGCGCAGTTCCACCCCGAGTTTCAATCGAAGCCAAATCACCCGCATCCGCTCTTTGCTGGCTTCGTCGCCGCTGCGCTGGAGCGGTCGCAGCTCTAACTAAGTAGCATGGACGAGAAGTCCCGGCCACCTATTTCAGACCTTCATCAAATCGGCTTCCTTCGCTACGGCGGATTCGTCGATCTTCTTGTTGAATTTGTTAGTCAGCTCCTGGACTTCCTTTTCGAAATCCTTCTGGCCGTCTTCGGTGATCACGTTGTCGGCCTTCATTTTTTTTGCGGAGTCGATGCCGTCCTTGCGGGCGGCACGGAGGCGGACTTTGGCTTCCTCGGCGAGTTGCTTGATCATCTTGACCATGTCGCGTCGGCGCTCTTCGGAAAGTTCGGGAATTGGCACGCGGATCGAGCGGTCGGCGGCAGCGGGGTTGAGGCCCAGTTTGCACTCGCGGATCGCACGCTCGATGTCGCGGGTGGTGGCGGGGTCGAAGGGTTGTACCACCAACATCCGTGGCTCAGGTGAGTTGATGACCGCCAGACTCTTGAGTTTGGAAACCGCGCCGTAGGCATGCACATGTACGTCGAGATTTTCGATCAACGCCGGGCTGGCCTTGCCGGTGCGAACGCCGGCGAATTCATGAATTAGGTAGTCGACGCACTTGGTCATCGCTTCTTCGACTTCAAAAATGGCTTCTTCAGGATCCATGGGGAAATTTTAGGGTTGAGATTGTAGAGGATTTTGTCCGGGCGATTTCTTACTCGCCGTGGACCAGTGTGCCGATCGGCAAGCCGCGCAGCGCGTGCGAAAGATTGCCGTGCGGTGCAAGGTCGAACACGATGATCGGCACATCGTTGTCCATGCAAAGGCTAAAGGCGGTGGCGTCCATGACGTTGAGCCGCTGGGAAAGACATTCTTGGAAGGTCACCGTCTCATAGCGCACTGCGTCGGGGTTGTGGCGCGGGTCGGAGTCGTAAACGCCGTCCACTTGAGTGGCCTTGAGGATGACATCGGCACCCATTTCGCTGGCTCGCAGCGCAGCGGTGGTGTCGGTCGAGAAAAAAGGATTGCCCGTGCCGGCGGCGAAAATCACCACTTTATTGTCGTCGAGTTGGCGCTCGGCCCGGCGGCGAATGAATGGCTCGGCGACGTTTTTCATCTCGATGGCCGATTGTACCACGCAAGATACGCCGTGGTGTTCCAGCGCGCCTTCCAAGGCCAACGCATTCATCACCGTCGCCAGCATGCCGACGTAATCTGCCGTCGCACGGTCCATGCCGCGGGCCGAAGCACTCGCGCCACGCCAAAAATTTCCGCCGCCAACGACGATGCCAAGCTGGAGCCCTTGCGAGACCGCTTCACGAATTTCCAGGGCGATGCGATCGACGATTTCAGGCGAAATATTGTCTCGCGACCCTGATCCGCGCAAAGCCTCACCGCTAAGTTTGAGAATGGCGCGTTTGAAGGGGCGTGGATCTTTGGGTGGGGTACTCATGCTTATTTGGATCTGCCGAATGAAAGCGGAATCTCCCCCAAATTGAAAAGGGAAAATGCGGAATCAAATTCCAAATCCAAAACTGCTGCGACCCTATTGGCTAGCACGGACTGGATTTTTAGGAGTCTAGCACAGAAAACTCACGGTTTCGACCCGAAAGGCAACGATCTGATGAACACGGTGCAGTGGTTGGCGAACTTACCAAGTGGTATGATAAGCTCGCGCAGTGGCTAGGTAACTGGCGCGCTGCGGCTTTTTTGCGGCCAATGGCCCGACATCCTGCTGAAATTCGATCAAACATCAGGAATCTGGCGTCTTCTTCACCAAAAAGCGAGAAACAAGGGTTGAGTGTCGGCATGGGTTACCGCTTGACGCACTTTCCCGTCTGCCTCTACCTTGCCGCAACGAGATTCGTCCCGCCGGACGGTATGCTCTTATTCAACTCCAAACCTTCTTAAAACGTGGAACTCCAGGAAATCCGTCGAATTGTTGAACTCATGAATGAGCACGGGCTCACCCACTTCGATCTCACGAGGCAGGATTTTCACCTCAAGCTGAAAAAAGGAGCGGATTTCGATGATCTTCGCGGGTTGCTTGCCAGTCTTCCCGCGCCAGCCGCCTATGCGCCGGCCCCTGCAAGCGCCGCACCTTCGGCTGCAAGTCCAGTAGCCGCGATCCCAGCGGCCGAGGGAGCTGAAATCAACTCGCCGATGGTGGGAACCTTCTATCAAAAGCCAGCTCCCGATGCCCCTGATTTTGTGGCAGTCGGCTCCACCGTTTCCGTGGGCCAGACGCTCTGCATCATTGAGGCGATGAAAGTCATGAATGAGATCAAAGCCGAGCGCGCAGGAACCATCTGTGCGATTGTGGCAGAAGATTGCACCCCTGTTCAATTTGGCGACGTCCTTTTCCGCATCAAGTGATCGGATTTTTCCGATGCTCCACCGATTCTGTTCTCACCTTATAAGTCATGTTTAAGCGCGTCTTAGTCGCCAACCGCGGCGAAATTGCCCTCCGCATCATTCGTGCTTGCCGCGAGTTGGATGTGGAATCTGTCGCCGTTTATTCCGAAGCGGATGTCGATTCCATGCATGTTCAGCTCGCGGATGAGGCGGTTTGCATCGGTCCGGCTTCGAGCAAGGAGTCCTATCTCAAGATCGACCGTATCATCGCCGCAGCGGAGATCACGGGTGCGGATGCGATTCATCCGGGCTACGGATTTCTCTCGGAAAATGCGCGTTTTGCGGAAATTTGCAAATCGGCGGGGATCACCTTCATCGGCCCTTCCTCGGAGGTGATCTCTCGGATGGGCGACAAGGCTACGGCCCGCGCCACCGCGATCGCCAACGGCGTGCCGATTACGCCCGGCTCCGACATCATGCCAGATGCTGAGACAGCATTGGCTGAGGCCAAAAAAATCGGGCTGCCAGTAATGATCAAGGCGACCGCCGGTGGTGGTGGTCGTGGCATGCGCCCATGCTTCAAGGAGGAGGAATTCATCAGCCTGTTCCACGCTGCCTCCAACGAAGCGGTGGCCTGTTTCGGCAATGGCGATTGCTACCTTGAAAAGCTGGTGATCAACCCGCACCACGTCGAGTTCCAAGTCTTTGGCGACTCCCACGGCAATTTCATCCACCTCGGCGAGCGAGATTGCTCCATGCAGCGCCGCAACCAGAAGATTATTGAGGAATGTCCATCACCTCTGCTCACGCCAGAGCTGCGGGCACGGATGGGCGAGGCATCGGTCAATCTCATCAAAAACATCGGCTACCAAAACGCCGGTACCATCGAATATCTTGTCGATGAAGCCGCTGAGAACTTCTACTTCATGGAGATGAATACTCGGATTCAGGTCGAGCACCCGGTCACCGAGGAAGTCATGGGCTGCGAGCTGATCAAGGAACAAATCCGTGTCGCTGCCGGTGAGCCGCTCTCACACCACGTGCTGGATGCGACGCCCCGCGGCCACGCCATCGAATGCCGTATCAACGCGGAGGATCCCTACAACAACTTCATGCCAAGCCCCGGCACTATCGATCTTTGGTATGCACCCGGCGGTAAAGGCGTACGCGTCGATACTCACGTCTATTCCGGCTATACGGTTCCGCCGCATTATGACTCGATGATCGCCAAGCTCATTGTCACCGGCGCCACCCGTGAAATTGCCATTGCCCGCATGAAGCGCGCCCTCGGCGAGTTCATGATCCGTGGCATCAAAACGACGATTCCTTTCCAACAGGAAATCATCGCTCATCCCGACTTCGCTGCTGGCACTTATGACATCGGTTGGGTCGCCCGCTTTTTGGAAGAGCGTGAGCAGTGAGCAAATATAGGTCCTGTAGGACCTATAAGGCCTATGAATAACGCCCGTCTCTACTGCATTCTCGACCTCGGCTACGTCGCGGAAGAAAATGCAGAATCCGTCACCGCTTCCTTGTTAGCGGGGGGTGCGGGTCTTCTCCAGCTCCGCGCGAAAAACCAAGATCTCGCCACGATTGAGCGAGTCGCACGTCGTCTCTTGCCGCTTTGCCGCCAGGCGGGTGTGCCTTTTGTTCTCAACGACCACGCCGCCCTCGCCGCAACGATCGGTTCCGATGGTCTGCACATCGGTCAGGATGACGGTTCCCTTGCAGATGCCCGCAAAATCGTCGGTTCCGATTTATTCATTGGTCGTTCCACCCATTCCCTTGACCAAGCCCGCGCGGCCCTTGCCGAAGGCTTCGACTGCATCGGCTTTGGCCCGCTGTTTCCGACCCCGACCAAAGCGGGTCGTCCGTCCATCGGGCTTCAGGACATCGCGGCCATGGAGCGTGAAGTCGGCTCAAAAATCCCTGCTTTCTGCATCGGCGGCATCACCCCCGAAACTCTCCCCCAAGTCCTCGCCGCGGGCGCGCGTCGAGTCGTCATTGTCTCCGCCCTGCTCAAGGCCGCCGACATCCGCTCCGCGACTGCAGATGCCGTCTTAGCACTGCGCGACTGAGCGCAGAATAAAAGATGTTCAATCGCGCCGTCTTTTTTTAAAATAATCGGCGTTCACTTGACTCACTACCCTCATGCCTCATTCCCAGTCCAAAATCGTCATTGGTGGCACCATCGCCATTGACCACGTCAAAACCCCTGAAGCTGAAGCTCAAAACCTGCTCGGTGGCTCCGCTGCCTACGCAGCTCTCGCGGCTTCGTTTTTCAGTCGCCCGGTCGATTTAATCGGAATCATCGGTCATGATTTTCCTCAAGAGCATCTGGACATGCTGGAAGGGCGCGGCATCACCCTTCACGGGGTCGAGCGTTCGGAAAACGAATCCTTCACATGGTCCGGCGAATACCATGCCAACATGAACGAGCGCACGACCCACCGCGTCGGCCTCAATGTCCTAGAAAGCTGGCAAGTCAGAGTGCCTGCCGCGTCCGCAGCCGCGCCGATCGTGGTGCTGGCCAATATGTCGCCCGACAATCAACTCGAAATGCTCGAGCAGTGTGGTGTTCAAGCCGATTCATCCACCCCGCGCTTTGTGATCGCTGACACCATGGATCTCTGGATCAACATCGCCAACGACCGTCTCCATCAAGTCCTGCCGCACCTCGACCTCTTTGTCCTCAACGAGGGCGAAGCCCGCGACCTCGCTGGAACCTCCAATCTCGTGAAGGCTGGCCGCTTGTTGCTGGAAAAGGGCCCGCGCAACGTCGTCGTCAAACTCGGCGAGTTCGGCGCCATGCTCTTTTCCAAGCGCGGAGCGGCAAGTGAGGAATTCGACATCTTCCGCTGTTCCGCCTACCCGCTCGAAAGTGTGGCCGATCCAACGGGGGCAGGGGATACCTTCCTCGGCGGCATGGCCGGCTATCTCGCCGCGCAGAGCCATCCGCCTTATGATACTCAGGCACTGCGGCAGGCCATCATCCATGGTTCGATGCTCGCCTCCTTCGCCTGCGAGGCATTTTCCACCCGCCGCATGGAAACCCTCGGCGCCGATGAGCTGGAAGCAAGAATCCAGGACTTCCGATCAGCCACTCATTGGTGAGACGCTTCGAATGGCAGGAAATGAATTGTCTCGTAAGAGTGCAGGATCGTCTTTAGCTGCAATCGTCTACGTTGCAATGCTTTCCACGTTTGATGGAAGTATTGCAGCAGGGCGCGAGCTTAGCGGTCTTTGACCCGCTCGACATGGGCGCCGAGCATGAGCAACTTTTCGTCGATGAGTTCGTAGCCGCGGTCGATGTGGTAGAGGCGGCTGATCTCGGTGGAACCTTTGGCCTTGAGGGCGGCTAGTACGAGGGCCGCCGAGGCTCGGAGATCCGAGGCCATGACGGGTGCGGCGGAAAGCTGGGCAACGCCATGGACGACGGCTGTGCCGTTGTCGACCCGGATGTCGGCACCCATGCGTTTAAGCTCGGCGCAGTGCATGAAGCGTTGGGGAAAAATCGTGTCCTTGATGACGCTGATGCCAGGGGTGGTCGCAAGAAGGGCGGTCATCTGGGCCTGCATGTCGGTAGGGTAGCCAGGATAGGGGGCTGTCACTAGGTTGACGCCTTGGGTCATTTCGTTGCGGTGGACGGTGCAGACGTCGCCTGCTTCGTTAAAGTCGATGCGGTGGCCGGATTGCTCAATGGCGGCAGTGATGGCCTTGAGGTGTTCGCGACAAACCCGGCGCAAGGTGACGCCATCGCCCGCAAGAGCGGCAGCAGCCATGAAGGTGCCCGCCTCGATGCGGTCGGGAATGACTGTGTGTTCGACGCCGTGGAGCTCTTTCACCCCTTCGATGACGATGCGGCGGGTGCCGGCACCGGTAATTTTGGCGCCCATGGAGTTGAGGAAATTGGCGAGATCGAGAACTTCGGGCTCAGCGGCGGCGGATTCAATGATGGTGATTCCCTCGGCCAAGGTGGCTGCCATCATGACGTTGTCCGTCCCGAGAACCGTCGGACCGTGGGTGCCGCGCAGATCGATTTCCGCGCCCCGCAGACCGTCTTTGGCGGTGAGGGTGATGTTGCCGCCTTCGAATTCGATTTTGGCGCCGAGCGCTTCGAGTCCCCGCAAGTGAAGGTCCACAGGACGGTCGCCAATGACGCAGCCACCGGGAAGGGATACCACGCAGCGGCCTTTGCGGGCGAGAAGCGGCCCCATCACACAGATCGAAGCACGCATGCGACGGACCAGTTCATACGGCGCTTGATCGCTCACATCAGCGCAGGTTGCGCGGACAGTGCCCGATGAACGCTCCACATCCGCGCCCAGTGCGCTGAGGATTTGGATCATGTAGTTTGTATCCGAGACGTCGGGCACGCGGCGGATGATGCAGTCTTCGCCCGTCAGCAGGGTGGCGGCGAGAATCGGCAGTGAAGCGTTTTTTGAGCCTGAAATGTTAATAGCCCCGCGCAGGGTGGCACCGCCGTGAACGACAAGTTTATCCATGAAGAATGACGAAAGTTGAGATTTAAAATTGGAGAAAGTGGAGGCTCAGGCGCGCTTGGCGAAGGGAAAACGGGCGACTCCTGAGAGGTCAGTTTTGACTTCGATGGCGGTAAAGGAGGAGCTTTGTAAAATTTCTCGAACCTGTGAAGCCTGATCATGTCCGATTTCCAAAACCAGCCAACCGCCCGGTTTTAGATGCGTGAAAGCGGCGGGAATGAAGCGACGGATCAGATCCAGACCATCGGTTCCACTGAACAAGGCCAGCGCGGGGTCGTGCATGACCTCACGGGTGAGGGTGGCGCGTTCGCTTTCAGGAATGTAGGGGAGATTGGCCACGATCCCGTCATAAAGACCGTCGATGGAGCTGAATAGATCGCTATAAACAAACGCGACGTTGGGAATTTCCAAGGAAGCCGCATTTTCCTGGGCAAGAGCGAGAGCGTCTGGCGAGACATCGGCCAAGGTGATATTCCAGGCGGGCCTGGCGGCGGCGAGGCTAAGGCCGAGCACGCCGGAGCCGCAGCCCATGTCGAGAATCTGAAGGTCATTGGGGAACTCCCAACTGAGGATCCATTCGGCGAGTTCCTCGGTTTCGGGGCGCGGGATCAGAGCGCGGGCGTCGGTTTTGAATTCGTGTTTGTGAAAAAAGACAGTGCCTAGCAGGTGTTGGAGCGGGATGCCTTCGCCTCTTTTTTTCAAGGCCTCGCGCAGCGGCAAGAGGTCTGACTCCTCCATGGGGCGGTCGAATTGGAGGTAAAGATCCATCCGCGTGCAACCGAGTTGGCGTGCCACCAGCATTTGCATGTTGCGGCGGGCGTCGTCGATGCCTCGTTTTTCGAGATAGCGGGTGCCGCCATCGAGGGTTTCCAAAACTGTGCTCATTCGAAAGTAGTGCGTTAGAATGTGCCCGTGGGGTGGCCGCGCCAAGACCTATGATCAACATTATGCGGGGCCGGTGGGTGGTGTGAATTCGCTAGCCAGCGGATCGCGGAAATGCTTTGAAGCGTCTGCGGGCGACCTGCTTTGCGACGATGACTAAATCTCACGAAGGCCATTCCGGCCATAGACCTCACCTTGCGGTGACCACCATCGCAGCCTTGGGTATTGTTTTCGGTGATATCGGAACAAGCCCGCTTTATGCATTCCGCGAATGTTTCGCGGGTCACCATGGTGCGCCGATCAATCCCGCTAACTTGTTAGGCGCGGCGTCGTTGATCGTTTGGTCGCTGCTGTTAGTGGTTTCTGCCAAGTACCTGTTCATCATTCTCAAACTCGACAACAAGGGCGAGGGCGGGATTTTGGCGCTTTCCACATTGATCCGCGGCGCAATTCGAGGGTTGGGCGAGCCCGATCCTAAGAAGATTTTGATACTCGGTCTGGCGGGTGCGGCGTTGATTTATGCCGACGGGATGCTGACGCCTGCGATCTCCGTTCTCAGTGCGGTGGAAGGTCTGTCGGTAAGTGCGCCTTGGCTGGCGCATTGGACCGTGCCGCTGGCGGTGTTGATTTTGGCCGGGCTGTTTTCGATCCAGAAGTTCGGTACAGGATTTGTGGGTAAATTTTTCGGACCCGTCGTGATGATGTGGTTTTTTTCAATCGCAGCTCTCGGTGTGCGAGCCTTGTCAGCACATCCGCAAATTTTGTGGGCCATGAGCCCGTGGGAAGGTTGCGCGTTTCTTGTTCGTGAATGGAAACATGCATTTCCCCTGTTGGCCGCAGTTTTCCTCGCGGTGACGGGCGGCGAGGCGCTTTACGCCGACCTTGGCCACTTTGGCACACGCCCGATCCGCGTGGGCTGGTTCTGGGTGGTACTGCCAGCCTTGGTGCTGAACTACTTAGGCCAAGCGGCGCTGTTGACCGCAGATCCGTCGGCGATCCGCAGTCCGTTTTTCCTGCTTGCACCCGATTTTCTACAACTGCCGCTGACGATCTTGGCGACCGGTGCGGCGATTATCGCCAGCCAAGCGCTGATCTCGGGAGCTTTTTCGCTCACCACGCAGGCAGTGCAGTTAGGCTGCCTGTCGCGGGTGCGGATTCTCCACACGTCCGAGCATTCGATCGGGCAAGTGTACGTACCCGTGGTAAATCACATTCTCGCGGTTGCCTGTATCTTGTTAGTGATCCTGTTTAAGACCTCCTCGGAATTGGCGGGTGCCTATGGTGTGGCGATTTCGCTGACCATGACTATCACCTCCTTGTTGTTCTTTTCGGCTGCTCACACGGTGTGGGGATGGTCGAGGTTTAAGGCGGGATTGGTCACCGCGCTATTCATGGTGATTGATGGAGCCTTCCTAGCGGCGAACGCCTTGAAAATCTATCCGTGGGGCTGGCTGCCACTGGTGGTCGCGGGCACGGTGATGTCGATCATGCTGATCTGGATCTGGGGTCGCAGACGTCTGTATGCCAGGATACTACAAGACTCGCTGCCGATCGACGTGCTGCTGAAGGATTTGCACAAAGGCAAAATTCACCGAGTTTCAGGGACTGCGATTTATATGAGTGGCAAGGGGCTGCAAGTCCCCACCGCGCTGCTGCATAACTTGAAGCACAACCAAGTCCTCCACGAGCGCGTGATTCTGCTGCATGTGGCGACGCTCGACGAACCGCGGGCAAATGTGAACGAGATGTTGGATTTCGAGGATCTGGGCGACGGCGTGAACCGCGTCACCCTGCGTTTTGGCTTCGCGGAGACTCCCGACGTGCCAACCGCGCTGAAACTTCGGATGCCGGAAACCGCCCGCTTCCAGCCGGGCAAGGCGACGTATTTTCTCGGCCGCGAAACCTACGGTGTCGGCAAAAAGGCGACCTTTATCGATCGTCTGCGCATGTCACTCTTCGCGGTGATGGCCCGCAATGCTTCTTCCGCGACCGCCTATTTCCAGCTTCCTCCTGGACGCGTGGTCGAGCTCGGCGCACAGATCACTTTATAAACTTCAGGCAATTTAGGATTGCGGGGGTTTCCCGACTTGATACCCCGTGTCTATCCACTCTTCTCTTTCGATCACTGGCCTCGGCGCGCTTTCTGCTTTAGGTGCGGATGTTTCAGCGCATCATCAAGCAGTGCTGGGGCAGCATGTGCCATTCCAGAGATTGGGGAAACTGCTAGGTGAGCAAAGCCCCCACGCGGCGCAACCTGCGGCATGGATCGAGCCGCGTTCACTATTACTTAACCGCAAGTGGAGCCCTGCGACGATGGCGGCGCTGCACGTTGCGCGCCAGGCGATCGCCGACGCAGGTTGGGGGGCTGATGAACTGCGCGATGCGGCATTGGTCGTCGGCACCAGTCGGGGAAATGCGGCGGGCTGGCTAGGCCCATGGCCGGGACGGCGACCGTTTCGATTGATGGCGGCGAGCAATACCATTCATAGCGAGCCAGCATCCGCGATCACTATTGAATTTGGAATTACCGGACCCAACCACGTATTAGCCAGCGGTTGTTCTGCAGGGCTCGATGCAGTTGGGATTGCGATGATGCTGGTGCAGTCGGGCGCAGCGCCTCGCGCCTTGGCGGTCGCGGTGGATCTGCCCTTGGTTCCTTTGTTATTGGATAACTATGCTGCGTCGGGTCTCCTGGCCGATGCATTGAATCTGAATCCCTATCATTCTGGATCTGCGGGCTTTATCCCTGCGGAAGGCGCGGCAGCGATGGCCATCGAGCATCGCGACGGCGCATTTTCCCGCCTGCTCCACTATGGCTGCAATGCGGATGCTTGCGATCCCGTGGGCATCCCCGCCGATGGCGGGCGCACGCCTCAGCTATTGGAAAAGGCGATCCAGCTCCATGGCCAGCCTACGGCCGTTTGCCCCCATGCAACGGGGACGGCTGTGCAGGCCATCGCGGATCCCGCCTATTTGAACCGTTGTTTTCCGGGCGCGCGGCCCAGCTTGCATTTGTTAAAGCCCTTCATCGGGCATACCATCGGCGCCAGTGGGCTGCTAGAAAGCGTGATTCTCTCCCGCTTCCTCAGGGATGGCCAACTGCCACCCAATCGAGCCGGTCTTATGGCTCTCTGTGGCTTTCATCTTCCCGACCACGCGCTTGATTGCAATGGTCCCGTCTACAAGCTCTCCCATGGAATGGGTGGGCACAATGCACTTCTTGTTCTGACACCGCCATGAGCCAAACACGCCGCCTAGAAGTATCCATCGATGACCAGACACTTAAAGTCATCGAGGGCAATCACTGCATCCGCCAATACCCCGTCTCCACGGCCGTCAAAGGGATGGGCTTTGAGCCGGGCAGTTATCGGACGCCAACCGGGCGGTTCCGTATCGCTGAAATGATCGGTGGTGGCGAACCTCAGGAAACTATTTTCAAGAATCGGCTCCCTGTCGGTTTTTGGCAGGATGACTCTTCCAACGATGGCGATTTGATCCTGAGTCGTATTCTGCGCCTTGATGGTTTGGAGCCGGAAAATGCGAACACCTTCGATCGGCTGATCTATATTCATGGCACCAATCACAGGGATAAGCTTGGTCAACCTGCCAGCTACGGTTGCATTCGACTTGGCAACTCCGAGATCGTGGAGCTGTTTGAA
The DNA here is from genome assembly GCA_037134575.1 of Verrucomicrobiota bacterium. Lineage (GTDB taxonomy): Bacteria > Verrucomicrobiota > Verrucomicrobiia > Verrucomicrobiales > Akkermansiaceae > Luteolibacter. The sequence continues at coordinate 20,297 of JBAXLW010000005.1, read as the reverse complement.
ATGGTAAGTGAAGGCGATGAATTGGTAGTCATTCCTGCTGAGAAGCGTCGCGGTAAACTGCTGTTTATCGATTGTGATTCCACACTTTCGACCATTGAAGGAATTGATGAGCTGGCACGGGCGAAAGGAGACGCCATTTTCTCCGAGGTGGTCAACCTGACTCATGCCGCGATGAACGGGGATGTGCCCATTGACGAAATCTTTTCAAGACGGATGGAAATGATACGTCCGGATCGCGCCGTCTGTGATCGGATTGCCAATCTCTACATCGAAACGGTGGTTCCAGGTGCTGCTGACATGATCCATGAAATGAAGGCCGCAGGTTGGCTGCCTGTCATCCTCTCCGGCGGTTTCGCACCGTTGATTGAGCCGCTTGCGCGTCTTTTGGGAATCGATCACGTCGAAGCAGTGCCTCTTTATCTGAGCGCGGATGGTTCGTATCAAGGCTATGGAAATGATTACCCAACCACCCGCAACCTCGGGAAAAACGAGGTGATCCGTCTATGGAAAAAGGCGCTTCTGCCGGAACGGGTTGTCATGATTGGCGATGGATTTTCGGATTTAGAAACCAAGGTAGATGTCGATGTATGCATCGGATTTGGCGGTGTGGTGGCTCGCTCCAAGGTAAAGAGTGGTTGTGACCATTGGTTCACGGATATGTGCGAAAGATCAATGCTCAGGGATGTGATCGAGGGAAAAATAATTCCATGATTTGATTTATCAAATTTTTATCTTGCTAGATACGTCGTAACTTATAGATTCAAACACACATGAGCACTACTGCTAAAAAAGGGGAACGCGGTGTCCGTTATACGGATGCCGAGAAGAAGGAAATCGTCGACTTTGTCGTCGAGTATAATGCAACTAACGGCCGTGGAGGCCAAAGCACTGCAGCGGAAAAATTCAAGATTTCCCCGCTGACGATTGCTGCATGGCTCAAGACTGCAGGCCTGGGCAAATCTTCCAAGAAGAAGGGCAAAGTCTCCAAGGCGAGCAAGGGTAAGGCCCAAGTTCCCAAGACGGCTCCTAAGCTCGGCAAGAACAAGCCCGGCACTCGTTACACCGCAGAGCAAAAGCAAGAAGTGGTCGATTTCGCCACCTCTTACAATGCTGCGAACAAGGGTCGGGGTGGTCAAACCAAGGCTGCTGCCCATTTCCAAATCTCTCCGCTCACTGTAGTTGCTTGGATGAAAGCCGCTGGCGTACGGCCAACCTCCAAGAAAGATGGCGGCCGCAAGATCGTCACTCGCTTGGGCAAAGCCACCATCTCGGGTGACTTCGATTCCAAGATGAGTGCGCTCATGGGGCTGCGCAAGCAAATCGGACGCGCTGAAGCGGATCTGGCGCAACTGCTTTCCAAGTTCGAAGCACTCAAGGCTTCGCTCTAAGCAATTCCTTCGAATCATTTAATGAGGCCGCCTTCCTATCGGGGAGGCGGCCTTTTTTATTTACCACATGACATCGGTGGATACTTCGCTCCACTGCAGGTGCTCGCCCTCGAAAATAAATCGACCGCGGAACGGTTGTTCATTGAGCAGTAGCGGCAGCCAATGCCGATCATCCTCCCACATCCGGTGATAGGGGATCGCATCAATCTCGGCCCATATCGGCACCGCTTCCTCGGTCTCCGTGGGCGTGCCGCTGAAGTCCTCTGCTCGATAGACATAGCAATGAATGTCGGGGCAGTCTGACATCGAGAAATGCAGCTCGCCCAATTTGAGCGGCGCATGGGGTGTGATCAATAGCTCTTCCTGCGTCTCGCGGATGGCGGCTTGTAGCGGGGTTTCACCGGGATCGATTTTTCCTCCCGGGCCGTTGATTTTTCCGGCACCCAGCCCGCGCTTTTTCTCAATCAGCAGGATCTGCCCATCTCGAACAACGAAGAGGATGGTCGCGTGCATTTCGCCCGTCCACGTGGTCCAGTCGATGGGAGATGGAACTTGCATGAAAGCGATCGGTCAGGCGCTGGCCTGCGCGTAGGCTTCCACCGAGTCGCAGGTGCAAACCAAGTTGCGGTCGCCGTGCACGTTGTCGACGCGGCCGACGAAGGGCCAGAACTTGTGCTGGCGCAGGTAGGGCAGGGGGAAGGCCGCCTGTTCGCGGCTGTAGGCGTGCGGCCAATCGTTGCCACACACCGTCTCGCATGGATGCGGCGCGTGTTTAAGTGGATTGTCCTGGGCATCCAGCGCGCCGCTGATGACGGCGGAAATCTCGCCGTGAATCGAAATCATCGCCTCGCAGAAACGATCCAACTCGGGTTTGGACTCAGACTCAGTAGGCTCAATCATCAGCGTGCCGCCGACGGGCCAACTCATCGTCGGCGCGTGGAAACCATAGTCCATCAACCGCTTGGCCACATCTTCCACCGTGATGCCGCTGGCATCGGAAAGCGGGCGGACGTCGATGATGCACTCATGGGCCACGAGCCCTTCATTGCCGGTGTAGAGCACGGGGAAATACGGCGCGAGCCGCTTGGCCATGTAGTTCGCATTGAGGATGGCGACTTCGGTGGCTTCTGTGAGTCCGGCGGGGCCCATCATCGCGATATACATCCATGAGATTGTGTTGATCGATGCACTGCCCCATGGGGCCGAGCACACTGCGCCGTCCTTGGCATCGAGTTCGCCGTGGCCGGGAAGATAGGGCAGCAGTTGTTTCGCCACACCGATCGGACCCACGCCGGGACCGCCACCGCCGTGAGGAATGCAGAAGGTTTTATGCAAATTGAGATGGCAGACATCCGCGCCGATCAAGCCAGGCGATGTGAGGCCGACCTGGGCATTCATGTTCGCGCCGTCCATGTAAACTTGGCCGCCTGCGTCATGGATGATTTCGCAAATCGAGCGGATCGTTTCCTCGAACACGCCGTGCGTCGATGGATAGGTCACCATCAACGCTGCTAGATTCGCCCGATGCTCCTCGGTGCGAGCCGCTAGATCGGCCACGTCGATGTTACCATCGTCATCGCATTTCACGCCGATGACCTTCATTCCCACCATCACCGCAGACGCAGGATTGGTGCCATGCGCGGAAACGGGGATGAGACAGATGTTGCGATGCGAATCACCGCGAGCGAGGTGATAGCGGCGGATCGCCAGCAAGCCCGCATACTCACCTTGGGAGCCGGCGTTGGGTTGCAGTGAAACTCCGGCAAAGCCCGTGACTTCAGATAGCCAGCCTTCCAGTAGCTCCAGCATTTCGCGGTAGCCGAGGCTCTGCTCTGCGGGGACAAAGGGGTGCAGCGCGGAAACTTCCGGCCAGCTCAGCGGGATCATCTCAGACGTCGCGTTGAGCTTCATCGTGCAGGAGCCCAAGGCGATCATCGATTCATTGAGTGCGAGATCCTTCGATTCCAGACGCTTCAAATAACGCAGCATGTCCGTCTCGGAATGATAGCTGTTGAAAACTTTCTGGGTGAGGAAATCCGTATCGCGGGCGAGCGAGGCTGGCCACGCGACTCCGCTTACTTCGCTCGCGTTCTCGCCGATTCTGAAGGCACGGCAAATCGCAACGATGTCTTCAAGGGTCGACGTTTCATCGAACGAAATGCCGAGGTGGTCAGCATCGATGCGTCGGAGGTTGATTTCGGACGCGACGGCGACTGCCAAAATGGAATCCGCCATGCCTGGAACCTTGGCGACAATCGTGTCGAAAAACGCGCCGTCCTCAATCTCGATGCCACCTTGGACGAGTTCAGTCTTGAGTGCTGCGGTGCGGGCGTGGGTACGGTTTGCGATATGCTTCAGTCCCTCAGGACCATGATAGACGGCGTACATCGACGCCATCACGGCCAGCAGGACTTGGGCGGTGCAAATGTTCGATGTTGCCTTGTCGCGGCGGATGTGTTGCTCGCGCGTTTGAAGGGATAAGCGATAGCCCGGCTTGCCGCGCGAGTCGACGGACACGCCGATGAGGCGGCCCGGCATCTTGCGCTTCAGTGCATCGGCGCAAGCCATGAATCCCGCGTGCGGACCGCCGAAGCCCATCGGCACGCCGAAGCGCTGCGACGAACCGATGCAGATATCTGCGCCGAATTCACCAGGGGCCTTCAGAAGGGTTAGCGCAAGCAGGTCGGCGGCGACGATCGTCACCGCACCCGCTGCTTTTGACTGGGTGAAGAATTCCGCGAAGTCATCGATACGGCCGCGAGTGTCTGGATATTGCACCAATACTGCAAACAGTCCTTCGCATGCGGCGGGGGCGAAAGTCTGCCAATCACCCGTGATAACCTCAATTCCTAGCGGCTCTGCACGCGTCATCACCACGTCGATCGTTTGCGGGTGGCAGCGGTCTGATACAAAAATCGCCTTGCCCTTCGGCTTGCCAGCGAGGGCCAAGCTCATCGCCTCGGCGGCGGCCGTGCCTTCGTCGAGCAGCGACGCGTTAGAAACATCCAGCCCCGTCAGATCGGTGATCATCGTCTGGAAGTTCAGCAGCGCCTCTAACCGCCCTTGCGCGATCTCTGCTTGATAGGGCGTGTAGGCCGTATACCAACCGGGATTCTCTAGGATGTTCCGCTGGATCACGCCAGGGGTGTGGGTTCCGTAGTAGCCTTGGCCGATGCACGACTTCAGCACTTGGTTTTTACCCATGATCGACTTCAGCCAAGCCAGCGCGTCGTGTTCCGAGCGGGCGGCGGGCAGACTCATCGCACCATCCATGCGGATACCGGCAGGCACCGCGGCGGTGATCAGCGCGGCTAGCGATGGGTAGCCCGTATCGCGGAGCATTTCATCGCGATCAGAACCGATCGGACCCAGGTGGCGGCTGCGGAAGTCAAGTCGAGCGGACATAGGAGATATGAGTTAAAATGATCGCGTAAAACGATCGGGACGCCCTTTCCATAGTTGAAAATCAGATCGGCGCAACTCCTGTAAGCAAAAATCAACTCCCAGCGACCACATTGTCGGCACTGGTTCAAAACTGGATTTTTTTTGCCAGTTCAAAACTAGACAGATTTCAGCGTGAAATGGCCGAGAATCGGGGGGCATGTTAACTTTGGTGAATGATTGAGAACCCAGAGCTTGGAAATTGGCTTGAAACGCGGTGAAGACCTTGCTGGAGCTTGGCCCGAAATGGCTCACGGCGTCGGTGTGGATTGCCTCTGGTAGACCATGACGCTCGAAGGCTTCGCGGAAATGTTGAAAGTGATTCCAAGTGGTATCAATTTCTACAATCCGGCCCGCCACAGAGAGCCCGGAACAGTCGTCAACGGTGAGAAGTAGGGTTTGTTGGTGGGAAGCCGTTGGGGAAATCCACAACCGCGGGCGGCCATACTTTGTGGCGATTGTCGCCACTTGTCTTGGGGGGATAGTCGGGCTTGTTGAGGAGATAGTCCGTGCGCAGCTGATGGAGCCTAGCGCGGCATAGAATTCTCTCTACCACGACACTGAGGCATTGGCCTCTTTGGCATCGCCCACCGCTCCGGTTGCCCTCCGGCAGAGCCGTATCCTATAGACGACAGGCAACCCTCAACTTGTACTCACTCAATACCAGTCGCTTAAGAGTAAACTTTCAAAAATCCAGTTTTGAACCGCCTCTGTCTAGTTTTGTTCCGGCCCCGACAGCCTGCAATGCGAGGCGATGGCAATCTGCGGCGGAAGGTTCTGGCACGGCTTGGTTCCAGGAGAGCTCTAACACGTGAAAACTGCCGCCGAGGTGTGCGGGGTGGGTGAGGGTTTGGAATTGGCGCAGCTCTGCACTGGCGGTTTGGCCTTCGAGGCTAAGCAACCATTCGCGACCGATCTGGGTGAGCCAGGTGCCTTGATTGCGGAAGACCGTGGGTTGGCAACCCAGAGTGATCGCAGCTTCCGCGACGGCGGTGAAATCGATGTGGGCGGTGATGTCCAATTCGCCGGGTGTGGCAAGCGGGTCTTCGGCGGCGCGGTGTTTGGAAAAGGTGCGGAGGGTGCCGGTTTTGCGGTCGGGTTGGTAGTATTCGGGCCGCGCGAAGCCGTAGTCGAGCCACAGCAGCAGTCCGGAACTGAGGCTGCGGGTGAGCGGTTCGAGGAAGTCGGAAAAGTTCGTGCGCACTTCGGTGCGGTAGCCATCGGGGAAGTCGTCGCCTAACCGTGCGAGGGCGTCTTGCAGAGCTGGATCGGTGATGGGATGCATTTCCCAGCCGAGCTGATCGTCACGGTTGATGGCGACGCGGCATTCGCTCCAGCGGTTTTCATTTCGTTCCACGACGTGAAAGGGCAGGGCGTCTAGCAGCTCGTTGCCGAAGGCGATGCCGGGCTGGGGATCTGCAACAAGCTTGCTGGCATCGGTGAGGAAGCGCGTTTGTCGGTCAAAGGTGGCGAGCTTTTCACGCTGGGCGGCCTGCAGGCGGGGAAGCGGTTCGGGGATGGCGTATTCGAGCGCGGAAAATGCCTGTGGATCGAGCCGTGCGATCGCTTGGAGAATGTCATTGGCGAGGCTGCCATCGTGCGCACCACATTCGATGATTCTCCAGCGGGCGGGCGATCCCAGGGTGCACCATTCGTGAAGAAAGCGCCGAGCCAGCAGTTCACCGAACAAGGGGCCGACACTCACGCTGGTGAAAAAGTCGCCGTCGCGCCCGACTTGGCGGGTTTCGCGGGCGTAGTAACCCAGTGCGGGCTCGTACAGGGCCAGGGCCATGAAATCGGCGAAGCGCAGCGGACCGTCGCGCTGGATCCGTTCGCGCAAAATCGTAGCCAATGAAGGGGTTGCGGGCGGGCCGCCAATCGGATAGTCTGGCACTCGCATGACCCCTTCAAAGGGTGGTGATGAATCCGGATCCGGCATGGCAATCATTCAAAAATCGAACCAGATGAAGAGGGTCAAGCGCCGCTTCTACAAGCGCAAAAGCTTTTGGATACCGGTCTTCTTGCTGGTTTTGATCTCGGGCACGGCGGGGTTGATTTTTATCGACGGCTACACCCGACATTATCGGTTGCGTGCCGCGACTTATGATCTGGAACGCATCAATGACCTAGAGGAGCCGAGCGTGATCCTAGACCGGAACGGCAAGGAAATAGGGCGGATCTTTGTGCAGAACCGCAGTGTGATCCCGATCGAGCAGGTTCCCCAGATATTCATCGACGCACTGCGTGCGGGAGAGGACTCGCGGTTTCTCATTCACCACGGCGTGGACTATATCGGTGTGGCGCGGGCGATCATGCTCAACGCTAAAGGGGGCAACCAAGGAGCCAGCACCATCACGCAGCAGTTAGCACGCAATGCCTATAACCTGAAAGAAGAGGCGGTGTTGCGCAGCGAGACCACGATCCAGCGGAAAATGGTCGAGGCCTTCCTTTCGCGGCGGATTGAAGACCGCTACACTAAGCGGGAGATTCTCCATTTCTATCTGAATCGGATTTACTTTGGCAGCGGCTTTTACGGGATCCGTTCGGCGGCGCTGGGATACTATGGCAAGGAGCCACTCGATCTCACGCTGGGCGAATGTGCTTCGTTGGTGACCTTGATCAAAAATCCGAATGGCCGTTCGCCCTTGAACAATCCCGAAGTGAATCGGGAGGGCCGCAATTACGTGCTCGGCCGGATGCGGGAGGAGAGGATGATTTCCTCTGCAGATTTGGTGAAGTATCGGGAATCGCCGTTGGGCCTCAATCCGCAGCCGCTGCGTCGCGGGACCTCGCACTTGTACGAACGCATCGCGGATGCGGTGGGCAAGGCGCTGGGTGAAGATGCCCTGGAATCCGGTAAGTTCAAGGTTCACACCACGATCCTAGCGGAGGCGCAGAACGCCGCTCAAAAGGCATTGTTAGAAAGTCTGGCAAAAGCAGAGACGCGGCCGGGCTACTCGAAGCCGAGATATGCGGACTATCATAAAAACAGCGGCAAGCCCGCGGAATACCTGCAAGGAGCCGTGCTGATGATCGATCACCAAACGGGCGAGGTGCTGGCCCATGTCGGTGGTCGTGACTATGCCCAGGTGCCGTATGATTTCATCGAACAAGGCAAGCGCCCGCTGGGCACTGCGTTTTTTCCATTCATTTACGCTGCTGGGCTAGGCAGCAATCAGACGCCCGCCTCACTGGTGGAGGATGAGCCGATGGATAACCGTGCGGTGATGGTTGGCGGGCGCGAGGGGATTCTTGGCGAATGGGGGATGGAAGTCGCATCGCCAATCTATCAGGGCAAGGTGACTCCGCGCGTCGCTTTGGAGAATTCGAAGATCGCCGCCACCGTGCGTTTTGCCGGGCAGGTGGGACTCCAACAAGTCGTCGATACCAGCGTCGCTTTTGGTTTGCCGTTGCGTAAAGCCGAGTTGCTGCCGCGGCTGGCCGTCGGATTCGAGGAAGTCTCGATGAAGCAAGCCTTGCGGGCGATGGCGACCTTTCCGCTGGAAGGAATGGCAGCGACGGACACGCTGATTTATTTGGATCGGGTCGAAAATGCGCAGGGTCGGGTGATCTACCGACGTCCACGCACCGCGAAATCGCCGCGGCGCGTCATCGATGCGGCCACAGCGTGGCAAGTCCACAGCATGATGGCGGGATCGCTCTATCGCGGCAGCTCGAAAGGGGTTTTGGACGGGATGATCGAGAAACCCTTCAACGGCGCGGGCAAAGGCGGCTCCACGCATGACTTCGCCGATACGTGGTTCCTGGGCTATAATAAGCGGCTCACCTGCGGCGTTTGGACGGGATTTTTGATGGGCAATGGCGAACCGATTTACCCAGGTGCTTTCAGTCGCGACCTGTCGATGCCCGTGTGGCAGGCGACGATGAATGCCGCTGCACCATTTTTTGGTGGCGAAAACCGGATGAAGCCTGCGGAGATCGTCGATGTTACGATTTGTTCCATCACGGGCCAGCGAGCGACTCAATTTTGCCAAGAGCATATGGATGATGCGAATTCTTCGAAAATCCGTTCACGCTCGACAGCGATCACGGAATGCTTCCGCACGGGCACGGAGAACTTGCCCTATTGCACGTTACACTCCGGGGCTGGGATTCTCGCTGAAGGTGCGGCGCCAGAAGCTGCGGCATTGGACGTCGTGCCCGTGCGTCCGAAGTTGCCGGTGATTGTTGGGGACGACCCTTACCACACCGAGGCGCCAAGCTTTGCCACGACCTCGGCCGAGCCTGGTGTGGTTCGTCGCCGCACCAACGTACTGGACAGTCTAGACCTCGGCAATGTTGAGGAGGGGATCCCGCTCAAGCGTGTGCCGCGTCTGAAGATCAATGATGAGTAGTGTGTGGTTAAAATAGACTTGTTATGGCGACTGCACCTCCATTACGTCTGAGCGCAATGAAATCACGTTTTTGTCAACGAACACGGTGGGCGCCATGAAGCCCGATCCCGAAGCCGCATGGCAGAGGACTGCGGGTGAGCTGTCATTGCCGGAAGTACACAGCAGTATTGAGATTCCTGGCAAAGGATCGTTTTGGCGTAAGCTTGTCGCATTCAGCGGGCCGGGTTTTCTCGTGGCGGTCGGCTACATGGATCCGGGAAATTGGGCGACGGACCTGTCGGGCGGTGCGCAGTTCGGGTACACGTTGCTTTCCGTCATCTTGATTTCAAATCTGATGGCTATTCTGCTTCAGCATCTTTCTGTCAAGCTAGGTATTGCGACGGGGCGTGACCTTGCACAAGCCTGTCGCGATCATTACTCGAAGCGGACCGTCCAGTTCCTATGGGTGGTCTGTGAGTTAGCCATCGCGGCTTGCGATTTGGCGGAGGTTGTCGGCTCGGCGATCGGGCTGCAACTGCTCTTTGGTATCCCCATTATTTGGGGATGTGTCATCACTTGTCTGGATGTGCTGGTGGTGCTGTGTCTTCAGAAAAAAGGATTTCGGTACATCGAGGCGGTCGTGATCACACTCATTGTGACCATTGGTGCGTGCTTTGCTGCAGAGCTTGTTTTCGCCAAACCGAGTCTAGCGGGGGTGATGTTAGGCTTGGTGCCGACAGCTGATATTCTGAAGAATCAGAACATGCTATATGTGAGCATCGGGATTCTGGGGGCGACCGTGATGCCGCATAACCTCTACCTGCACTCTTCGGTGGTGCAGACGCGCAACTTCGAGCGCACGCCTGCGGGGAAGCGGGAGGCAATTAAATTCGCGACCATCGATTCCTCAGTCGCTCTGATGTTTGCGCTTTTGATCAATGGCGCAATTCTGGTGTTGGCTGCGGCGACTTTCCATCGGTCGGGGAATCAGGGAGTCGCCGATATTCAGGAAGCATACAAGTTGCTCAGCCCGACGCTGGGTGTCGGGGTGGCCAGTACCATTTTTGCGGTGGCCTTACTCGCCTCGGGTCAAAACTCGACGCTGACGGGGACGCTTGCCGGGCAGATTGTGATGGAGGGATTTCTCAATTTCCGCCTACGGCCATGGCTGCGACGTCTGGTCACCCGCGCGATTGCGATTGTGCCGGCGGTGGCGATTATCGGCTTTTATGGTGAGGGAAAAACCACGGCGTTGCTGGTTGCCAGTCAGGTTGTGCTGAGCATGCAGCTCGGTTTTGCGGTCTGGCCGCTAATGCGTTTTACTGGCGAACGCGCCAAAATGGGTGAATTTGTGAATCCGCTGTGGATTAAGATTCTCGGTTGGGCGACGGCTGTGATCATCATCGGGTTGAATCTGAAATTACTTTTCGACTTCATGATCCCTGAGACCGTGCGGAAGGGATTCTACGGTTTCCTCGGCTTGTCACTTTAACCCTATCGCCATGTACCAGAAGATTCTTATTCCCATGGAAAACAGTGTGGCTGACCAGACGATTCTGGATCACATCAAACCGTTAGCCAAACTTGCCGGCGCCAGCCTGCTGCTGATGCATGTTGCGGATGGCTGGGTGGCGCGTCACTATCAGGAGCTGAATCTAGCAGACAGCGAGGAAATGCGGGAGGACCGAGCCTATCTGACAAAGTGCACCGCCGAGCTGCGTAAAGAAGGCTTCACCGTCAATTATTTCTTAGCCTTGGGAGAGCCTGCCGATGAAATCGTCAAGGCGGCTATGGATCACAATGTCGACCTGATTGCGATGTCCACCCATGGGCATCGGTTTATCGGTGATCTGCTTTACGGTGCCACCGCCGATAAGGTTCGGCACCGGGTAGATGTGCCCGTGCTGCTGCTGAAGGCAAAGTGCTAAAGGCTGCGGACCGGATTGAGTAGTGAATCAGATCGTGCCAGCGAGGCGGTGATTGAGTGTCACCGAGCGCCGCAGCGAGCGCATGACCTCAATCAGACTGCGATGATCTGCTGCAGCTGTAGCGCAGCCCTCGTGTTGGTGAGCACGGCGGCTCACGAAGCGGCCAATCTCTGCGTGAAGTAAGCGCATTTGGGTGTCGAGCAGGCCAGATTCGGCTCGCAGGACGGACATTTGCTTGTTGATGTCACTGATGGCTTGGAATGACTCGGAAGCGTGGCTCCGACGATTCGATTTGTATTCGCCGAGTTGTACGTCAATCGCGTCGATCCTAGCATCGCCATCCTTGATTTCTTCGGCAATCTGAGCGCGTTGTTGTTTGAGCTCGGTGAACTTGGCCTTGAGTTCCTCCAAGCGGTTTTTAACCTTGGCGATCTCTTCGGCGTTCTCATTGGGATCGTTGGATTCCTTGGTAAGAACCTCCAACTTCATCTTGAGACCGTCGTAGAAACGGCGGATTTCCCGTGCCTCCAGAACGACGGTGTCCCGTCGCACTGACATTTCCTCGAGTTCCTTCAACATGGCTTCCCGTTCATCTAACAGCTCTTGGTTGGACTCGGGTGCAATGGTGAGCGCTTGGATGCGTTCCTCATGGGCTCGGTCAAGCTTTGATTGCCATTCCTGCACCTTCGCGAGGACGATGTTCTTCTCCTTGACGAATCTACGAAGATTCCAGTACTCGATGGAGAGTTCTTCGATGGGCTCAACCTTTTCCCAAAGCTCGAAACCTAGCTGGGCCTCGGCCGCGCGCAGCAGGTGCATCTCGGACGCCGCATCGGCCATACGTAGATTTCTTCGGTGATACCCGAAGGCTTGGGCAAATCGGGCGATGATGTAGCGGGAAGGTGTCATGGGTGAATCAGATCATTTGGCAAGCTTGCGCTGCAGGATCTCGATGACGGTAATGTCTTCGAGAGTGGTAATATTGCCTGAAATCTTACCGGTGCAAACCAGTTCCTTCAAGAGCCGTCTCATAATTTTTCCGGATCGGGTCTTGGGTAGACCGGGGGCAAAGTGCAAATCGTCGGGCTTGGCGATGGCACCGATGACCTTGCCGACGTGGTTTTTGAGTTCCATCCACAACGCTTCGGATTCTTCGAAATGGCCTTTGAGGGTGACAAAGGCGGCGACCGCTTGGCCCTTCATCTCATCGGGACGACCGACGACGGCCGCTTCCGCTACAGCGGGGTGGGAGACGAGCGCGCTCTCGATCTCCGCAGTCCCGAGGCGGTGGCCCGAAACGTTGAGCACGTCATCCAAACGACCGATGATCCAGAAGTTGCCTTCCTTGTCGCGTCGCGCGCCATCGCCCGCGGTGTACAGGCCGGGATAGTCGGACCAGTAGGTCTTTTTGTAACGCTCTTTGTCGCCGTAAATCGAGCGGGTCATTGAAGGCCACGGCTTGCGAATGACGAGACGGCCGTCTTGGCCAGCCTTGCACTCGTTGCCCGCGTCATCGAGAACGGCGGCGTCGATGCCGAAGAAAGGAAAGGTCGCGGTGCCGGGCTTGCATGGGGTGGCACCGGGCATCGGCGAAATCAGGATCGCGCCCGTTTCCGTCTGCCACCACGTGTCGACGATCGGGCATTTGCCGCCGCCAATGTGCTGGTGATACCAGTTCCAGGCTTCCGGATTGATGGGCTCGCCGACAGAGCCGAGCAGACGCAGGGATGAAAGATCGTGGGCGGCAGGGAAGTGGTCGCCTGCCTTGATGAAGGCGCGGATAGCGGTCGGCGCAGTGTAGAAAATCGTCACGCCATATTCTTCAATCATTTTCCAGAATCGGCCGAAGTCAGGAGCATTCGGCGCGCCTTCATACATGACCTGCGTCACACCATTGGCCAGCGGGCCGTAGACGATGTAAGAATGACCAGTGATCCAGCCGACATCCGCCGTGCACCAGTAGACATCCTCATCACGCATGTCGAAAATGTACTTGCAGGTGGAATAGGTACCCGTGAGATAGCCACCGGAGGTGTGGAGAATGCCCTTGGGTTTTCCCGTCGAGCCGGAGGTGTAGAGCACAAACAGCGGATGCTCGGAATCGAAAGCCTTGGCAAGGTGTTTTGAGGACGCAGTCGCCACTTCGTCATGCCACCAGACGTCGCGCTTGGCCTTCATCGAGACATCATTGCCGCAGCGGTTGAGGACGATGACGCGGTTGACCTTGGTGTACTTGGCGAGCGCCTCATCAACCACGGGCTTGAGGGCTACGACCTTGCCACGCCGCCAGCCGCCGTCAGCGGTAATGACCGTCGTTGCACCTGAATCTTCCAGTCGGTCGACGATCGCTTCAGAGGCGAAGCCGCCGAAAACCACGTTGTGGACCGCGCCGATGCGGGCACAGGCCAGCATCGCCACTGCGGCCTCGGGAACCATCGGCATGTAAATGAGTACGCGGTCCTTGGCCTTGACACCGTTTTTCTGAAGGACGTTGGCAAAACGGCAAACGTCCTTTTGGAGCTGTCCGTACGTGATGACCCGCTTGTCGCCGGGTTCACCTTCCCAGATGATCGCCGCCTTGTTGCGACGTGCGCCTGTGGCGTGGCGGTCCACGCAGTTTTCACAGACGTTGAGCTTGCCGCCGTCGAACCACTTGGCATTCGGCGCCTTCCAATCGAGCACCTTGGACCAAGACTTTTGCCAAACCAATTCCTTCGCCTCGCGCGCCCAGAATACCGCCGGCTTCTCAATGGATTCCTTGTAAAGGCGCTTGTACGCCGCCATGGATGGAATGCGGGCTTTGGCCGAAAAATCCTTGGATGGTTTGATGGCGGCGCCAGCAGGCTGTTTAGGTGTGAATTCCTGAGTGCTCATGGGTTGATTGAAAAATCAGATTTAAAAAAGAACTTCGGTATCTTGCCGACAAGTTAGGAAACGATTTCGTCTGCAGCAAGCCCCCAGAAGTGACTAATTTGGTCTTTTTTTGCCCAGCTCAGGCGATGCATTATCGCGCTTCTTCGCGGGCTTGGGATTACCAAGCAGCATTTGCGTTTCCAGCGCATTCAGGGCCGCCCAGCCGCCTGGCTCCAGGTCGCCCAGCCACAGCGCACCGATGCGCACCCGCAGCAGCTTGGTCACTTGATAGCCCAGTGTCTCGAACATCACACGGATCTGGCGTTTGGCGCCGTGATCCAGCACCACCTTGATGCGGCGGGATGACAAGCGCTCGATGGCCTTGGCCTTCAACTTACCCTCGTCGGTGAAGACGCCTTCGAGAAACTGGTCGAGGTGGGAGTTTTCAAACGCTTGGTTTGATGTGACGAGATATTCTTTCTCCACCGACTTCGATGGGTGCATCAACTGCTGCGAAAGATCGCCATCGTTGGTCAAAATCAGTAGGCCTTCTGAGTCGCGGTCCAACCGGCCGACGTGATGCAACGAGTGCAGCGAGGCCGGCAGCAGGGCGTAAATCGTTTCCCGGCCCAGTTCATCCTCGCGGGTGCAGACGTAGCCGCGTGGTTTGTGGAATGCGACGATCATTACCTCGCGCGGTGCCACCCGTTTGCCGTCCACCTTGACGTGGTCGCCAGCGATGATGCGGGTGCCCATGTTGATACAGGGGCTGCCATTCACTTCCACCCGGCCAGCCTTGATGAGTTCGTCGCAGGCGCGGCGTGAACCCACCGCGCAGGACGCGAGGTATTTATTGAGACGTGTGCCGTCGTTGCTTGCCATGAAGATCAATACAAAAGGCGCGAAATCCGTTAGGATTCGCGCGTTTTAGAAAATGGAGAAAGCCAGAGGGATTAGCCCTCGTGCTTGGTTTTTGGCAGACCCACTGGGGACTTGCCAGCTTTCCATTCGCCGCGCTCCTTGAGAAGCTTGACGCGTTCGAAGCGCTTGAGAACGGAACGTTTGCCGCCGACAGTGGCGTTGGACTTGAGGCTATTGTGCTTGGACATCTCGAATGTGAGGTTAAAAATGGCGGGGAGGCGGAAACTAGGGACGAGTTAGCCCGCTGGCAACCCGAAAAAAGAGAAAATTCAAACGCGGTAGGCATGGCGGTGCCGCAGCACCTGCTGGTGGGCGGCTGGCGGATTGCAAATCCGCGCGACCAAATCGTCCCAGACTTCTTGCCCCTTCAGGATTTCCACCTGGATCCGCAGAAAATACACCGGCACGTCGATGCTGCTTGGGCGCGGGAAGCGCACCGCATCTTTTTCCGTCGTCAGGATCAATTCCATGTCCCGTTCGACACAGCGGTGCATAAATGCGTCCACTTCTTTGCGTGAAAAGCGGTAGTGATCGGCAAATCGACGTCGCAGCTCCACCCGCGCCCCCAGTTTTTCGAGCGAGCCTTCAAACGCCTCGGGCACCGCGATCGCGCTGATCGCTCCCACCCACTTGTCTTTCAAAAATTCCAAGGGCTGGCGCTCTTGCGTGAAAACTTCTTCCAGATAAATCGGCCCGTGAGTGCACTCGATGATCTCCGCGGTCTGATTGTGTCGGCGAATGCGTGCGATCAGTGCCTCATTGGAACGGCCGGTGCATTTGGTGATCAGGATGTAACTGGCGCGGCGCAGGTTCTTAGGCGGCTCGCGCAGGGTACCGCGCGGCAACAAGGCCTCGGTTCCAAAGGGGGAGCCAGCATCCACCAGCACGATGTCGATTGAGTGCGCCAAATCTAGATACTGCATCCCATCGTCCAGCAACAGCGTGTCCATGCCCAATTGGCCTACGGCAAACAGGCCGCCCTTGACGCGATTTTTATCCACCACCACCGCCACCCCGTCCAGATTGCGGGCCAGCATGAAAGGCTCGTCGCCCGCGAACTTGGAATCGAGCAACAGCGCACTACCCGTGGAAACCACTTTGGGCATTGCCTCGCCCGGGATTGCGAGTCCCTGCTTATCCTGCCACTTCTGCGGTCGATCGAGCTTTTTGCTCTTGTAGCCACGAGAGAGGATCGCCACCCGCCGCCCCTGATCGCGCAGGGATTTTGCCAGTAGCTCGACCACTGGCGTTTTGCCCGTGCCACCCACTGTGATGTTGCCGATGGCAATCACCTGGGTTCCCAAATGATGCTGTTTCTTCCAGCCGCTTCGGTAGCGCCAGATCCGGATTTGCACGATCATTCGAAACACGCCGGACAAGGCCCGCATCAAAAATCGCATCAGCGCCGCGCGTAATCCCTTGGCGCGACCGAAGATCACATCCGCTCCCCAGCGTTCGAGTTCCTCGATTTGTTCCTTCATCGTCTGCGGCAAACCTGTCCCGTTTTCCCGTCCCCATCAAGCGCGAAGGCTGGCTCATGTAGAGCGGTACGATGTCGCTGCGGCCGGGGTGGGTCAGAGCAATCCTTGCTCGCGCAGGGCTTCTTCCACCTCGTTAAAGTCGGGCGCGACGATGCCTGCGTCGCGAATGCGTTGGATTTTGCGGCGCACGCCTACTTTGCTTTTCGGCCCCGTCACCAGTCCAGCGACGCCACCGACGACATAGGGCAAGAGGGCCGCCACGCCCAAGGCGCCGAGGCCAATCCCGAGGCCGCGACGCGCTCCGCGGTGCATCATATCGCCCAGTAACAAGCCCGCCGCCGCACCTAATAAGGCTGGAGCGGTCAGGGCGCTGTTTTCGATCCAAGGTGCGGTGGTTTCTGAATACTCGTCGGACATGGCAGAGACCTATTCTTTTTTCGGGCCAACGACAATCACGGAAAGCAAAAATGTTGTGGATTTCCGCTTTTCCAAGTCCGGCATTTCCACCATGCTCGCGCCGACATGCCCGCCCCTGAAAATACGTACGCCCTCATTCTAGCCGGAGGCTCTGGCGCCCGGTTCTGGCCCTTAAGCCGGAATTCCCGTCCGAAACAACTGCTCGATCTTTTTGGAGATGGCACGCTGCTTGAGCAAACTATCCGCCGCCTTGATGGCCTAGTTCCCCCCGAAAACATCCTCATCCTCACCAACGCCCAGCAGGTCGACTCCGTCCGCGCGATTGCCACGATGCTGCCTGCGGAAAACATATTCGCCGAGCCAGCCAAGCGCGACACCGCGCCCGCCGTGGCCCTGGGCATCGGTCTGATTGCCGCCCGCAACCCAGACGCCACGATGATGGTGCTGCCCTCCGACCAACTCATTCAGGACACTGCCGCCTACCACGCAGTCATGCGCGACGCCCTCGCCACTGCGGAAAAGTCCAACGGCCTGGTCACCATCGGCATCCGCCCGACTTGGGCCTGTCCGTCCTATGGCTACATCGAACGCGGCGAGCACGCAGTGATTGAGGGTTTGGAATGCGAGAACCCGCCCGTGGAGGTGAAGCGCTTCCGCGAAAAACCCAATGCCGAACTGGCAGAGCAATTTCTTGCCCAAGGCCATTTTTCATGGAATGCAGGAATGTTTGTCTGGTCGCTGCCGACGGTCATTGAGCAACTCGCCAGCCACGCGCCCGAGCTTGCCGCGTTTGTGTCAGAGTTGCGCCACACTTCCGACATCGGTGCCACGGTCGCCGCCCAGTTTCCTCAGCTCACGCCGATTTCCATCGACTACGCGCTCATGGAAGCCGCCGACCGCGTCCTCAACATTGAAGCGACTTTTGACTGGGATGACGTGGGGTCGTGGATTTCCATCGCCAAGTATCTCGACAAAATTGGCGACGAAAACTGCGTCAACCAGCCGATCAGCAAGATCGATTCGCGCAATAATATCGTCTACAGCGCCCGCCCTGGCACCCACATCGCCTTGCTCGGGGTAGACGATTTGATCATCGTGCAAACGCCCGACGCCCTGCTCATCGCCAATCGCCTTCAGGCGGATTCGATCAAAAAACTTTCCGACATTCTCCCTGTCGAGCTTCTTTGAATACACTGCAGCCAGATTCCCCGCACCCTGCGCTAGGCATCGATCACGGCGATGCGCGGATCGGCATAGCTGCGACCGATGACTTCGGCATTCTCGCGCACCCGGTCGAGACCATCGATCAAAGTAAAGGCGTCGCCATCGAGCGCATCGCCCGCCTGGTGGAGCTGCGCCACATCCGGACCCTCGTCGTGGGCCTGCCAGTCCGTCTGGATGGCAGCGAAGGAAGCTCCGCTGCGAAAGTCCGAGCCTTTACCGAGCAGCTGCGGCTGCGGCTTCCCGAACTGCCGCTCATTTTTGTCGATGAAACGCTAACCACCTCCAGCGCCGCAGCCAAGCTCCGCGCCGCAGGCCGCAACGCCCGCCAGCAAAAAGCCGTCATTGATCAAGCCGCCGCCGTCGAGATTCTCAATTTGTGGATGGAGGAAAGCGGTTACGGTGGATAGGAAACATAGGAAGAATGCGAACCATGCCGTCGCCCATCTCCCATTCTTCCCCTAACTCCCATTCTCCCCATCTTCAGAAACTATTTCCCATGCGCCTCAAACTCACCATCGCCTACGACGGCCGCCCCTACAACGGCTGGCAGTCCCAAGTCTGCGGCAACACCGTGCAAGACATCGTTCAGCGCGCCTTGGAAGAAGTTGCTAAACAACCACTGCGGCTGCACGGCTCCGGCCGCACCGATACCGGCGTGCACGCCATCGCCCAAGTCGCTCATTTTGACGCGCCGCCGGAAACTTCCATGAACCCCTTCAACTGGGTGCCTGCGCTGAATTGCAAACTGCCGGCGACGATCCGCATCATGGCCTGCGACGAAGTGGCGCCGGATTTTCACAGCCGCTTTTCCGCCATTGGCAAAATCTACCACTTCGACCTCTGTACCGAACCCGTCCTGCCGCCGCTCAAGGCAGGCATAGCATGGCATTTGCCACGCCAACTGGATGCCGACGTCCTGCGCGAGGCACTTTCAATCTACCTTGGGCGCCATGATTTTCACGCCTTCGCCGCCTATCGCGGCAACGAAACGCCCGATCTCGATTGGTGCCGCACGATCCACAAGACCGAGTTGAGCACGCTCGATGACGGATACCGCATCACCTACCAAGGTGATGGTTTCCTCTACAAAATGGTCCGCCTACTCACGGGCGCGGCGGTCCACGCCGCGCAGGGCCGCATCCGCTTGGATGATTTCGCCGCCTTACTCGACCAAGCACCCGGCTTGCCACTCGGTAAATCACCACTCTGCGCCCCCGCCGACGGACTGTATTTGCAAGCCGTGCTTTATCCCTAATTGCACCTGTCTGGGTGCAATTTGCACCGCGCGGAATGCGGATTGCATGGTTTGCGCGACGGGTCGAGCGATGCAGGCAGAGGTCGCTTCCTCTTGTTGAGAGGCTTATCGCATTTTCCGGTTACTGGCACTGGGACTGCGAAGGGGTTTCGATACCGCCATGAATGACCCCGTAACTGCCAACATCAACGCCTCGATGCAGAAGACCAGCGAATGGCTGGCCAGCGTCGGCGACGAACTCCACGACGATAATCGCCAAGCAGCCTACCACGCCTTGCGCTCCGTCATGCACACCCTTCGCGATCGGCTCACCCCCGAAGAGGCGAGCCATCTGGCCGCAGGCCTTCCCGCATTCCTCCGCGGCATTTATTATGAAGGATGGTCGCCTTCCAACAAACCCGAAAAACTCGATCGGCAGCAGTTTCTCGACTGCGTCCAGGCCAGCTACTCAGGGCCTGGCGCACTTGATCCGCTTCGCTGCACCAAAGCCGTTTTTGCGGTGCTTCAAGATCGGATCGGGTCCGGCGAGATCGGCGACGTGCGCAGCATTCTGCCGCGGGGAATCGAAGAACTCTGGCCTCATCCCAATCCTTTTGCGGAGCAGTGACGCCCCGCATCAACCCAATGAGAGAAAACCAACACCATGCCACTCGTATTAGAAAAAAGCATCGAACATATCGGTGAAACCAAAGCCGCCGCCAATCACGACCGCGACATGATCCATGAGCTCAGTAAGCGCATTGATGCGGTTTGGCACGCGGACCAGTATATCGCCAACGCTGAAACAGACAAAGAACTCAAAAAGTTTTGGATTGATCTTAAATCCCAAGAGCTGGAAAACGTCAAAAAACTCAAAAAGCTCGTCACCCGCCACATTGGCAAAGACTGCTTTTAAGGGGAAGTAAGCGACCGATGGGTTGTGAAATCATTTATTCCATCGGTCGCTCAATTATCGAAATTGGTTTTGTTCAGATTGATAATGATAGACGGCTGCCGCCATTTTCTCGACTAATTCCGCAAGATCGAGATTGTGCGTCTTCACTAAATCGTCGAGC